>NZ_JAXAVW010000010.1:0-252753 GCF_033949945.1 Lentzea miocenica
TCGGTAGATGACCGGACGTGGCGCGAACGCGTGGGTGATCTGCAGCAGCGACGACGCCATGGCGCCGATGAAGTCCTCGGGACCGCGCCGCGCCAGGAACCGGCGTGGGTGCTCGGCACCGAGCGCTTCGGTGAGCATGAACTCCGCCCGCAGCAGACCGACGCCGTCCACCGGCATCGCGGCCACCTCGGCAGCGTGTTCGGGCAGAGCGAGGTTCACGTACACGCGCGTGCCGAGGGCTTCGTTCGCCTGCACCACCGGGGCGACGATGCGCGGTGCGGTGGTGATCGGCGCCGAGCCCGCACGGACCTCTCCGGAGCTGCCGTCGACCGTGATCAGCTGGCCTTCCTTCAACACCGTGGTCGCCGAACCGGTGCCGACCACGCACGGCACACGCAGTTCGCGCGCCACGATGGCGGCGTGGCAGGTGATGCCACCGCCATCGGTGACCACGGCGGACGCCCGGCGCATCGTCGGCACCCAGTCGGGGTTGGTCATCTCGGCGACCAGCACCTCGCCGTCCCGCAACCGGCCACCTTCGTCGGGGGAGCGCAGCACCCGGACGCGGCCTGAGGCGATGCCTGGAGACGCGGCTAGCCCGGCGACCAACGGACCAGTCGACGTCGGTGCCTCGTCCGGCAGGGTTGTGATCGGCCGGGACTGCACGAGCCATGTCTTGCCGTCGGCGACAGCCCACTCGGTGTCCTGCGGCTCGCCGTAGTGCCGCTGCACGCGCATGCCCAGCTGCCCGATCGCGACGACCTCGGCGTCGGTGAGCACCTGAGCGTGCGACTCCTCGGCGGTGAGTTCGATCCGCTCGTCGTTGCCGTTCGCGCCGCGCACGATCTTGTGCGTCTTGCGGCCGACACGAGTGTCCACAAGGGAGACGGCATCACCGTTGCGGCGCAACACGTACGTGTCCGGCTCGACGGATCCGCTGACCACCACCTCACCAAGTCCGAACGAGGCTTCGACGAGCATCTTGTCGCGGTCACCGCTGGAGGGATCGGCGGTGAACATGACACCGGAGCGTTCGGAGTTCACCATCCTCTGCACGACGACGGCGATCGCGGGTTCGTCGGTGATGCCCTGCTCGGCCCGGTAGGCGATCGAGCGGGTGCCGAACAACGAGACCCAGCAGTCCAGCAGCCGGTCCAGCAGGGCGTGCGCGCCTCGGGTGTTGGTGAACGTGCTGTTCATCCCCGCGAACGACGCACCGGCGGTGTCCTCCGAGGTGGCCGAGGACCGGACTGCCACGGACTCGTTCTGGCCGAGGTCGCGGTACGCCTGCAACACCGCGTGCCGCACGTCGTCGGAGACACCCGCCTTGCGCACCAGCTCACGCATCCGCTCGGCGCACTCCTCCAGCCGCTGCGGCGAAGTACCGCGGTCGAGCGCGATGGTGAGTTCCGCGGCGATGTCCTCGCGAACCTGCTTCATGGACGTGCGGAACGCCTCGGCGGTGACGACGAAGCCGGGCGGCACCGGCAGCCCCGCACGGGTGAGTTCACCGAGATTGGCGCCCTTGCCACCGGCGACGGCGGTGTCGCTCTTGCCGAGCGTGCTGAAGTCGCGGAGGTAGGTGGTCACTTCGGCTCCTGGCCGCGGAGGAGGTCGATGACGGGACGGCGGGGCGTGGCGGGCAGCGGGTCGGCGTTGAACGCGGTCCAGCCGACGCGGATCACCAGCTGCGGGCAGGAGGCGCCGCCGAGGACCTCGTCGCGCACCAGGTCCCTGGTCTCCAGGACCTCCAGCGGCTGGCTGAGCGGGCAGCTCGCCAGACCCGCGGCGGTGGCTTCCAGCAGCACCGCGCTGGTCGCTTCGCCGGCCCGCAGCCGGGACAGGTCGTCGTCGGACGAGGTGCTCAGCACGAGCAGCGTTCCCGCGTCCTCACCCAGCAGGCTGGGACCGCCTTGCGGCAACGATCCCGGCGCGAACTCGCGCATCCGGAGGTCGCCGTACTGGTGGGACCCCGCGGGGATGTTGGCGGCGGGAACACCGGCCGACGCACCGGGATGGACGCCGCTCCATTGCCGGATCTCGGCCTGGTAGGCGGGGTCGGCCTCCTGGATGCCGGCGGCCTTGCCGATCGCGATCAGCAGTTCGTCGTGCGCCTTGCCGGTGAGGATGTGGGCGTCGACTCCTTCGGCGCGGGCGTTCATCACGAGTTGCTGGAGGATCTCGTCGGGGGCGGGCCAGGACGAGAAAGCGCGCCGATCGCTGCGCCTGCGCGGGATCGCGGCGGCGAGAGCGACGTGCGACTCCTTCGGTTCGAACGGCTGGAACTCGATCGCCGCGAGGTGGTCGGGCAGGGCGGGGTTGGGCAGCCGGTGGACCCTCGCACGCCAGCCGAGCGCCGCGAGCCCGACCCGCAGGTGGTGCAACGCCGCCCCGCAGCTGATGATCAGGTCTGCGCCCAGCGGATCGGTCGCGGGCAGGCCGCGCGTGCGGTCGGCGTGCAGGTGCAGGCTGCGCGCACCGACTTCCCAGCGCCACGGCTGGGAGTTGTGCACGGACGGCGCCCGTCCTGCCAGCGCTACCGCCGCTCGTACCGTCGTCTCGTCGGGCTGACCGCGGTCCATCCCGCTCACCTCCACGTTGAAGTCCTGCCTTGAAGCTCGCAGCACGGGCGCCCGCTGGAGAGGGGCCTACGTCCCGGCCTGGCCGGGACCCGAGGCACTCACCCGAGCTGAACACCACGAGATCCCGCTTACGCAGGGTCCTTCGGTCCTCTCGCCAGGATCGGAACGTCCCGTCCCGCCCACGCCCTTGGCGGGTGTTTGACCGCTACGTCGCCGACAAGGCTTGGTCACACAACGAACCGAGGATCGCCGGAGGGTGTCATGCGTGAACCGACAGTCGCCTCGCTGATGACACACGAGGTGATCACCGCAGACGTCGAGTGCCCGTTCAAGGGCCTCGTGCGGCTGCTGGAGGACAACGGGATCAGCGCGGTCCCCGTGCTCGACGGCGGCTGTCCGGTCGGTGTCGTCTCGGAAGCCGATCTGCTGCCCAAGGAGGAGTTCCGCGGCGGCACCGCGGAAGCGCCCGGTGTGTTCGCGGGCCGCGCGACGAAGCACCGCTGGGAGCAGGCGAGCGGGGTGACCGCCCGCGACGTGATGACGTCGCCGGTCAGGACCATCTCGCCGGACCTCGCCGCCAGCGCGGCCGCCCGTGAACTGCCAGCCGCCGGCGTGCGCAGGCTCTTCGTCGTGGACTCCGACGGCGCGCTGGTCGGCGTGCTGTCCCGCCGCGACCTGCTGAAGCTCTTCGTGCGTGAGGACGACGAACTGCGCACGACGATCCGCGACGAGGTCTTCGGCCGGATGCTGTGGGTGGATCCCGACCCCCTCTACATCGCGGTGACCGGCGGTGTGGTGACGCTGCAAGGGAAGTTGGAGCGGCAGAGCGAGGTCGAGATCGCCGGACACCTCGTGCGCGCCCTGCCGGGCGTGGTGGAAGTGCACAACCGACTGCGGGCTGGGTGGAACGACACCACGCACACCCGTCAGACCGAGATTTTCGGCTGAGGAGCGTCATGAGGACTCGAGATGTGATGACGACGGACGTCGTGGTCGTCGAACAGGGCACGCCGGCGCGCGATGCGGCCCAGCTGCTCGCCGAACGTGGGTTCACCGCCCTGCCCGTGGTCGACGCCTCGGGCACGCTGGTCGGCATGGTCAGCGAGGCCGATCTGCTGCGAGATCGCCTGCCTCAGGATCCGAGGGGGCTGGTGCACGGCGAACCCGTCAAAGCCAGGCAGGTGCCCGCGGACGCGGTCGCCCAGGTGATGACGAAGTCCCCGGTGACCGTGAGCCCGAACACCGATCTGGCCGAGGTCGCCGCCCTGATGCTCGACCACGGTGTGCGCAGCGTGCCGGTCGTCCGTGAGGGCCACCTCGCCGGCATCGTGACCCGCCGCGACATGCTGCGCTCCATCACCCGCGCGGACTGGGTCGTCGAGGCCGAGATCCACAACCGGCTCGGCATGGTCGGTGGCGCGCAACGGTGGCAGGTCGCGGTGAGCGACGGCAAGGTGTCCATCCTGGACAAGGGCAACAGCGCCACCGAACGGCACGTGGTCGACGTGCTGGTCCGCGCGGTCGCAGGCGTGACCGACGTCGAGTTCACCACCGAACCCGTGCGCGCGGGGAGCTGACCGCCGGTTCGCCGAGCGTCCTGCCGGCGCACTGGAGCCGGCGGAGTTGTAGAGTGTCGAATTGAAGAATTCTTCAATTCGACAGGTTGTGGTCGCGTGAACGAGTTCGTGGACAGCCTGCTCATCCGCGTTGAGCAGGCGGAGCAGGCAGTGCGGCGGGCGGTGGAGCAGCAGGACGAGTACGCGGCGGAGGTGCACGGCGCTGACCTCGCCAACCTGCGGCGCTTGGCGGCTGAACACGGGGTGCCGGTCGACGCGCCCGAGGAGGGCTGAGCGGTGCCGGTTCCGCTGTACCAGGCGAAGGCCGAGTTCTTCCGGATGCTCGGCCACCCGGTGCGCATCCGGGTGCTGGAGCTGTTGCAGGACGGCCCGAAGGCGGTGCGTGACCTGCTGACCGAGATCGAGGTCGAGGCGTCCAACCTCTCCGCGCAGCTGGCCGTGTTGCGCAGGTCCGGCATCGTGACGGCGACTCGCGAGGGTTCGACGGTGGTGTACGCCCTCGCGGGCGCGGACGTGGCCGATCTGATGAAGGCGGCCAGGAGGATCCTCACCGAGCTGCTGGTCGGGCAGAACGAGCTGCTCGCGCAGTTGCGCGAGGACTCCGCGTGAGAGCTTTCCTGCCGGTCAAGGCGGACTGGTCGGCCGCGACGCCGAGAGATGTGGTCGCTGGTCTGACGGTCGCGGTCGTGGCGTTGCCGCTGGCACTGGGATTCGGGGTGGCGTCGGGCCTCGGTGCTGCCGCCGGACTGGCGACCGCGATCGTGGCAGGCGCCCTGGCCGCGGTCTTCGGCGGCTCGAGCCTGCAGGTGTCCGGGCCGACCGGCGCGATGACCGTGGTGCTGGTGCCGATCGTCGCGACGTTCGGGCCGGGCGGTGTGCTGACCGTCGGCCTGCTCGCCGGCGTGCTGCTCCTCGCCCTGGCGGTGGCCAGAGCCGGGCGCTACATGCGGTACGTGCCGGCTCCGGTGGTCGAGGGCTTCACCCTCGGCATCGCCGCGGTCATCGCGTTGCAACAGATCCCCGCGGCACTCGGTGTGCCCACTCCCGCCGGGCACAACGTCGTGGTGAGCGCTGTGAAGGCGTTCGGGTCCGGCCCGGCTCTGCCTGCCGTCGCCCTCGCGGGCGGAGTCGTCGTGATCATGCTCGTCGGCGCGCGCTGGAAACCGGCGATTCCCTTCTCGCTGCTGGCCGTGGGGGCGGGAACAGCGGTGGCGGAGATCTGGTCCCTGTCCGTGCCCCGAATCGGCACGTTGCCCGCGTTGCTGCCCGCGCCGTCACTGTCCTTTCTGGACCTGGGCGCGCTGTGGTCGCTGCTGCCGTCCGCGATCGCCGTGGCCGCGCTCGCCGCCCTGGAGAGCCTGCTGTCAGCGACGGTCGCCGACGGCATGAGCGTGAACCAGCGGCACGACCCGGACCGCGAGCTCTTCGGCCAGGGCATCGCGAACGTCATCACACCGATGTTCGGCGGCGTGCCCGCGACCGCGGCGATCGCGAGGACGGCGGTCAACGTCCGGTCGGGTGCGAGCTCGCGACTGGCGGCCCTGGTGCACGCGGTGACGCTGGCCGTGATCATGCTGGTGGCGGCGCCGGTGGTCGGACGCATCCCGTTGGCCGTGCTGGCCGGCGTTCTGCTCGCCACCGCGGTGCGGATGGTCGAGGTCGGTTCGGTCCGGGTCCTGATGCGCGCGAACCGTTCCGACGCGGTGGTGCTCGCCCTCACCGCGATCGCGACGCTGGCACTCGACCTCGTCACCGCCGTGATCGTCGGCCTCGTCGTGGCGGGAGCACTGGCACTGCGCGCCGTCGCCAGGTCGGCACGGATCGACGAGGAACCGCTGGAGCCCGGCGATCACACCGTGGAGGAGCATGAACTGCTCGCCCAGCACATCGTCGCCTACCGGTTGGACGGACCGCTGTTCTTCGCCGCCGCACATCGCTTCCTGCTGGAACTCACCGAGATCGCGGCGGTCTCCGTGGTGATCCTGCGCATGTCCCGCGTGTCCACAATGGATGGCACCGGGGTGCTGGTCCTGCGCGACGCCGTCGAGAGGTTGGAACACAGGGGCGTCACCGTGCTGCTCTCCGGCGTGCGCGAGGAGCACCGCCGCCAGCTGGAAACCCACGGGGTGCGCACGTTCGCCAGCACGCCCGAGGCCATCGAGCACGCGCGAAACCACCTGCGCCGCAACGGCACCCTGCCGTGACGTATTCGATGGCCGAGATCGGTGCCGTCAGCTGACGAACTTGTCGAGGACCGCGTTGAACGCCGCCGGGTTCTCCAACCGGGTCATCGGCTCGGCGACCCGCGCTCGGCCACGTTGTCGGTGTCGCACTGCCGGGCGGCGTCCTGCAGGGCGCGCAGCGCCGCCCGGCAAGCGGGGCGGTTCGTGGTGCTGTTGCGCCACAACGCGAACACCCGTCGCCGGGGTGGCGGGTGCAACCGCACGAACCGGACACCGACCGGTGCGGGGCCGCGCCCGAGCCGGGGGATGATCGCGGCGCCGAGCCCCGCCGCCACCACCGCGAGCTGGGTGGAGTGCTCCGAGGCGGTGTGCCTGACTCGGCGCTCGATTCCGTTGCGGCGCAGGGTGTTCTCGAGCCAGCCGTGGCAGATCTCGTCGCTGGGCCAGCCCACCCAGTCCTCATCGCCCAGCTCGTCCAGGGTGACGGTGGCCCGGTCGGCGAACGGGTGTTCGGCGGGCAGGGCCACATCGAGAACGTCTTCCAGCAGCGGGGCGCAGGAGATCCCGTCGGGCACCGTGAGGGGCTGCTCAGGCCAGTCCTGCACGACCGCGATGTCGATGTCGGCGTGCCGCAGCTGTGCGATCGACTCGGTGGGTTCCAGTTCCGCGAGCCGCGCGGACAGGTCCGGGTGCCGCTGCCGCAACGTGTGCAGCACCGTCGGCAGCAGGCCGCGGGCGGCCGTGGCGAACGCGGCCACGGTGAGCGATCCGGCCACCGCGCCGCGGTGCCCGGCGAGGTCCATCTCGACGAGTTCGACCTGCTGCAGCAGCCTGCCCGCGTGCTCCGCGAGCAGTTCGCCGGCGTCGGTGAGGCGGATGCCGCGCCCCTGCTTCTCCAGCAGGCGCTGGCCGACCTCGCGCTCCAGCCTGGACAGTTGCTGCGACACCGCCGAGGTGGTCACGTGCAGCGCCTCGGCGGCGCCGCGGACCGATCCCGTGGTGGACACCGCGTGGAGGGTCCGCAGGCGTTCCAGGTTCAACACATTAGCGATGCTACGCGGTCGCGCGAAGAATGTTTCGATTGTCTTAGCAACGCTGGGACGGCAGTGTCGGTGCCGCAGGAACCGACACTCGCGAGGAGAATCTGTGCATCCCGACCGTCACCACCTCGTCCTCGGCGGCGACCTTCCGGTCCACCAGCTGGGTTTCGGCGCCATGCGGCTGCCGGCGGACGACCCGGCCGCCGCGCACGCCCTGGCCCGCCGCGCGGTCGACCTCGGCATCACCTTCATCGACACCGCCGACTCCTACGACCTCGGCCGCAACGAGGAGCTGCTGGCCGAGGCCCTTCACCCGTACCCCGACGGCGTCGTGGTGGCCACCAAGGCCGGCCAGTGCCACCCCGGCGACGAGTGGATCCCGCTCGGTCGGCCGGAGTACCTGCGCCAGCAGGCCGAGCTGAGCCTGCGCCGGCTGCGGGTCGAGCGCATCGACCTGTTCCAGCTGCACCGGATCGACCCCGCGGTGGCGCTGGCCGATCAGATCGGCGCGTTGAAGCAGCTGCAGGACGAAGGAAAAGTGCGGCACGTCGGGCTGTCCGAGGTGTCCGTGGAGCAGATCGTCGAAGCTGGGCGGATCACCCCGATCGTGAGCGTGCAGAACCGGTACAACCTCGACGACCGGCGCTCGGAGAACGTGCTGGTGCACTGCGAGCGGCACGGCATCGCGTTCCTGCCCTGGCTGCCGATCGCGCCAAGCGTGCGGTCGCACTCACCCGTGACCGAGGTCGCCCGCCGGCTCGGAGTCACCCCGGCGCAGGTCGCACTGGCGTGGCTGCTGCGCCGGTCGAAGGTCATGCTCCCCATCCCCGGCACGTCCTCCCTGCGCCACCTCGAGGAGAACGCCGGCGCGGTGAACGTCGATCTGCCAGACGAGGACTTCGACCGCCTCAGTCTGCTCGGCCTGCCGACCCGGGGTCACGAGATGTCGCGCGCTTGAGCCCAGCCCGGTCAGGATTCCATCCAACCGCGGATCTGGTTGACGTCGCGCCTGGGCGATGCTCGTCCTTGGTCGAGGTGTGCGGTGGATGCAGAAGGTGCTGGCCGAGCTGAGCACCGCCCGTCGCATGCTCGCGGGCGCCGCCCCGTACGAGGTGCGGACGCGCTTGTGCAACGCCGTGGCGGATCTGCACAACCTCGCGGGGTGGACCTGCTTCGACACAGGCCGCCCTGGCCCATTTCACGCGGGCACTCGAGCTGGCGTCGTCCGGTGACGCCGGCGACTTGACCGCCAACATCTACTACCGGATCGGCAGGGTCCACCTGCACCACAACGATTCTGCCCAGGCCCTGACCGACTTCCAGAGGGGGGAGCACGTCGCGCGCGACCGCCGTGCGACGTTGGCGACCTCTCTCCTGCTGGCCAACCAAGCCTGGGCGCACGCCACGCTCGGCCGGGCCGACGACGCACTGCGGCTGCTCGGCCGAGCCGTGGACGCCTTCGACCAGGCCGCCCCGGCCACACCGCCGTCCTGGCTGGCCTTCTACGACCGAACCGACCTGTCCGGGCTCACCGGCGTCATCTACACCGAACTCGCGCAGCGAGCCGACACCACCACAACACGGACGCACAGCACCTGATCGACCGGGTGGACTCGCTCGCCGGCCCGTAGTCCCGGAGCCGGCCGGTGCTGCCCGGGGAGACTCGCGGTGCGGTGATCGAGCGGCCGGCGACTCCCTCAAGACCATTTGTGGCGGCTCGGATGGGCACCGGGCGTGGTGCCCGTCCATCTGCGGAACGCGCGGATGAACGTGGCGGCGTCGGCATAGCCCAGGCGCAGCGCGATCTGCTCGACGCTGAGGCGGTGCATGGTCATGAGCTCGATCGCCTTGGCGCGCCGGACCTCGTCCAGGAGGTGGCGCAGTGACGTCCCTTCCCCGGCGAGATGCCGGCGCAGCGTGCGGGCCGACAGGTGCAGGCGTGCGGCGATGAGTTCGGCGTCGGTCACTCCTTCCGCGATGATCGTCCGCACGTTCTGCGCGACGCAGGGGGAGCAGCGTTCGCTCAGCAGCGAGCGGCACGCGCGCTCGCACACCGTCATGGTGAGCGGATCCGACTGGGGCAGCGGAAGATCCAGCACGGCGATGTCGGTGACGATCGCGTTGTGCGGCGCGTCGAACCGCACTGGTGTCCTGAGCGCCTTCTCGTAGTCGACGGACACCGCACGGGGGACGCGGAACTCCACGCGCATCGACGGGGGCGACTCGCCGAGGATGGTGCGGAGGATGCCCGCCGTGACCGCGATCTCCCGCTCGACGAGGAACGGCCTCAGCGCCGCCGAGGAACCCTCGTCGTCCACGATCAGACTGGCCTCGCCGCCTGACACCCGCATGTCCAGACCGGTGACCGCGTAGGTGAGCGGCAGGTACCGCATGCCGAACTCGACGGCACCGCGGACCGTCGGGCAGGTCAGCATCGCGAAGCCCCAGACACCATAGGCGCGCAACGAAAGGCGCTCGCCGACCGCGAGTCCGACGCCGGACGCGCTGCCGGTCGCCGTGACGAGGTTGGCCGCGACGGCGAGTTCCTGCGTCCCGCTCACCACCGTGTCGCCGTGCAGCATCGCGGGCGAGATCCCGGTGTCGTGCAAGCACTTCCGCGCGTCCACGCCGTGCTCGGCGCCGACCTCGACCATCGCCCGCACGCCGGCCGCGCCACGACGGAACCGCTGCGGATGGCCGGAAAGGTCAACAGGTCGGCCGTGACGGCCAGCAGGCGGCACCGTTGATCTCCCTAACCTCGAACCAGGTTGAGGGCGCCGGTGCCCGAATCCGATCCCACGATAGGGGCGGCCGGGACACCGACCTGCGGCATCACCCGGACGCCGATGATCCAAAAGGAGCACACGATGACCCGCACAGTGCTGGTGACCGGAGGCAACAGGGGTATCGGCAGGGCGATCGCGGAGGCGTTTCTCTGCGACGGCGCGAAGGTGGCGGTGACCCATCGAGGTGGCGAGTGCCCGACGGGCGCGTTCGGCGTGAAGTGCGACGTGACCGAAGGAGAGCAGGTCGACGCGGCGTTCACGGCGGTCGAGTCGGAACTGGGACCCGTGGAGGTGCTCGTGGCCAACGCCGGGATCACCGACAGCACCCTCATCACCCGGATGACCGAGGACAGGTTCACCTCGGTGCTCGACACGAATCTCACCGGTGCGTGGCGCTGTGCCCGGCGGGCCGCCACGCCGATGACGCGGGCCCGGAACGGCCGGATGATCTTCATCTCCTCGGTGGTCGGGATGTACGGCAGCGCCGGTCTGACCAACTACGCCGCGAGCAAGGCGGGGCTGATCGGCCTCGCTCGCTCACTCGCCCGTGAACTGGGCAGTCGCGGCGTGACCGCGAACGTCGTCGCGCCGGGGTACGTCAACACCGACATGACCTCGTCGCTGCCCGAGCAGTACGGCAAGCAGTACCGGGACTCGATCCCGTTGCGCCGCTTCGCCGAACCCGAGGAGGTCGCCGCGGCGGTGGTGTGGCTGGCCGGTGACTCGGCGCGGTACGTGACGGGGGCCATCCTGCCCGTCGACGGTGGCATGGGAATGGGGCACTGATGCTCGTCTCCGTGCTGCTCATCGATGACGAGGTCCTGGTCCGCACCGGGTTCCGGCACGCGTTGGAAGAGGACGCCGACGTGGTCGTGGTGGGGGACACGGCTCGTGCGGCCGAAGGACTGCTGCTCGCGCAGAGACATCGGCCGCACGTGGTGATCACCGCAGACGTCACCGCGGTAGCGCGACTCCGGACGTGCGCAACCGGCGTCATCGTTCTTGCTGTGGAGAACACCGACGAGCAGCTGCACCGGGTGCTGAGCGACGGCGCGCGAGGCTTCCTGCTCAAGCGGTCGAGCCGGGAGGAGCTGCTCGCCGCGGTGCGTGCTGTGGCGCGGGGCCACGCCTACCTCTGCGCCGAGGTGACGGGACGTCTGCTGGACCGGTTCGAGATCGTGCCCCCGGCCGAGGAGCTGGACCGTGGGCTGGGGCTGCTCAGCGACCGGGAACGCCAGGTGCTCGTCAGGATGGCGCGCGGCCGCAGCAACGACGAAATAGCGCGCGAGCTCTACCTCACCTGCGCCACCGTCAAGTCCCACGTCTCGCACGTCCTCGCGAAACTGGGACAGCCCAACAGGATGCACGCGGCACTGCTCGCCCAGCGCATGGGGCTGCTCAGCCGGGCCGGGTGAAGGCGAGCACGACGTTGTGGCCGCCGAAGCCGGGCGGGGGGGGTGGAGATCGCTGCCCTCGGTCCGCGGGTGCCGCGGCTGTGCGCTGGGTTTGTTCAGCCGGGCCGGGTGAAGGCGAGCACGACGTTGTGGCCGCCGAAGCCGAACGAGTTGGAGATCGCCGCCCCGATCCGCGCGTGCCGCGGCCGGTCCGCGACGATCTCCAGCTTCACGTCGGAGTCCTGGTCGTCGAGGTTGCGCGTCGGCGGGACGATGCCGTCCCGCACGGCTAGCACGGTGAAGATCGCCTCGACCGCGCCCGCGCCGCCGATCAGGTGGCCGGTCACCGACTTCGTCGCGGTGACCAGCGGGTGCGGGCCCAGCGCCTCCAGGACGGCGGCCGCCTCGACGCGGTCGCCGACCTGGGTGCCCGGTGCGTGCGCGTTGACGTGCGTGACGTCGTACGGGCTCAGCCCCGCCGACCGCAACGCGTGCCGGATGGCGCGGATCTGGCCGTCCGGTGACGGCGCGGTCATGTCGTGCGCGTCGGAGGTCATGCCGATGCCGGCGAGCCTGGCGGCGATCTTGGGTCCTCGCGCGCGGGCGAACGAGCCGCGTTCCAGCACGAGCGCGCCCGCGCCCTCACCCATGACGAACCCGTCCCGGCCGGAGTCGAACGGCCGGGACGCGCCCTCCGGCTGGTCGTGTCTGCGGGACAGCGCTCCCATTCGCGCGAACGCCGCGATCGAGAGCCTGCCGAGGCACGCCTCGGTGCCGCCGGCGACGACGACGTCCGCGAGTCCCCGGCGCAGCAGCGCGGCACCGAGCGCGATCGCCTCCGCGCCGGACGCGCACGCGCTGGTCGGAGCGTGCGCACCGCCTCGCGCACCGAGGTCCATGCTCACGGCGGCGGCCGGGCCGTTCGGCATGAGCATCGTGACGGTGAACGGCGACACGCGGTCGGGACCGAGCTCCTGGCAGCGGTCGTACTGCTCGACCAGAGTGCCGCCACCGCCCATCCCGGTGCCGAACACCACCGCCAGCCGTTCCGGCTCCACCTCCGGCGCTCCGGCGTCCGCCCACGCCTGCCGTGCCGCGACGACGGCGAGCTGCTGGCAGCGGTCCATCCTGCGGCGTGCCACGCGATCGAGCATCAACCCGGGATCCTCGCGCACCGGGGCGCCGAGCCGCACGGGCAGATCGGCCGCCCACGGCGCGTCGAGCAGGCGCACACCGGAGGTGCCGGCCATCAGTCCGTCCCAAGTGGACTGGACGTCGCCTCCCTGCGGAGTCGTCATGCCGAGGCCGGTGACGACGATCTCCTCCTCTCCTCCCGGCAACGGCGGCAGGGACGGGTGCATCAGGGCGAAGTCGAGGAACGTGTGTTCATGAGGCATACCACGAGGAGAACACCGCAACGTCCGCGGCGGCAGCGGTCGCGAGACGGATCCGCGCCTCCGTCGCGCGACCGATCACGGCGCCGCCTGATCTCCGTAACGTCCGCACCGCAAGGAAATCACCTCAGACAGGAGTTGATGCGCGGTGTCAGCGGAAACGGCGGCAGACGTGGCGAACCTGGCGGAGCTGTGTCGCAGACAGGCCGAGCGCAGAGGTGAGGAACGCGCGTTCGTGTTCCTGGAAAGCGGTGTCGTGGAATCGGCCTCGCTCACCTACGGAGAGCTGGATCGGCGGGCACGCGCGATCGCCGTGCGGCTGCGATCGCTCGCGCTACCGGGATCGCGCGCACTGCTGTGCCATCCACCCGGACTCGACTTCGTGGCGGCGTTCCTCGGTTGTCTGTACTCGGGAATCATCGCCGTGCCTGCCCCGCCGGTGCGCCGCGCGGCCGGCGATGCCCGGCACACCCGGTTGCTCGCCATCGCGGACGACTGCGACCCCGCGCTCCTGCTGTCCACATCGGACACCATCGCCGGCGTGCGGGCGGTGCTCGGCGACCGGCTGATCGTCCCGCTCGCCACGGACACCGTCACGGACGGCGAGTCCGAGTGGTGCGAGCCGGACCAGCAGAGCGAGATCGCCTATCTGCAGTACACCTCCGGCACCACGGGCAGGCCCAAGGGCGTGGTGCTGACCCACGCGGGCGTGCTGCACAACCTCGACCTCATCGTCCGGGGCGGCTCACGACCGGACGAGGACTACGGACGGCTCGCGCCGACGGTGTCCTGGCTGCCGGTGTTCCACGACATGGGGCTCGTCGGCGGCGTTCTGCAGCCGCTGTTCCTCGGTCAGCTGTCGGTGCTGATGTCGGCGCAGTCGTTCGCGCGGGTGCCGGCCAACTGGTTGCGGGCGATCTCCCGCTACGGCGCGGAGATCGCCGCCTCGCCCAGCCTCGGGTACGAGCTGTGCCTGCGCCGGGTGACCGACGACCAGCGGGACGGCCTCGACCTGAGCCGCTGGCGCATCGCCGCGATCAGCGACGAGCCGCTGCGCGCGTCGACGATCGACCGGTTCGCGGCCCGGTTCGCCCCGAGCGGGTTCCGCCGGACGGCGTTCTTCCCCAGCTACGGCATGGCGGAGTCGACCGTGCTGATCAGCGGTGGTCCCCTCGAGGGTCAACCGGTGGTGCGCCCGTTCGACTCGGCGGCGCTGGAACACGGCCACGTCGAACGGGCTTCGAGCGGCGCCGGCGCGCGGAGCCTGGTCGGCTGCGGCGAGCCGGACCCGTCGCTGGACGTGGTCATCGCGGATCCGGAGACCCGCGTGCCGCTCGGGCCAGGCGAGGTCGGCGAGATCCTCGTGTCCGGCCCGAGCATCGGCGCCGGGTATTGGAAAGACCCCGTCGGCACCGAACGCACGTTCCGCGCGGAGGTGGGAGATCGCCGCTTCCTGCGCACCGGAAACCTGGGCTTCCTGTTCGAGGGCCAGCTCTTCGTCACCTGCCGGATCCCCGACCTGCTGGAGGTCGACGGTCGTCAGCTCTACCCGTACGACATCGAGGCGACGGTGGTGGCGAGCCACGCCGGGGTGCGGACGGCGTGTGCGGTCATGGACGGCACGCACGTCGTGGTGTTCGCCGAGGTCGACCACCGGTACCGCGGCACGTCGCAGGACGAGATCCGGCATGCCGTCTCCGTGGCCGTGCACGCGGAGAACGGAGTGGTGCTCAACCGGGTCGCGCTGCTGTCACCCGGCGCGTTGCCGCTCACCACGAGCGGAAAGCTGCGCCGGGCCGCCTGTCGTTCGCTCATGCTGGGAGACAAGTGATGCACATCCGCAACGGGGTGCGGCTGCCGAAGGGGGTCGCGGGCGGCAGGCGCAAGTTCACCACGCTGGTCGACCTGTGCCAGGCCCGCGCCGCCGCCGAGCCCGACCTGCGCGCGTACACCTTCTACGCCGACGGGCGAACGGAGTGGGACGCGCTGACACTGGCCGACCTCGACCGCCGGGCACGGGCGCTGGCGGTGCAGCTCACCGGCCTCGCGCCCACCGGTAGCCGCGCGTTGCTGTGCTTCGAGCCCGGCCTGGACTTCCACATCGCGTTCCTCGGCTGCCTGTACGCCGGGCTGATCGCGGTGCCGGTCGCGCCGCTCGACGGCACCCGCACGAGTCTGAAGGTGGGCAGGATCGAGTCGATCGTCGCGAGCTGCGCGCCCGAGCTGTTGCTCTCCACCGGCCTCACCTTCGCCAAGTGCCTCGCGGTGGTCGAGGAGTCCCCGGCCCTCAACGGCCTGGTGCGGGTGGCGATCGACGAGACGGACCCGGCGCTCGCGCAGCGGTGGACACCACCCGGCATCGGCATCAACACGCCGGCCTACCTGCAGTACTCCTCCGGATCGACCGGTGAGCCCAAGGGCGTGACGCTGACCCACGGCAACGTCCTGCACAACCTCGCGCTGATCCACGACAATCTGTACCGCTCGTCCGACGAGGAAGGGCTGCCCCGCCCGCCGAGCGTGTCGTGGCTGCCGTCGCACTACAACATGGGCCTGATCGGCGGCGTGCTCGATCCGCTCTACGCCGGCCGGTCCGCGCTCCTGTTCCCGGCAGGGGTGTTCGTCCGCAGCCCGGTCAGCTGGCTGCGGCTGATCTCACAGCTCGGCAGGGCGGACAGCTGCGCGCCCAACTTCGCGCTGGACCTGTGCGTGCGGCGCATCTCCGAGGTCCAGATGGCAGGCCTCGACCTGAGCGGCTGGGAGATGGCGCTCCTCGGCGGCGAGCCGGTCAGGGCCGAGACGCTCGACCGGTTCTGCGAGGTGTTCGCTCCCAGCGGCCTGCGCAGGGGCACGCTCGTGCCGGGATACGGCCTCGCGGAGTCCACCGTGATGGTCACCAGCGCGGTGGTCGGCGAGGGGCCGGTGGTGTTGCGCTGCGACGCCGACGCCCTGACCAGGGGACGGGTGCGGCCGGTCGACCCGCCGGGAGGCAGGCGGCTGGTGAGCTGCGGTCCGATCTCGGCGTCGATCACCCTGGTGGTGGCCGATCCCGACACGCTGCAGGAGTGCGCTGAAGGCGAGACCGGCGAGATCTTCGTGCAGGGCCCGAGCGTGGGCACCGGCTACTGGAACCGGCCGGACGAGGTGTTCCACGCCGAGCTGCCCGGCAGGCGCGGCACGTTCCTGCGCACCGGCGACACCGGCTTCCGCTGGGACGGCGAGCTGTTCGTCACCGGCCGGGCCAAGGAGGTGATCATCATCGCCGGCGCGAACCACCATCCGCACGACCTGGAGGCGACCGCGGAGACCGCGCACCCCGCCGTGCTCGCGTGCTGCGTGCTCGGCGTCGACGACGGGCAACGCGAACAGGTCGTCGTGCTGGCGGAGGTCCTCGGCGAGGTCGACGCGGAGGAGATCGCGATGGCGGTGCGGCGGACCGTCCACACCGGACACGGCGTGCGGGTCGACGACGTCGCGGTGGTTCCGGCCGGATCGTTGCCGCGCAGCTCCAGCGGCAAACTGCTGCGCGCCGGATGCCGGGACGCGTACACGGCGGGTGCCCTCGGCTCGGCCGGCCTCGGATCCGGCACCGGGCGATGACGTGGCGTCGAACGGTCAGTTGACGGCGAGGCCGCCGGTCATGGTCTGGGTGCCGATGACGCTGAGGAGCTTGAGCTTGTCCGCCGCGTCGCTGCCGGGAGCGGCCGTGCAGGCGACGACCCGCAGATCGGTGCCGGGGGCGATGAGCACGTCGCAGTCGAGGGTGATCGTTCCGGCGTCCGGGTGGTCGACGGTCTTGGTGTCCGTCTCGTGGATGCCCACGATTCCGGTGTCCCACAGGCGGGCGAACGCGGTGCTGGCGGCGCGCAGGTCCCTGATCAGGGACAGCAGGCCGGAGTCGGCGGGATAGCGAGCGGTCGCCGCTCTGAGGTCGGCGACCACCGCCGCCTCGAACCGGGCGCGCTGCACGGGGGAGTGGGTGACCCTGTCCGGCAGCCCGGTGAAGTGGCGCCACACGACGTTGCGCTCACGGCCGCGCTGCGCGGACGGGTCCCCGAACAGCGCGGCCCACAGCGGGTTCCACAGGACCAGGTTCCAGGCGGCGTCGTGCACGCTCAGTGGTGCGCTGTCGAGCTGGTCGAGCAGCCTGCGCAACCCAGGGGGTATGTGGGTGGACAGTTGTCCGGGGCCTGGTGGCTGGTGCCCGCCGAGCAGGAAGAGGTGCTCGCGTTCGGCCGCCGACAACCGCAGGGCGCGCGAGATGGAGGACAGCACCTGCTGGGACGGCGACGTGGCCCGTCCCTGTTCCAGCCGGACGACGTAGTCCACCGACAGGCCGGCGAGCTGCGCCAGCTCCTCGCGCCGCAGGCCCGCCGCCCGGCGCGTGCCGCCGGCGGGCAGCCCGACGGCCGCGGGATCCGTCCGGTCACGCCAGCCGCGCAGCGCCCTGCCCAGACCCGTGCCCACGTTCCCCGATGCGCTCACGAGTTCAGTATCCGGCCGCCGTGCCCGGACAGCCTGGTACTGCCAGTCCACAGGCAAAGCACGGTACTGCCTGTCCGCTTCCGGTGCGGCGAGGGTGGAGTCATCAACGACTCCCCGGAGGGACGACATGACCACCACACTGATCACCGGAGCGAACAAGGGCCTGGGCCACGAGACGGCCCGCCGCCTGGTCGAAGCGGGACACACCGTCTACGTGGGGGCCCGTGACGCCGAGCGCGGACAGCAGGCGGCCGCGCGGCTGGGTGCCCGCTTCGTGCAGCTCGACGTGACCGACGAGGACTCCGTCAAGTCCGCTGTCGAGACCATCCGTGAGGACGCCGGCTGTCTCGACGTCCTGGTCAACAACGCCGGCATCGCGGGCGCCGGGAAGCCGGTCGGCGAGGTCACCGCGGAGGACATGCGGAACACCTACGACACCAACGTCTTCGGCGTTGTGCGTGTCACGCACGCATTCCTGCCGCTGCTCGAGTCCAGTGACGCACCGGTCGTCGTCAACGTCGGCAGCGGCCTGGGTTCGCCGGCGGCGACGAACGACCCGGACCGCGTCGAGTTCCACGTGACGCTGCTGGACTACAACTCCTCCAAGACAGCCCTCGTGATGATCACCTCGCAGTACGCCAAGGCCTACCCGTCGATCCGGTTCAACGCCGTCGACCCCGGCTACACCGCCACCGACCTCAACGGCCACCAGGGCAGCGGCACCGTCGAGGAGAGCGCGGACGTCATCGTCCGCATGGCCACCATCGGCGCTGACGGCCCGACCGGCGGCTTCTTCGACGAAGCCGGCCCGGTGGTCTGGTGACGCCGTGGTGTGGATCACCCGGATGACCGAGTCCGAGTGGCTCATGTCCGGGAACAAGCGCCGGCGCGACTTCGTCTAGAAGAACGGAAATTCGTTCGGGCTCTCATAGGAGGTGTGAAGCCATGGCGTTGCCTGCTGTGCGATCGTCCGGCCCACTCGGCCGGTGGGATCCGTTCCGCGAGTTCGAGGATCTTCACGGCCGGCTGGGCAGGTTGCTGGACTCGGTGGCCGGCTCCGTCGCCGACAGCGTGCGGGCGTGGGCCCCGCTGGCCGACGTGAGCGAGACCGGCGAGGCCTACCTGGTGGAGGTCGAGCTGCCGGGCGTCCAGCGGGACGACATCATCGTCGACCTCGCGGGCACCGAGCTGTCCATCAGCGGTGAGGTCAGGGAGAAGGAACGGCAGGGCCTGTTCCGGCACCGCACCCGCCGCGTCGGGCAGTTCTCCTACCAGCTGACCCTGCCGCAGGACGTCGACGCCGACGGGATCGAGGCCGATCTGGCCGACGGCGTGCTCACGGTCCGCGTGCCCAAGACCGAGGCGGCCAAGCCGCGCCGGATCATCATCAACGGCAAGTGACAACTCGACGCCACCGATCGCGGCATGACCGCGATCGGTGGCGTTGCCACGCCGGTGACAGGAGGGGAGAGCAAGAGTGGAGTTGTTGCCGCTGCGAACCGATTTCGACCTGCGGCGGCGCGGCTACGACCGCGACCAGGTCCAGCACTACGTGCGAGGGGTGGAGGAGGAGCTGAGGCTGCTCACCGCCGACCGTGACGCAGCCCTTGCGCACGCGGAAGCCCTTGCGCGGCAACTGGAAGACGCCCGCACGCAGAACGCGGAGCTGCACGCCCGCGTGGACCGGATCTGCCGCGCTCCGATCGCCGCGGACGCGCTCACCGAACGCCTGCGGCGCATGGTCGAACTCGCTCACGCCGAAGCGGAGGAGATCACCACCCGCGCCCGCGGTGCCGCCGAACAGCTCTGGGCGAACGCCGAGCAGGCCGCCGGCCGGCTGCGGCAGCGGGCCGAACAGCTCGTGACCGAGCTCGACCGGCGGCGCGCCGAAATGGAGACCGAGCACCGCGAGCTCATGGACCGTGCGCACCGCCAGATCGACGCGACGACCAGGCAGGCCGAACGCCGCCGCCGCGAGCTCGACGAGCAGGCCGCTCTGGTGCGTCAGCAGGTCGAGTCGGACTTCGGCCAGGCCATGGCACTGCGCCGGGCCGAAGCGATGCGTGCCCTCGCCGAGCAACAGCAACGCGCGCAGGCGCGGATCGACGCGCTGCGCCGGCAGCGTGACGGCATCGCCGAGGAACTCCGTGCGGCGCAGGCACTTCTGGCCGACGTCGAGCTGCTGCTGCGGCCGCTGCCGGAAGAGGAACCCGTGGTGCCGGTGCAGGTCGTCCGCGACGACCGGCGCACCCCCGAGCCTGTTCGCAGCTGACCCGCTGTTCCCGGTGAGGAAGTTGCGCCGGGCGCACTCGTCGTCACCGGCGGGGCCGGAACTCGTGGAGTTCCTCGACGCCGCCGCGCGCGACGACACAGGTCGACTCGGGCACCTCGCGCCAGGCGCCGTGCAGATCGCCCAGCGGCTCGGACACCACGAGCCGCGTGTCGGCGGAGAGCGAGTGCAGTGCGGGGTTGTCGGGGTACTGCTGCCGCAGCGTCGTGATGTCGGCACTGTGGAACAGGCTGCGCGACCGGCCTTCGCTGGAGTAGCGGAAGGCCCAGGTGGTCTCGCCGTCGGTCGTGGCGACCGTCATCTGGATCGGATGCCTCACACCGCGGTTCCTGCCGATCGCCTCGACGAAACCGACCGTGCGGGCCACCGCGGTGGGCGGGTCGTGCTCCAGGCCGAAGGTCAGCGCGAGGTAGAAGAGGATCTCCGAGTCGGTCGATCCCTCGATCTCGGCGTAGAGCGAGGGATCGACCACCAACGCGAGTTCCCGGCGCACCAACGGGAAGCCGGCGATGAGCCCGTTGTGCATCCACAGCCGGCGACCGTGACGGAAGGGATGGCAGTTCGTCTGCTGGATCGCGGTGCCGGTGGACGCGCGGACGTGCGCGAAGACGACAGCCGCCGTGGTCTGGGCCGCGAGCTCGCGCAGGTTGCGGTCGTTCCACGCGGGTTCCGTGCTGAGGAACAGGCCCGGCGCCGGCGTGGTCGAATACCAGCCGACACCGAAGCCGTCACCGTTGGTGGTCTCCACTCCCAGCCGGGAGTGCTTGCTCTGAGTGACGAGCGAGTTCGCCGGAACGTAGAGGAGCTCCTCCAACAGGACGGGGGAACCGGAGTACGCGAGCCATCGGCACATGTTTGGTCTCCTCGGACGAAAGTTCGGTTCCTGGCAGTGATCGTCACAGTCCACTTCGCACAGTTGTGCGTCCTGACCTCGCCGCCTGCGCCAGGAGCCGGTAGTCCTGCTCGTTGCGATCCGCGTAGCTCTCCGCGAACTCGACGAGCGCGATGTCGAAGGCCTTGCCGTCGTCGAGGTACGCGGCCATCGCGATCCGGTCGCCGGTGCGCGCGTGCGCTCTGGCCAACGTCCACCCGCACAGCGCGCCGTACAGCCGCAGACCGGCCGCGTCCATGGTCTCGACCGAGGCCGAGCCCTTCCAGTCGCGCAACTGCCGGACGTAGAAGTCCCTGGTGAGTCCGTCGATGCCCGCGACGGTCTGCCAGCCGAGGAAGATGTCGCTGACGGCCTGCATCAACCGCTGCCCGGCCACGACCCGCTCGCCGTCGCTGGGGTGGTTCGCGCCCGCGCCGGCGGGCAGGTGATCCGCGAGAACTGATCGCGACGCCTCTTTCACCTGCAGGAGCAACGGATCGTTCTCGTCACGCCCGTGCAGGAGCACGATCCAGCATCGGGTCCCGACACTGCCGACTCCGACGACCTTGCGCGCCATGTCGACGAACCGGAACCCGTTCATCAGATGACGCCGATCGGCGGACAGGGTGGCGGCGTAGCCGGCGAGCAGGTCCTGGATCAGGAACTCCAGGTCCACCCGGTCCGCGTCGGGAAGCAGGTGGCCGATCGGCACCAGAAGCGGCGGATCCGCGGCGATGCGGCGACGTCCGTCGACGACGGACGTCAGCTTGCGATAGGCCCGCAGGCTGTCCCGCGCGCGTGCCTTCGCCTGCTGCTGCGCGAAACGGCGCTGTTTGGCCTTGTCCCCGTGTTCCTTGAGGAGGGTCTCCACCTCGTCGACACCGGCGTGGGCGTACCACACCTCGAGATCGCCCTGCTCGGCGAAGCTGATCATCGCCGACCGGTACCGGCCGACGGCGGTGCGCA
This sequence comes from Lentzea miocenica, assembly GCF_033949945.1. Taxonomy (NCBI): domain Bacteria; kingdom Bacillati; phylum Actinomycetota; class Actinomycetes; order Pseudonocardiales; family Pseudonocardiaceae; genus Lentzea; species Lentzea miocenica. The sequence continues at coordinate 21,569 of NZ_JAXAVW010000010.1, forward strand.
CGGCGGTCGCCCTTGCCTTGCGCCCCAGCCCGTTCTCCCGGCCGGCGACGGCGAGGCTGGCCGCGAGGCGTTTGACGTCCCACTCCCACGGGCCGGGACATGTCTCGTCGAAGTCGTTGAGGTCGAACACCAGTTGCCGCTCCGGGGAGGCGAAGACCCCGAAGTTGCTCACGTGCGCGTCCCCGCTGAGCTGGCAGGTCAAGCCGGAGAACGGCGTCTTCGCGAGATCGCCGGCCATCACCGACGCCGCGCCGCGGAAGAACGCGAACGGCGAGGCCAGCATCCGGCCGTACCTGATCGGCACCAGCTCCGGCACCCGCGTGCCGTCCTGTGCGGCCAGCACCTCCACCGGGTCGGGCCGGCCACCGGGCTCTGGCAGCTCCGCGTGGGCGTCGAGCGGAACCTCCTTGCGGGCGGCCAGACCCGCGGCGACCCTGGTGGACACTGGACCGGTCATCGTGCACCTCCCCGGCGGAACCGGTGGCTCCGGTCCACCTGCGACGCAACAGCTTCCAGGCCGGCGGCACACCACCCGCCGCGTGCGACATCAATCGGGACCCGGACACCACCGTCGCCGTGCGTTCCACCCGCGGCGGATGAGGTGACCGAGGCCGGTGCGCCCCGACGATGGGACAACTGACCGAGTCGAGGAGGGGTCGTATGGCCATCGGGCCGATCCAACTGATCGTGCTGGGCTTCACCCACCCGGACTTCCGCGGTGAGGTGATCGCCGAACTGGAGAAGCTCCGCAAGACCGACGCCATCCGCGTGATCGACGCTCTCGCCGTGCACAAGGACCCGCGGGGCAACATCGCGGTCGAGCACCTGAGCACCCTGTCGCCCGCGGAAGCGGTCGAGCTGGGCAGCAAGATCGGCGCGCTGATCGGCCTCGGCGCCGCGGGGGAGGCAGGCGCGGAGGCCGGTGCGGTCGAGGGAGCCCGGTCGGCCGCGGAAAAAGGCGGCGTCCACCCGTTCGACGACGCGGACGCGTGGGACGTGCTCGCCGACATTCCCAACGACAGCGCGGCGGCGCTCCTGCTCATCGAGCACCACTGGGCCGTGCCGTTGCGCGACGCCGTCGCCCGTGCCAGGGGCTTCCGCGTCTCCGACGGTTTCATCAGCCCCTTCGACCTGATCGCGCTCGGGTTGGTGAGCGCGGAGGAGGCCGAGGCACTGCACGACCTGGAAACAGCAGGCTCGACGCCATGAGGAGGCAGACGTGTTCGGATCACGCCGCGTGGCCCGCCGCACCGCACGACGCACGGCACGGCGAACAGGAGGAGTGCCGGAGATGTTCGGATCCCGCCGGGTAGCCCGGCGTACGGCTCGGCGAGTCACCTGGCGCCGCTAGGACAGGGGCCGCTTGGAGAAGGGCCGCCGGGACAGGGCCAGTCCACGCAGCCGTGCCCAGTCCAGCTCGGGCCGGTGCGATGGCACCCCAGGCCGGTGGCGCGGCACCCGCACGCGCAGCGCACCCGGCTTGACCACACACCGCACGGGAGCCGGCATCGTGACCGCCTCACCGTCCACGCCGACCGCCAACGACGGTGTGTCCGCCGTGATGACGACCTCTGTCGCAGTCGTCCGGAACACGGCACTCGACCGCCGCCGGCCGCGCACCAGGCCGGCGGCTTCGGCCGCGTTGCGCACCGTCACCGCGAGCACGCCCAGCACGCCGCCGTCCAGCCGTGGCCTGCGTCCCAGCCCGGCCAGGTCGCCTGACCCGTACGGGTTGTTGCTGACCAGCACCGCCTGCGCCCCGACGAGCTCGGCCTCGTCCACCCGCACCCGCAGCACCGCAGCCCGCGGCCCTGTCAACAGGCCGGGCAACATGCTGAGCGTCGTCCGCGTCTTGCCGTCGCGGTAGGCGGGGCTCCGCACAACCTCGGCGTACGCGCCGAACGAGGCGTTGTTGACGAAGACGCGGTCCCCGGCCACGCAGAGATCCACCCGCACCTCGACGCCGTCGCTGAGCGCGTCGAGACAGCGGCGGGGATCGTCCCGGTCCAGACCGAGGTCGAGTGCGAAGTGGTTGCGGGTGCCCGCTGAGATGACCATGAAGGGCACCCCGCGTTCCGCCGCGACGCCCGCCACGATCGCCTGGGTGCCGTCACCCCCGGCCACCCCGAGCAGGTCGGCGCCGTCGTCGACAGCCCGCCGGGCGAGCACGGCGACGTCCTGCGGTCCGTCGAGCACGCAGACCTCCGCTCCGAGCACCTGGGCCAGTTCCGCGAGACCGAACCGCACGACCTTCCCACCGCCCGACTTCGGGTTCATGATCAGGTACGGCCGCCGGGGTGGTGGTACCTCTCGTTCGACCGGATGGCCCGACCCGCCGCCAGGAGCGAGCGCGCGCCGTCCACAAGCCAGCGCCACCAACCACAGCAGGGCACACACCACGACCACCCACGCCAGGCGAGCCTGCACGTACAGGACGACCACGGTCAGCGGCGCGAGCAGCACCAGCATCCCGGCCAGCCAGCGCACCAGGCCGCGGTGGGTGAGAAACCACCAGGCGCCCACCAGCGCCATCACCGTTCCCCCAGCACCGACCAGCACCAGCCCGGCGCCGGCACGCACCCCGGCCGCGACCAGGACGACCACGACAGCCGTTCCCGCCGCCACGAAGGCGAGCCGGGCCAGCAGGCGTTGTCCCGCCGGCACTGTCACATCGGTCACGGCAGCCTCCAAAGTGGATTGTCCGCCCAGCCTGGCCGCACACGTCACGGGCGGCCTCACCCGTGGCGGATGAACCGGCCCAGCCGGCTCACCTGCGACGGCGGAAGCGCCCCGGCCAGGCCGTCACGACGATCGGTGCAGTGAAACCGTTGCGCATCACCAGACTTCTCTGTCCCGTCGCCGCGGCACTGCTGACTCTCACCGCCTGTTCGGCACCCCACCGCGTCGCCCACGTCAGCCCGGCGCCGGCGACCACGGCCAGTCCCGCGCCGGCCGCCATACGTTCCACCTCGCGACACTTCCGCGCCCAGGTGCTCGCGCGTGTCCCCACCGACCGGGCCGACGCACGCGGTCTGGAACTGGTCGGTGATCTCCTGGTGGAGAACACGGGGCCGGTGATCCGCGCGGTGGCACCTCCCACCGGTGAGGTCCAAGCCCAGCGGAACGTACCGCCGGGCAACGGAATCGCCCTCACACCGGCCGGCCTGTGGCGTACCGGCGCAGGTGCCGCGGTGTTGCTGGATCCGCGGTCACTGGCGGAACGACACCGCGCGACGATCGCGGACGAGAGCTGGGGACTGTGTTACGACGGGACGAACCTCGTCCAGTCGGACGGCACCACCAGACTGCTGCTGCGCGACCGCGACACCGCCGCGTTGATCCGCGAGCTGCGGGTCGACAGCCGTGAATGGTCCACGGCACGGCTCGGCGAGCTCCACTGCGTGATCGTCGACGACCGCGCGCAGGTGTGGGCGGCGGTCACCGGCACGGACTGGATGATCCGCGTGGACCTCGCCACCGGCGCCGTCGTCGCGGACGCCGACCTCACCGCCATCACCATCGCCGAACTGCCGACGGGCCGCGACCAGGTGATCGGGGGCATCGCGGCGGTGCCGGACACGGCGGGGGAGCTGTGGCTCACCGGCAGGCATTACCACCACCGCTACCGGATCGGGCTGCAGCCCCGGCCGTGACGCCCGCCGCGGGTGGCGAAAACCGTCGCGCTCGCAGCGGTGTCGGGGACCGTCATCTCATGCCACCGTCCAGCGCTGGTTCGCCCCTCCGTGACACGGGTACTGCTGCAGCACGCCGTGATCGTCGAGGTCCCCGGCGCGGATGTCGAGGCACATCCCGCTGTGCCGCGCCACGATGCCCGTGGGCCAGATGCTCCACTGCTGGTTCGTGCCGTCGTGACATTGGAACTGCTGGACGATCTCCACGTTGTGACTCGCGTTCGGGATGTCCAGGCACCCGCCGGTCGCGACCGACTTGATCCGGTAGTAGCCGTCGGCGTTCTGCTGCAGCAACCACCGCTGGTTGGGCGCGCGGTGGCAGGTGTACTGCTGGATCTGCGTGTGGTCCGACGGGGTCGAGAACGGGATGTCGAGGCACTTCCCGCTGTGCTGGGCCATCAACGTGTACTCGGCCGGTTGCTGCGGGCAGCTCGCGCTCTGGTTCGTGACGACGATCCGGGTGGCGTTGTTCAGCGCGCTCACCACGATGGCGTGGTTGCCGAGGTCGGGGCGGACCTCTGCCTGGCCCGAGACGCACGCCTTGAGGTCCTCGCTCTGCGCCTGGAGGCGGTACCTGCTCTGCACGGCCTCGTTGTTCAGGTAGTGGTTGATCGCCAGGACGGTCTCGTCGGACGATCCCGTCAGCTTGGCGGAGGCCTCGAACTTGAAGGTGCCCAGCGGCGTCACCACCTGTGTGCTCCGGGAGACCGCGATCTCACCATTGCTGTTGACGGAGAACTCGATGGGCAGGGCGACGGGGTGGTACTTCACCGTGGCATCACAGGCGGCGAGCAGCATTACCAGGACGAGCCACCTCATGCGACGGGAACTTACGCCCTCGTGATCCGGCCCGGGTGATCGAGGAATACCGGTCCATGCGGTATTTCTATCGGACGCGACGGCAGGTCTGGTTTCGGTATTGTCGTACCGCCTGACGAAAGGACCTGGGTGGACGACTCGTCGAAGGTCGGTAGGCATGCTCGTGCGGTGCTGGCCGCCGCCAAGGCGTTCCGCGCCGAAGCGGCAGGGGTGCGCGCGGAACCGGATCGGCTGCTCGCGCTCGCCGCCGCGAAGTACCAGGCGGTCCGGGACTCGCTGGTGGCCGACCAGCTCCGTGCCATGCCGGTGGACAAGCTCCGGGACACCAAGGCGAACCTGCGGCTGAGCAAGCTGAAGGCCGCCGGGTACCGGACGGTCGCCGACGTCGCAGAGGCGCGCCCGGAACAGCTCGACGGCGTGCCCGGAGTCGGCAGGCAGTCCGCCGAGCAGATCGTGCGGGTCGCCCGCGCCGTCGTCGACGGTGTCGCGCGCGACACGACTGTCCGGCTGAACCCCGACCGCGCTGACCGCGCCCAGACCGAGCTGCTGCAGCTGATGTCCAAGCTGCGCAGGGCGAACCAGCTCGTCGGTCCGCTGCACGAGCCGCTCGGAGACGTGCTGGGCAGGGTCGACGCCGACGTGCGCGCCGCATCCCGTGCCTGGAGCCGGGTGCGGATGTTCTTCTCGTTGCGCAAGAACCGGCAGGCCGCCATCGATTCGCTCGACCGGCTCGAGGCCCTGCTGGCCAGCCGCGACGTGGCGGCGTTGCGCGCGGTGGGCACGCAGCTGCGCGTACCGGACCTGGATCACCGCGCGCTGTGGCGCGACTACGAGCTCGACGCGGCCGCCTACAACACGCTCCTCGCCGACCTCGCTGGTGCGGACGCGATGCCGGATCGCAGTGCCGCCAAGGGTTTCGTCCCGGCCGACATCGAGCACGAGGTCGACGCGACCACACTGGACACCAGCCTGCTGAAGGTGTCGTTGCGCGGGTACCAGGTGTTCGGAGCCAAGTTCGCGCTGGCCCGCAAACGCGTCATCATCGGCGACGAGATGGGACTGGGCAAGACGATCGAGGCCATCGCGGTGATGGCCAGCCTCGCCGCCGGCGGGCGGCGCGGGTTCCTGGTGGTCTGCCCGGCGAGCGTCGTCGTCAACTGGGTCAACGAGATCGCCAGGCACAGCGACCTCGTGCCGCACCGGATGCACGGCGCGGGCCGTGACGGCGCGGTCGGCGAGTGGCTGGCGCAGGGCGGCGTCGGCGTGACGACGTTCGGCACGTTGCCGAAACTGGTGCTGCCGAAGAGGTTCCGCCCGGCGCTGGTCGTGGTCGACGAGGCGCACTACGTGAAGAACCCGGACACGCAGCGCTCGCAGGCGGTCAACACGATCGTGCAGCGCGCGGAGCGGGCAGTACTCCTCACCGGCACGCCGATGGAGAACCGCGTCGAGGAGTTCCGCAACCTGGTCGCCTACCTCCAGCCGGGCGTCGCGTCCCGCACGGGCGCCACCGACGCCGTGGTGGGAGCGAAGGCTTTCCGCCGCGTTGTCGCGCCGGTGTACCTGCGGCGCAACCAGGAGGACGTGCTGGGGGAGTTGCCGGAGCTGCTGGAGATGGAGGACTGGGTCGAGTTCGGCAAGCAGGATCGCCGTGCGTACCTCGACGCGGTGCGCGAGGGGAACCTGATGGCGATGCGCCGTGCCGCCTACGCGCCGGGCACGCCCCGCGGTTCGGCGAAGCTGGAGCGGCTGCTGGAGATCATCGAGGAGTCGAGGGACAACGGCTGGAAGGTCGTGGTGTTCTCGTACTTCCACGACGTGCTGGACGCGGTCGCGGACCACGTCGAAGTCTTCGGTCCCCTGACCGGCGCGACGTCGGCGCAAGGCCGTCAACAACTGGTGGACGCGTTCACGGCGTGCGAGGACCACGCGGTGCTGGTGGCCCAGATCGAGGCGGGCGGCGTGGGCCTCAACATCCAGGCCGCGTCCGTGGTGATCATCGCCGAGCCGCAGTGGAAGCCGAGCACGGAGGACCAGGCGATCGCCCGTTGTCACCGGATGGGCCAGGTCCGCAAGGTCCACGTGCACCGGTTGCTGGTCAAGGACAGTGTGGACGCGCGGGTGCAGGAGATCCGCGACCACAAGACCCTGCTGTTCGACCACTACGCGCGCGAAAGCGACACGAAGCACTCGCACGCGAGCGCACTGGACTCAGCGGTGTCGGTGGAGCAGCGAGTGGTGCAGGCCGAGCAGCAGCGCCTTGGTCTCTAGGATCTGGTGCCAGGGCGGAATTCTGTTGTTCCAGCCATTTCACGTTGCGTGGCGCGCTCGCGGCGATGCGGTCACCACGCCGCAGCCTGTCGCGATGAACGCCGAGCCACCCCGCCACCGCGGACTTCTCCGTCACGACCAGGTCGATCAGGTCACCCGTCGGCCAGCACCGGCTTCGCGTCGGTCGACTTCGGTGGAAGGATTGATGACCATGACCGACGCCAGACCGCAGGCCGCCGACGAGGCCACGTTCATCGCGGCCGTCCGCTCAGGTGATGCGGCGCGGTTCGCACTCATGACGGAGCGTCACCGGCGTGAGCTGCAGGTGCACTGCTACCGGATGCTCGCGAACTACGAAGACGCTCAGGACATGACGCAGGAGACGTTCCTGCGAGCGTGGAACAAGCGGGAGTCGTTCAACGGCCACGCCGCGCTGCGGACCTGGCTGTACCGGATCGCGACGAACGCCTGTCTCGACTTCCTGGAGAAGCGCAACGACCGCACACCCGTGCCGTCCGGGCTGTCGGACTCCGGCTCCGAGGTGCTGTACCTGCAGCCGTACCCCGGCCGGATGCTCCCCGAGGACCCGCAGGAATCGGTGGTGGCGCGCGAGACGATCGAGCTGGCGTTCATCGTCGCCGTCCAGCACCTGCCGCCGCGGCAGCGGGCGGTGTTCATCCTGCGCGACGTCCTCGGCTGGCCGGCGTCGAAGGCCGCCGACGTCCTCGAGCTGACCGTCGCATCGGTGACCAGCGCACTGCAGCGGGCGCGCGTGACGATGCGCGAGCAACTGCCCGGCCGCCGCCTCGACTGGCGGACCTCCGTCACCCATGAGCTGTCGAATGACGAGCGCGGCGTGGTGAAGTCGTACATCGACGCCCATGAGCGCAACGACCTCGACGGGCTGATGTCCCTGCTGCGCGACGACCTGCGCTTCGCGATGCTGCCCGAGTCCGGCACCTTGACCACGACGGCCGAGGACGCGGTGGACGGCTGGGTCTCCGGTGGGCTCTTCCAGCGCGGCCACGACGACTGGCGCGGTGTCACCACGACGGTCAACCGCATGCCTGCCGCCGCGCTGTACCTCCGCACCCCCGACGACGCGGAGCACCGGCTGTTCGCCATCGCGGTCCTGCACATCGTGGACGGGAAGATCGCCGAGCTCACCGGATTCGACGCCACCGACAAACCATGGCTGGACCTGCCCCCGACACTGTGACCCCGACCAGCTGAACACCACCGCCCCGCCGGCGTTGCCGGCGGGGCCTCCTTCAACGCCCTCACGAGCCGAGCACGTGGCCCGTGCTCATCGCCTCGTCTCGTATCGGGTCAGCACCACGCCGCCGGAAAACGTCCGCGTCTCCACGAGGTCCAGGTTCACCCAGCTGTCCAGCGCGGTGAAGAACGGCGTGCCGCCGCCCACCAGGACCGGATGGGTGACCAGGACGTACTCGTCGATCAGCCCGGCCCGCATGGCAGCCCCCGCGAGCGTTGCGCCGCAGATGCCCATCGGCCCGCCGTCCTCGGCTTTGAGCCGGGTGATCTCGGCGACCGCGTCGCCGGTGACCAGGCGGGTGTTCCAGCCGACCTCGTCGATCGTCGAGGAGAACACCACCTTCGGCGTGTCCCGCCAGTTCCGCGCGTACTCGACCTGCGCGGGCGTGGCGTCCGGCTGCTGGTCGCCGGTCGGCCAGTAGGAGCTCATCGTCTCCCACAGCTTGCGCCCGTACAGCGACAGATCGATCGCCCGCTCCCGGTCCAGCCACCACCCGAACAGCTCGTCGCTCGGCCCGCCCCAGCTGATGTCGTCGCCAGGCGCGGCGATGTAGCCGTCCAGGGTCACGTTCATGCCGAAGATCAGTTTCCGCATCATGCCAGCCTCTCGTGAGTCGATCTCACACGTACAGACGGGTGCGGCGCGAAAAACTGATCTGTGTCGGCGGACTGGTCGGCGGCGTCACCGGTGCCGCGAGTTCGTCTCAGGGACGGGGATTTCTCTGATGTCGGAACGTGCGACAACGGCTCGGCGTGTGCGGCGTCGCGGCCGGTGACTCGATCGCTCCGTCAGAGTGCTCCGCTGGGCCGGCGTCCGGCTTGCAGCGCTTCGACCTGTTCCGCGGTGAACGGCGCGCCGAGCAGGTCGTCGCGCAGGGCGTGGCAGCGGAACATGTCCGTGATGTAGTGCATCCGGTCGGGCAGGTCGGCCCAGTCCCGCGCGGCCGTGCCGGCCAGGCTGTCCGGTGTCGGATCGACGATCTCCAGCAGTGCCAGTAGTTCCGGGTCGGACAGTTCCGCGAGCAGCGGCGGGAACGTCGCCGGCAGGTCGTCGGCCAGGTTGAGCAGTTCGCCGCCCGGCAGTGCCAGGGTCATGAGGTGCCGGGTCACCGCGACGCGGACCACCGTGCGTGCCTGGTCCGCCAGGTGTTCCGTGGCGATGCGCACGGCGGTGCGTCTGCCGAGCACGGTCAGCAGCGCCAGTCGCAGCCACTTCCCCACCCGGTTGCCTGGCAGGAGGAGGTCGAACAGGCGGCGTTCGAGTTCGCGCGGGTCGATGACCGGCGCCTGCATCGCGGCGGTGATCTCCGGTTGCAACCGCGTCTGTTCGTGCAGACCGACCTCGACGTTCGCCAGGAGGAGCAGTTCGGCGCGCCGCTTCTGGTCGCGAGTGGTCATGGCCCGGTGGTACCGGGTGAAGGCCTGCCGCAGGTAGCGCTGACCCTCCGGCGGCTCACCGGGTCGCAGCGCCTCGCGGAACTCCTGGATCCGCCGCTCGTCCTGGGAGGTGGCACCGTCGCCGAACTCCGCGAGGAAGCGGGCGAACTCGCGTGCGATCTCCTCGAAGACCTTGAGGTTGCCCTGTGCCGCGGCGGCACTGACGTCGTCGAGCCGCGCGGTCGTGACCACGGCCTGGCGCACCACCCCGTGGGCGTGGTCCAGCACCTCTTGGGGAACACCCCGGCGCAGACCGCGCAACACCAGATCGACGCTGGCCGCCACCTCGGGCGAGGACTTCAGCAGGTGTCCCACCGCGCGCGTCAGGTCCTCCTGCCGGATCGTCTGACCCACCTGCTTGGACGCCCACACGGCGAAGGTGCACCAGTTCGCGCCACCGCCGGTGCGGGCGGCCAGCACTCGTGACAACCGGTGGTAGCAGTGGGTGATCCGCAGGTTGCGGACGACGGGGTCGGCGTGTGCCGCGATCTCCTCGACCTCGCCGACCAGCGGGGAGATCTCGTCACCGAGCCCACGCACTTCCGCACCGGTCCGGGTCATGAGGCCGACCTTCCTCTTCGAGGTTCCACCCCTAGGTCGTCGGCGGAGCGGCGAACGTAACGCCCGTGCCCCAGTCCGCCCGTGGCGACCAGTCGATGTCGTCCCAGTCCACCTCGCGGGCGCCTTGGTGCAGCAGGCGGGAGAGTCGCTCGATCAGCAGCCGTCCTCGTCAGCGTGGCGTGACGGGCACTCGGAAGACTCGTGGCCGGCCTTCGGCGTAGGGTTCGGTGAGCAGGTCCGCCACGCCGCCGAGAGGGCGGCGGTGGCGGTCGTGGACGTCCATCACGTTGTTGTCGTGTGTCAGGTCGGGGTGCGGCGCCGCCACGCCCGGCGGACCACCACACCTATGAGCAGGTGCGCCGCAAGGGCGATTCCGGCGACCACGAGGCCTGCGCGGTAACCGAGTCCGATGTGAAGGACCAGGCCGGCGAGCACGGCCACGATGGTGAGCTTGCGTGCGAGCCGTTCCTTCACAGCGGCTTGTCCGCTCGAACGCAGTGCAGGAACCAACTGGCCCGCGCGGTTCTGCTGACCTGGAAGCCGGCGTCGCCGAGCATGGGGGCGATCCGCTCGACCGGGTTGTCGCGCATCGTCTCGCCGGCCGTCGCGCCGACCAGGTGCCTGGCCAGATGTCCCCGCGGTGGCTGGAAGTCCGCGATCAGCACGCGGCCTCCGGGCCTCAGGACCCGGAACATCTCCGCGAACGCTCGTGCGCGGGCGTCCTCGGGGATGTGGTGGATCGCCAGGCTGGACAGCACGACGTCGAAGGTCGCATCTGGCAGGTCCAGGGCTTCTGCTTTGCCGACCATGAACGAGCAGTTCGTGCTCGCCCGCTTGCGCCGGGCCTCCTCGATCATCGGCTCGGACACGTCGACCCCGACCGCGCGTCCTGCCGGCGCGGCCTGCGCGGCGAGCGAGGTGAGGTAGCCGGGGCCGCAGCCCACGTCGAGCACCTCGTCGTCCGCGGTGACCTCGGCGAGTGCGACTAGACGGCCGAAGATGCGGCGACGGCTTCCGGTGAACGCCAATGCGGAAAGCAGTTCGTAGGCGCGTGCGTGGTGGATCGCGCCGGGAGCGTCCTCTGGTGACTTTCCGTGCAAGCGGGCCTTGTGCATCGTGCCCCTCCTCTAACTTAGTGGCGACTAAGTAGTCGATGGCGCGAGCTTAGTCATGACTAAGTAGAGGTGTCTAGGATGCTTCCGTGACGGAACAACGCGAGCGCCGGACCCGGATGTCCGCCGAGGAGCGCCGTGCGTCGATCCTCGTGGCGGCGACAGAGCTGTTCGCCGAGGTCGGCTACCTGCGCGGCAAGACGTCAGCGGTCGCTCGCAAGATCGGCGTGAGCGAGCCGGTGGTGTTCCAGAACTTCGGCACCAAGGCGACCTTATTCGCCGCCGTGGTCGACCGGGCCGCCGACCACATCTGCCGCATGGTCGAACGCGTCACCACCGCCGACATCCCGGTCGCCGGCCTGCTCAAGATGATGCTGGACCCCGAGCACCTGCGGCACGTGCACAGCGCGGGTTCCGTGGGGGCGATCTTCGCCGACGCCTCCACCATTCACGATGAACCGGAGATCGCGGCCGCCACCCGCCGGGCCGTCCAGCGGTTCGCCGCCGCGATCACCGGCCTCCTCGACCGCGGCTGTGCGGACGGCGAACTCCGAGCCGATCTCGACACCGAAGCCGCTGCCTGGTGGCTGATCTCGTTGGTGGCCTCGCAGAAGTTCCGCCAGAGCACGGCCCCCGACCCTGAGGAGATCGAAGCGCGACTTGCCGAAAGCACGCTCGCGTTCTTGACCTAGCCGGGTGATCACCACTGACCAATGGCGCCATTTGCGCTGGGAGTTGATGTAAGAGGTGTGCAGGAAAGTCGTCGGCGCGCTGGCATTGGTGATGGCGATGGCGGGAATGCCTGGTCAGGCACTCGCGCACGGCATCACCGGGTCGGCCGCCGGGAAGAACGCCTGGGAGTTCATCCCGGTGGGCATCGAGCACATGCTGCTCGGCTGGGACCACCTGCTGTTCATCGCCGGCATCGTGCTGCTCGCGGGCGAGTTCAAGCGGGCGGCGCAGCTGATCTCGGTGTTCGTGGTCGGGCACAGCACCACGCTGATCATCGCCACGCTGGCCGGGTGGAAGCTCAGCGCGACGCTGGTCGACGTGGTGATCGCGTTGAGCCTGGTGTTCGTCGGCGTGGTCGGCTGGATCGGCAGGCCGCAGAAGTGGGGCTGGTTCGCTGCCTCGGTGTTCGGGTTCGGGTTGATCCACGGGCTCGGCCTGTCCACGCGGCTGCAGGACCTCGGACTGCCTGATGATGGCCTGCTGGTGCGGGTCGTCGCGTTCAACGTCGGCGTCGAGATCGGCCAGCTGATCGGAATCGTGATCATGGTCGTGCTCGGCCGGGTGTTCGCACGCCTGATCACCTGGGACAAGGCACCGAAGGTCGCCAACGGTGGCCTCGTGGCGGCCGGGATCGTGGCGGCGATCGTGCTGAGCGTTCTCAGCGTGTTCGCCCCGGCGCCGCCCGCCGACGCCTACGCGGCTGGGTGCTCGGTCAAGCCGCGCACGGAGACCTTCAAGGGCGAGGGCAACCATCCACCGAAGGACTTCTACGAGCCGGGTGAGACCGCGCCCGAGGCCGACTTCGGGCACGTCGCGGGTGACGGCTACCTCGTCGTGCAGTACTCGGGACTGTCCGAGGCAGAGGTGGGGCAGTTGCGGACGTTCATCACCGGTCCGGACGGGCAGAAGGTCGTGGGCGGGCTCAAGCAGGGTCAGGGCGAGCAGATCAAGGCCATCAACGCCTACGACACGATGAGCTGTCAGAAGTTCGACCTGGAGTCGTTGAAGAAGTTCGCCGACAGGTGGCTGACCGATCCGCGTTCGAAGAGTGCTGAAGGCTGATCGTGAAATGGCCGAGGGGAAGCGTCGCCAGCACGAGGTAAGCGACCGCGAGCGCGATCACGCCGGCGGAAACGGCTCCCGAGGACAACACACCACCCGCCGCACTCCCCAGCGGGAAACCCAACGCACACACGGCGGCTCGGGCACCCGTGACCTGGCCGCGCACGTCGTCGGGAACACTGCGCTGGAACAGGGAGCGTTCGATCGCGTAGTACGGGCCCCACAGGAACGACGCAACCGCGACGAGCACTGCCGCGACCGGAAGTGCGTCAGTGAGGCCCAAAGCCGCCAACGCCGGCGCCCCAGCGGCGATCACGACCGGCAGCCGTACGCGCATGGGAAGCTTGAGAAACATCGGGAGTCCACACAGGACACCGCACAACCCGCCTGCTCCCGCGGCACCGAGGAGCACGCCGAACGCGAACGCATCGTCGTGCAGGACGTTGAGCGCATACACCGGGTACAGCAGATCGGTGGCTCCGCTCAGAAACAGGAATCCCGCAGCACATGCCGTGAGCACCATCGCCGTCGGATACCGCGCCAGCACCACGAACGCCGGGCGGCCACGCTCTTCGCGTGCGGGCGCACGCAGATCCGGTAGCCGGAAGGAAAGCCGGCTCATGACGGCGAAGCTCGCCGCGTCGACCATCAGCGCCGTGCTGATCCCTGCCGTTCCGACGAGCAAACCGGCCGCGGGCGGCCCGACCACGTAGGCAAGCTCCCAGTTGGTCGACAGCAGGGAGTTGGCCGGCTCGAGGTCACCGTCCTCAACGACCCGAGGGACGAGTACGCCCTCGGCCACCTCGCTGACCGCCGCCAAAGCCGCGCTCATCGCCGCGACCGCGCAGATGTGAACAACGCGGAGCTGCCCGAAGTGATCGAGCACCGGCAACACCGCGATCAGCGTGCCGCGGAGCGCGTTGTCCCATCCCAGCAGCAGTCGGACCGGAAACCTGTCCAGCAACCGTCCCGCGACCGGACCGCACACCAGAATCGGCAGCCCCGAGCAGAGCAGCACCAGACCGAGCTCGCGCGGGCCCGCCAGGTCCAGCACCAGCCACGACAGGGCGACGACGGTGAACGCGCTGCCGCACCGCGACACCATCATCCCGAGCCAGAACCGCCGGAAAGCCGGTTTGCGGAGAACGCGCAGATACCCCCGGAAAGTGCGTCGCATGCACTCACGCTAACGGGCTGAAATGGAAAATGTTATTTCATCGTGCAAATTCCCTTTTTAATTAAACGGGGGAGGAGTGGGCGCGTGTCGAGCATCGGGTTCTTCGTCAGAAGTTCGCCACCGCCGCGTACAGCAGCGTCAGCACGATCGCCGTGACGACGACCGCCGCCACTATGCGGGTGATTGTGCGCCATCGTTGGTCCACCGCTGTCAACTCCCGGTCAGTCGTGGTCCGGTTTGCCGGTGATGTGGTGATCGGCGGCATTCACCGCTTCGAGCAACAACCGCCGGACGTGTCCTCCGCGAGCCTGGTAGAGCATCCGGCGGCCTTCGCGGCGCACGGTCACCAGTCCGGTCAGTCTCAATTTCGCAAGATGTTGCGAGACCGCTGGCCGCGCGATCCCGACCTCCGAGGCCAGCGTCGTCACGTCGTACTCGGCCCCGCACAGCAGCCACAACATGCGGAAACGCGTCGCGTCGGCAAGCATCCGGAACCCGTCGACAGCAGTTTCGACGTGTCCGCCAGAAGGTAGCTGTTGCCAGTGATGCGTTGTTGCAACGTCGTCGCGTGCGTACATGAGCACATATAGTGCCAGACATGCTCGTTGTTCTGCGCAATCGGACGTATCGCCACCTGTTCGGCGCACACGTCGTCGCCCTCACGGGCACCGGTCTCGCGACCGTCGCGCTGGGACTGCTGGCCTACGACCTGGCGGGCGCCGAGGCGGGCGCGGTGCTCGGTACCGCGCTGGCGATCAAGATGATCGCCTACGTCAGCGTGGCTCCGATCGCCGCGGCGCTGCTCGGGGCGTTGCCACGGCGAGCTGTGCTCGTGACGTTGGACCTCGTCCGTGCCGGGGTCGCGGTGACGCTGCCGTGGGTGGACGAGATCTGGCAGATCTACGTCCTGATCTTCTTGCTGCAGGCGGCTTCAGCGGCGTTCACGCCGACTTTCCAGGCCACGATCCCGGACGTGCTGCCCGACGAACGCGAGTACACGAGGGCAGTCACCCTCTCGCGGATGGCCTACGACCTCGAAGGCCTGCTGAGCCCGTCGCTGGCCGCGGCGTTGCTCGTGCTGATGAGCTACAACAACCTGTTTCTCGGCACGGCGATCGGCTTCGTCGGCTCCGCACTACTCGTGGTCTCGGCGGTGGTGCCACGACCGAAGCCGGTGAACCGCGACGAAAGCCTTTATGCGGCAACGACTCGCGGAATCCGAATCTACCTGGCGACACCGCGCCTGCGCGGGTTGCTGGCCGTGCACCTCGCTGCTGCTGCGGCGGGTTCGATGGTGCTGGTGAACACCGTCGCCTACGTGCGCGACGTACTCGGCCGCGGTGCCTCTGACGTCGCCGTCGCGCTCGCGTTCAACGGCGTCGGATCCTTGGCCGCCGCGCTGGTGCTGCCCAAGTTGCTCGACCGCGTGACCGACCGCGTACTGGTGTTGCGCGCCTCCGTGGCACTGGTCGTCTTCCTGCTCGCCGGGGCCTCGTTCGCCTCGCTGCTCGGCGGTACGCAGTGGCCGGCGCTGCTCGTGCTGTGGGCGTTGATCGGTGCCGGATGTTCCTTCGCGCTGACGCCGGGTGCGCGGCTTCTGCGCCGATCCGCTGACTCGTGCGATCGGCCCGCGCTGTTCGCCGCCGATTTCGCACTGTCCCACGCCTGCTGGTTGCTGTGTTACCCGCTGGCCGGGTGGGTGGCCACCACCGCGAGCATGACCACGGCATTCATCGTTCTTGGTGGTGTGACGGCGGTTGCGGCCCTGGTGGCCTGGCGCTCGTGGCCGACGCATGACCCGGAGGTGGTGGCGCACGTGCATCGCGACCTCGATCCCGATCACGACCATCTGCACGACGCGGTACTCGCGGGCGGCGCGTGGCGGCACGCGCACGAGTTCCGCATCGACGATCACCACGACCGCTGGCCGCGCTAGTCGAGCAGCGGCGGTACCACCGCTGGTTGTGCTCGGCATCGGGCGTCCGAGGCACTGCACGTCGCCGCGTGGCAGGTCCAGTCCCATCCGGGACTCCCTGGCAGACGACCGGGAGCGCACTCGGGCCGGCGGGTTCCAGCCGCCCGCCGGCCCAGGTGCGGGTAACCGCATCACATCATCTCGGCTCGACCAGGCCGGCGAGGGCCGGGACGGGGATCTCGAAGTGCACGGTCTGGTTGCGGTCGGGATCGCCGTCGCGGGCGTCGCACACCTCGACCGCGACCGAGCGCCAGAACCCTTCGGCGCCGGCCACGCGGGTGTCGGTGTGCAGGTAGATCTGTTCGTAGCCAGGGGTTTCGGCGATGAACCTGACTGCGGCGTCGACCAGCGCGCGCGCCAAACCGCGGCGCCGGTGTTCCGCCCGGACGTACACCCGGAACAGCTGCGCCGTCGTGTCACCGGAGTACCGCTCGGCGATCCAGGCCGGGTGAGGCGGGCTGGCGGGTCCCTGCGCCCGCACTGCGGTGGTGCCCACGACCTCGTCCCCGTCGACCGCGACGAACAGTGCGTGCCTGGGGGTTTCCAGGTAGACGCCGGCCAGGTCGATCACGTCGGTGTGCCACTGGGGGCGGTAGCCGTGGCCGAACTCGCGGTAGAAGGTGTCCAGCATGACGCTGCGGGCACCTGGCAGGTCGGCGTGAGTCGCCAACCGCACCTCATAGGATCCTGCTGGGTAGGAGTGGTGCTTGTTCACTTCATCCTCTCTTTCGCGCCGTCCAAAGTGGTCGCGACCGGACCGTGCACGACGACGCGTCCTTCGTGGAGCACGGCTACCCGGTCGGCCAGCCGGGCCACGACGTCGAGGTCGTGGCTGATCAGCACGAGCGCGCACGGCACGCTCGCGAGCAGGTCGAGCAGCCCGGCGCGGGTCACCGCGTCCAGGCCCGAGGTGATCTCGTCGCACACGAGCACCTCCGGTTCGGCGAGCAGGGCGCGCACGAGGGCGGCTCGCTGGAGTTCGCCGCCGGACAGGCCACGTGGCAGGCGCAGCACCGTGTCGGGGTCAAGGCCGACGCGGGCCAAGGCTGCGAGCGCCGACGCACGTGCTTCGGCTGGACGCACACCGCGCAGCCGCACCGCTGTCCGGGCGACCTGGTCCAGCACCGGACGGTGCTCGTCGAACGACCCCCGCGCGTCCTGGAACACGTACTGCACGGCGGCCAGCGCTGCCCGCGGCCGTCGGCGCAGCGATCGCGCGAGCGGCCGGTCGTGCAGCAGCACCTCGCCGGTGGCCTGCTGGTGCAGACCTGCCAGACAACGTCCGAGGGTGGTCTTGCCGCTGCCGGAGCGGCCGACGACCGCCAGGCGTTCTCCGACGTCCAGATCCACGTCGTGCAGGACGGTTGTGTTGCGGTATCGGGCGGTGAGGCCGCGAACCCGCAGGCGTGGCGCCCGCTCGGGGATCTCGGGAGAAACCAGCGGCACGGCGTCGAGCAGCGCGCGGGTGTAGTCCTCGCGGGGATTGGTCAACAGCTCACGAGCAGGCCCGGCTTCGACGACGCGTCCTGCGCGCAGCACCACGATCTCGTCGGCGAGTGCCCGCACGACCTCCACGTCGTGGGTCAGCAACACCAGCGCCACGCCGTGCGCGACGACGGCGGCGAGTTCGTCAACGACCTCGGCGCGCGTCAGGGCGTCCTGCCCGGTGGTGGGTTCGTCGGCGACCAGCACCGCCGGGTCGCCGACCAGTGCCTGGGCGAGCACGACCCGTTGCTGCTGGCCGCCGGACAGCTGGTGCGGGTAGCGGCGCAGCAGGTGGGCTGGGACTCGTGCCCGGTGCAAGGCCGTGGCCACCAGTTCGTCGGCATCGCCGTCGTGCAACGCGGCGATCTCGCGGAACACGGCATCCAGCCGTCGCACCGGGTTGAGCGCCGACGCCGGTTGCTGAGGCACGAATCCGACGCGTCCGTGCACCTCGACGTGTCCGCTGACCGACACACCGGGGGAGTGTTCGCCGAGCAGGGCCAGGCCGGTGGTGGTCTTGCCGCTGCCCGAAGCGCCGACCAGCGCCAGGACCCGGCCCGCGGACAGGGCGAAGCTGACACCGTCGAGCAGCACGTGCCCGCCCGCTTCGGCGCGCAGGTCCTCCACGTGCACGACCGGCGTCATGTCCGAACCTTCCGCAGCGCGCGGTCGAACACCAGGTTCAACCCGATGGACAGGGAGATGATCAGCAGCGCGGGCACGACCACGGCCCACGGTTGCAGGAACAACCCGCCGCGGTTGCGGTCCACCATCACGGCCCAGTCCGCCGCGTCCGGCGGCACGCCGACGCCGAGGAAACTGGCCGATGCCACCAGGTACAGCGCGGCGGTGAGCCGGACGCCCAGGTCCGCGGCCAGCGTGCGCAGCATCGACCGTCCGGTGTAGACGATCGAGGTCTGCCACCACGACTCGCCCTGCATTCGCATCGCCTCCAACGCCGGCCGTCCGGCGATCTCCAGGGCCGTCGCGCGAGAAAGGCGGGCGACGTCGGGGAAGTTGACGAGGGTGACGATGCCGACGAGCACCACGAGCCCCTGTCCGGTGATGGCGGCCACGAGGATCAGCACCAGCAACGACGGCACCGCCAGCAGCACGTCGAGCGGCCTCATCAGCACCTCGTCGACCAGCCGCAGCCGAGCGGTCGCGGCGACCACTCCGTAGGGCACACCGACCACATAGGACAAAGCGGTGGCGAGCAACGCCACCAGCACGACCGTCTGGCCGCCGGCGAGCACCTGATGCCAGGTGTCGCGGCCCACGAAGTCCGTGCCCAGCAGACCCAGCGGCATGAACGGGGCGCTGCGGGTCAGTTCCTCCGGCACGAACAACGGTCCCAGCAGTGCCAACGCCAGCGGTACCACGATCAGCAGCCCGCCGATGCCCACCCGCTTCACACGACCACCTCGGCGCGTGGTGCCAGGCGGAACCCCACCAGGTCAGCCAGCAGGTTCACCGCCACCGTGGTGACCGCGAAGACCACCGCCAGGCCCTGCACCACCGGCAGGTCGCGGGCGGCCACGGCGTCCACCAGCACGGTCCCGAGACCGGGGATCACGAACACCGCTTCGACGACGATCACCCCGCCCAGCAACCAGTCCGTGGTGCGCGCGACCTGTTGCACCGCCGGCGCCAGTGCGTTGGGCAGGGCGTGGGCGAACCGGACCCACGTCTCGCCGATCCCGAGGCGCCGGGCGTGACGTACGTAGTCCGATGCCAGCGCGTCCACCATGCCCGCGCGCACCAGACGGCTGATCGAACAGATCGGCCGCGCCAGCAGCACCACCAACGGCAGCACCAGCACGGCGGGCTCGGCGAGCACGTCCGCGCCGACCGCGGTCGGCGGCAGCCATCCCAGCTGCACGCCGAACACCGCGATCAGCACCACGGCCAGCGCGAACTCGGGAATCGAGTGCAGCGCCACGCTGACCGACGTCAGCGCCCGGTCCAGCAGGCTGCCCTCGCGCAGCGCGGCCAGCACACCGACCAGCACTGAAATCGGCAGCAACAGCAGGAGAGTCAGCACCGCCAGCACGACGGTCGGGCCGATCCCGGCGGACAGGAACTGGGCGACCGGTCGTCCCGAGACCAGGGACTCACCGAAGTCCAGCCGGGGCAACCCGGTCAGCCAGTCGGCGAACCGCTCGAGCGCGGGCCGGTCCAGGCCCATCGCCGCGCGGATCTGGGCGATCCGCGCGGGGTCGGGACTGTCGCCGGCCAGAGCCACCGCCGCGTCTCCCGGCAGAGCTTCCACCAGGAAGAACACGAGGGTGACCACGGCGAGCACCTGCATCAGCCCGAGCGTGGCACGTCGGGCCGCGTAGGACGCGAGACTCACCCCAGCCACACCTTGTCGAACCGCGCCCAGTCCAGCGTGTTGGCCGGCGCGGTGGAGATCCCGCCGACGTTCGGCTTGGCGCCCACGATCCAGTCGGCGAAGCCCCACATCAGGTAGCCGCCCTCGGTGTGCAGCACGCGCTGCATCTCTTGGTACGCCCGGGTGCGCGCGGTTGCGTCCGAAGTGGACACCGCCTTCTCGTACAGCGCGTCGAACTCCGGCCGGGCCCACTTGGTCACGTTGGTGCCCGATCCGCTGAGCAGGCGCTGGGCGACGTGGGTCTCGATGGGCATGGCACCGGAGCGGAAGCTCGACAGCGAGCCGTTCTTGAGCGTGTCGGCCCAGTAGCTGTCCTTGTTGCCCTGCACGACTTCGATGGTCAGCCCGGATCCCTTCGCCTGGTCGGCGAACACGGTGGCGGCCTCCACCATGCCGGCTGCGGCCGTGGAGGTGTCGAGCTTGACCACCAGGCCCTCGGCACCCGCTTTGCGGATCAGGAACTTCGCCCTGTCCAGGTCTCGCTGCCGCTGCGGGAGGTCGGCGTAGTGCTGGTAGCCCTTGCCGAACAGGTCGTTGCCGACCTGGCCGCTGCCCGCGAGCACCGACTCCACGAGCTGCGGCCGGTCGGCGAGCAGGAACAGCGCCTCCCGCAGGTCGCGGTTGTCGAACGGCGGCCGGTCCACCTTCATGGCGAACGCCTGCACGGCGCTGTTGGGGGAGCGGTGGATCGTCATCCGGTCGCCGGAAGCGTGACTGCGCGCGGTGGTCGGGGTCAGGTCGTGCGCGTACTCGACCTGTCCGCCCAGCAAGGCGTTGGTGCGCGCCGACTCCTCGTTGGCGATCACGAACTCCAGCTCGTCCAGCAGCGGCGCTCCCTCCCAGTACGCGGGGTTGCGCTTCAGCAGCACGGACCTGCCCGGCTCGAACGACACGAAGCTGAACGCGCCCGACCCGATCGGCTTGGTGAAGTCCTCGGCGCCCTCAGGAACGATGTACGCGCCGAACGCCGCAAGGGCGTTGGGGAACTCGGCGAAGGGCCGCTTCAGCGCGAACTCCACGGTGCGGTCGTCCACGGCCCGGCTGTTCGGCAGGTCGATCAGCGCGAGGCTTGACTTGGCCCGGAAGGCGCGGTTCGGGTCGAGGATGCGCGCGTAGCTCGCGAGCACGTCCTGGGCGCGCACCGGTCTGCCGTCGTGGAACACCGCTTCGCGCAAGGTGATTCGCCAGCGGGTCAGGTCGGCGTTCGGCTCCCACTTCTCCGCCAGGCGCGGCTGCGGCGACACGTCGCCGCCGAGGTCCGCGAGCTTGTCGAACATCGCCTTGGACCGCGCGGCTTCCACGAACAGGTTGGCCAGGTGCGGGTCGAGGACTTCCTTGGCGCCACCACCGGCGAACGCGGCACGGAGCCTGCCACCGGTGCGCGGCGTGGAGGAGGCCGACGTGGCGTTGCTGCCGCACCCGGCGAGGGTGACGACCGCCAGACCGGAGGTGAGGCCGAGGAAACCGCGGCGGTTCAGGGACATGCTGGTTCCTTTCACTGGCACCCGCTTCGGCGGAGGCGGGCCACGACGTGGAGGCGGTCGCCGGACAGCGCGCCGCTCAGCGGGGCGTCGGCGGACCAGGGCTGGTCGGTGCGCGGGCCGGGCGCGTCGAACAGGGCCAGGACGTCGAACCCGGCGAGGCCGAGCAGGTGGCGCAGCTCTTGGGGGAACAGCAACCGCCAGGCCGACCGCTGCACGAGCGGTTCGGCGCGCCCGGCCCATTCCCACGCGCGCCGGCGGCGCAACAACTGGGCGGCGTGGTCGATCCACAGCTCGGTGTGCGACGTGTACTCCGTGCCCCGCCACATCACGGAACGCGTGCGTACACCGTCCAGAAGTTCGGTGTTGCCGAGGAAGAACGCGCCGTTGCGCATCTCCGCGACGAACAGACCGCCGGGCGACAGGTGCGCGCGACAGCGGCCCAGGAAGGCGTCGAGGTCGGAGTTGGTGTGGCAGTACAACATCGCGCTGTCGAGGCAGGTGACGACGTCGAAACGGCGGCCCAGGTCGAACGAGCGCATGTCGCCCAACGTCACGTCGACCGCCGGGTGGTGCGCGCGCACGTACGCGAGCATGTTCTCCGAACTGTCCACCCCGGCGACGCGATAACCGTTGCGGGACAACCAACCTGCGTCCCGGCCGGTGCCGCAGCCGATGTCCAGCAGGTCCCGTCCGCCGCCGAACCGGGTCACCACGTCGTGCACGAACCGGGCCGCGACGTGCCCGGGATCCGGGAACTGGTGCTCGTACAGCTCGGGGTTGTCGGTCAGCAGGTTCATCGGACGACCTCCGGTTGTGACGGCGTCAGCGCGCCACGGCGGTGCAACAGGGCCACGCCAGCGGCGCTGGTGAGCCCGATCGCCACGCACAGCAGGGACGCGAGCCGGTCACCGAATCCGCTCACCCACCCGATCGCGGTGTTGCCCAGGGCTGCGGCCAGTCCGGACCCGAGGTAGAACACGCCGAACTGGGTGCCCGCCAGGCTTTCCGGTCCGAAGGAGGGGATCAGGTCGTAGACGAGGGGGTTCGCGATCATCACGCCGACGGCCAGCGCGAGCGTGGCCACCAGCACCGGTACGAGCCCGGACCACAACGCGGGGACGGCGAAGCCCGCGCCCATGACGGCGAGGCCGGCCGCGATCACCGGCCCTCGAGCCCGGTTCGACAGCAGGCGGGTGATGCGGACCTGGAACAGCAGCGTGGCGACCGTGGACACGATGAACAGCGCGGCGACGACACCCGCCGATCCGGTGGCTTCCCGCGCCTGGATGGGCAGCAACAGGTAGAGCTGGTTCTGCAGCACGAACATCCCGCTCAGCACGCAGGTGAACGCCACGAACCGGCGGTTCGCCAGGCACTCGCGCCAGTCGCCCAGCACCGACCCGCCCCGGCGGGTGGCCGGCCGCGCGGGCAGCACGACGGCCTGGGCGACGGTCAGCACCGCGAAGATCCCGGCCGCCACCACCGCGGCGATCCGGAAGTCCCACAGCAGCAACACACTGCCGAGCACCGGCCCGAACAACGCGCCCGCCTGGGCGTAGACGTTGAACCGGGCGAAGGCCTCGGTCCGCGCCTCGCCCGCCTCCAACGCGATGTACGCCCGCACCGCCGGGTTGAACAGCGCACCCGCGAGCCCGCTGAGCACCGACGCGGCCAGCACCACCGCGAGCGAGTCACCGATCGCGAACAGCCCGAACCCCAGCGCGCGCAGTGCACAGCCGGCGAGGATGACAGTCCGCGGCCCCAACCGGTCCGACGCGGTGCCGCCCAGCAGGTACAGGCCCTGCTGGCTCAACGTCCGCACGCCGAGCACCACACCGATCACCGCGGCGGACATGCCCAGGCCGCCCAGGTGCACGACGAGGTAGGGGATGAGCAGGTAGAAGCCGGTGTTCACGGCGAACTGGTTGACCAGCAGCAGCCGCACCGGCAGCGCGAACCTGGTCATCGCGGCACCACGCCCGGACTTGGCACGCCGGGAGACCGCAGGGGTGCCGTCACTGCCCCGCCACACCCAGACGCTGGCAGGCCGGACAGCTGCAGGGGTGTCGTCATCGCGGCACCACGCCCGGACTTGGCACGCCGGGAGACCGCAGGGGTGCTGTCAAGCGCCGCACCACACCCAGGCCCGGCACCCCGGACAGCCGCAGGGTGCCGTCCTCGCCACCGATTCCCGACCACGGGTCGTCGGCCAGCAGCAGGTGTCCGTCCAGGTCGACCCACCGGGCGTGCCCGGCGAGGTGGACCGCGGGCGCGATGCCGAGCGAACTGGCCACCAGACAGCCGAGCATCACGTCCAGTCCGCCGTCGCGGGCGGCCGAGACGATCTCCAGCGCCGGCCGCAGACCTCCGCACTTGGCGAGCTTGATGTTGACGCCGTCCACCGCGCCCGCCAGCTTGCGCACGTCGGCGACCGTGGCGGCGTCCTCGTCGGCGACCAGTGGTGCCGGGCAGCGCTCGCGGACCCACGCCAGCGCGTCCGGGTCGCCGGGCGGGATCGGCTGCTCCACCGCGTCGAGCACGACACCGGCGGCGGTGATCCGTTCCACCACCCGCACCGCGTCGTCCGGACTCCAGCCGCCGTTGGGGTCCAGCACCAGCCGGGCGTCCGGAGCGGCGGCCCGGACCGCGGCCACCGCGGCGACGTCCCGTTCCGGATCTGCCCCGGCCTTGACCTTGAGCACGGAGAACCCGCGTCCGGTCAGCGCGGCGGCCCTGGCTGCCGCGTCCTCGGGTGTCGTGATGCCGATCGTGTAGGCGGTAGGGGTGTCGTGCCAGTGCAGGATGCCGGTGAGGGCGTGCACCGGCACGCCATGACGCAGGCCCAGCAGGTCGTGCAGTGCGGCGTCGACGGCCGCCCGCACTCCCTCCGGGACGGTGGCGTCCGCGTGCAGGGCGTCGAGCGCGGTCTCCGGTGAGCCGGCGCCCGTGAGAACCGGCCGCAACCGGTTCAACTGCGACGTGATCGCCTCCACGTCGAGCCGGTAGTAGGTGCTGGTCACCACTTCGCCGTGGCCTTGTAAACCGTCGTGCGTCACGAGGACTCGCACGGCGTCCCGGCGGGACATGACCGACCTGGAGATGCGCAGCGGTGTGTCCAGTTCGAGGCCGTAGACCTCCCAGTCGATGTTCATGCGAGCACCGCCGCCCGTGGTGCGACGACCGAGCGGGACCGCGTCCAGCCTGTCGCCTCCACGCTGTGCGGGTCGCCGATCTCCACCGGCCGGTCGGCTGCTCGGCCGAGCAGACCTCGGGCGTGGCAGAAGTCGTCGTCGAAGATCGTGCCAAGGTAGCGGTGCGGGCCGTCGGGGAAGACGGTCGCGACCACTGCGCCGGGCTCGACTCTGGCCGCCCAGGCGGCGACCAGCGCGACGGCGCCGCTGCTCCAGCCGCCCGTGACGAAGGCGTCGCGAGCGAGCCTGCGGCAGGCGTCCACCACCTCGACCGGGCCCAGCCAGTGCACCTCGTCGAACTCGGCGTAGGCGACGTTGCGGGGGTGGATGCTGCTGCCCAGCCCGCGCATCACCCTGGCCCGCGCGGGCTGCCCGAAGATCGTGGAGCCGGTGGCGTCCACACCGATCAACCGCACACCGGGCCAGTACCGGCGCAGTTCCCGGACGACGCCCGCGCTGTGCCCGCCGGTGCCCACGCTGCACACCAGCACGTCGACGGGATCGAGTTGCTCCACCAGTTCCCTGGCCAGCTCCGCGTACCCGCTGGGGTTGTCCGGGTTGTTGTACTGGTCGGGCCAGTACACGTCGGGGTACTCACGCAGCACGGCTTGGAGCCGGTCCAATCGCGCCTGCTGCCATCCGCCGACCGGGTGTGGCCGGTCGACCACCTCCAGCCGGGCCCCGTGCGCGCGCAACAGGGCGCGCATCGACGGCTCCAGCTCGCTGTCCACGACGAGGACCACTTGGTGGCCGAACGCCTGACAGGCGAACGCGAGGCCGAGACCGAGCGTGCCGCTGGTCGACTCCACCACCACCGCGCCGGGGCGCAGCTCACCGCGTTCACGAGCGGCGCGCAGCATGGACACGGCACCGCGCGCTTTCATGCCGCCGGCGCTCAGACATTCCAGCTTGGCCCAGAACCCGCCGTGCCGGTGCGGCAGTGGTGTGTCGATGCGGGCGACCGGGCTCTGTCCGAGAAGACCGAGCAGGTGCCGGTTCTGGCGGGGGACCGTCACGACGGGCGCTCCGTGTAGTGGTGGATCGTGGTGGGACCACCGTCGAGCCAGAAGAACGGGTACGGCTCGGCTGACACGGCGCGTACTCCGTCGCCGATGAACCACGGCAGGATCGCGCTGGCCGTCTGCGCGAACAGGACCACCGGCTTGCCCACGTCGGCGGCGCGGCGCAGCAGCGGTTCGAACGTGCCGTTGCCGACCGTCATCCCCGAGGCCAGCACGAGATCACACCCGTCGAGCGCGCTCTCCGCGTCCGTGGCGATCGGTTCGTCCCACTCGGTGTGACCGCCCTTGAGATCGCACGGCACGTACGTCGCGCCTCGCTCTCGCAGGTGGTGCAGCAGCGAGTTGACCACCCCGACCACCAGCACCCGGTCACCCGGTGCGGGGTCAAGCAGGTCGACGACGGCCTCCGCCCGTGCCATGGACTTGGCCAGGGAACCGCCGGGACCGATCGTGAGCGACTTCGTGGCGGCCAGGTGGTGCGGGCGGACGTGCGCCAGATAGGCGTCGAGCGCGGCGGTGCGGATGGCCGGGTTCGGGTGGCCAAGCAGGTCTTGCACCGTCGCGCCGACGCAGGCGTGCACCTCGTCGTCGGCGATGTCCTCCACCGCGCAGGAGCCGATCGCCTCCTCCACGCGCAGGCTGACCACGGTGTTGCGGTACGACTGCCCGCGCGTGGCGTGCCGGGCGCCCTGCCTGGTGGTGAACCCGACGGACACGGTGCACGTCGCCGGATCGGCACCCAGCCCGCCGCCCCGGACGAGCTCGACGAGGTCGGTGAGCGTCACGCGGGCACCTCGGCGTAGTCGACGGACAGACCGCTCACGACCTGCTCGGCCCGCGCACGTGCGCCGAGACCGGTCGGGTCGGTCACGACGACGTGGCCGAGGTAGCTGTTGTTGCTGGTCGGGTCGCCCGCCCGGTGGCCGGGCTGCTTGATCGCCCAATCCACCACACCGGGCGCGGTGGCGAGCGTGTCGGCGCCGTGGACAGCGGCGACCAGCCCGGAGCGTTGAGGCAGCACGAAGGAGATCGCGGCGCTGCGCACACCGGTGTCCGCCGGGCGCAGCTCCGGCCGTTCGCCCACGGCCAGCTGTGCGTAGGCGGCAGGGAGGTCGATGCCGGTGACGCGACGGACGAGCTCGGTGATCTGGTTGCCGGCCGGGCGCGGGTTGACCTCGACGAGCTTCGGGCCGTCGGGGGTCAGCTTGACCTCCGTGTGCGCGACGCCGCGATCCAGGCCCAAGGCCTCGATCGCGGCGATGGCGACCGCCTCGGCCTCGGCGGTGGGCAGGTCGGCGGGGAACATGTGCCCGCTCTCCACGAACCACGGGTCGCCCGCGATGCTCTTGTCGGTGACGCCGACGACGTGCGTCGTCCCGTCGACCGTGACGGTTTCGACGCTCACCTCAGGCCCGGTCAGCAGCTCCTCCACCAGCACGGTCCGCACCCTGGGCTGGTTGCGGGCGTTGACCGGGAACGCCTCCATCGCGGCGAACGCCTCGCGCAGCTGCGACTCGCCGGCCACCTTGCGCACGTGCATCCCGGCGCACAGGTCGACCGGCTTGACCACCAGCGGATACCCCAGCTCCGCGGCGGCCTTGGCCAGCGCGGGCCAGTCGTCGGCGAGGGCGAAGCGGGGGCCGGGCACACCCGCCTCGCGCAGGGCGGTGCGGGTGAGGTCCTTGCGGCACGCCCGTTCGACGGCGAGTGGATCAGGACCTGGCAGGCCCAGGTGCGCGGCGACCCGTGCGACGGTCGGGAGGTAGTAGTCGCAGGAGGAGATCACGCCGTCGAAGCGCAGGACCGCGTGCAGCTGTTCGACGTGGTCGAGCAGGGCGGGCACGTCGTTGGTCTCCGCCGTCAGCACGTTGTCCGCGGCCAGCAACGGGTGTGGGTGCGAGGGGGCCGCGCGCAGGTAGTGGTGCAGATCGCGGGTCAGGAAGGTGAAGCGATGCCCCGACTCGTTGACCGCCCTGGGCAGCAACGAGCTCATGGCACCGACCCAGCTCTCGATCATCAACAGGTGACCCACCAGTCCTCCTCCTCGGTCGCGAGCCGTGCGGCCGAAACTAGAGAACATGGTAATCATTATCGATGTCGTTTCGACACCGCCCTCTCGGGGAAGGCGCCTGAGCCGGGTGTGGTGAGCCGGCTGGGCTAACGTCGAACCGTCACCGCGGCCTTGGAGTTGTCCGGTGGGGCAACCGCGAGGAAGCGCTCACACGCGTCGATCGGATGGGGGATGTATGGCGGACGACTCGGCTGTGCGGTCGGGCGAGGTCGATCTCACTCGGCCCAGCGCGGCCAGGGTGTACGACTACTACCTGGGCGGCGCGCACAACTTCGCGGTGGACCGGGAGATGGCCGAGCGGGCGATGGGAATGTGGCCCGACCTGCCGTTGATCATGCAGGCGAACCGGGCGTTCCTGCGCCGCGCCGTGCAGTTCTGCGTCGACGCCGGCATCCGTCAGTTCCTCGACCTCGGCTCGGGCATCCCGACAGCGGGCAACGTGCACGAGGTCGCCCAGGCCGCGGCGCCCGAAGCCCGGGTCGTGTACGTGGACAACGATCCGATCGCCGTCGCGTACAGCCGCACCATCCTCGACGGGAACGAGCGGACCGCCGCCGTGCAGGCCGATCTGCGCAAGCCGGACGAGGTCCTGGGCAACCCGGAAGTCCGCTCGCTGCTGGACTTCGACGAGCCGATCGCGGTGATGATGGTCGCGGTGCTGCACTTCGTGTCCGACGACGACGACCCGGCGGCCATCGTCGCCGGATACCGCGAGGTGATGGCGCCCGGCGGTTTCCTGGTCCTCTCACACGCCAGTCAGGACGGTCAGCCGCACCAGGCCGACTCGCACCAGGACCTCTACCGCCGCACCCCGACCCCGATGACCATGCGCTCCAAGGCACAGGTCATCGATCTGTTCGAGGGTTTCGACGTGGTCGAGCCCGGCGTGGTGTTCCTGCCGCTCTGGAGGCCCGCGTCGCTCGACGACGTAGACGAACACCCGGAGCGGTTCAGCGGACTCGCCGCCGTCGGCCGACGGACAGCGACCACATCCCGTTGAGCGTGCGCGGTGACGACGAGGTCCGGCAACGCGGCCCGGCCCTAAGCTGGCGATCATGACCAAGCACCGGTGGACCGCCGGCGACCTTCCCGACTTGACCGGTCGCAGTGTCGTGGTGACCGGCGCGGCCAGCGGGGTGGGCCGCGGCACGGCGACCGCGTTCGCCGCGGCAGGGGCGCGCACGGTGCTCGCGGTGCGCGACGTCGCCGCCGGTGAACGGGCGGCGGCCGCGATGCCGGGCAACACCGAGGTCCGTGAACTGGACCTGGCGAACCTGGCGTCGGTGCGCGCGTTCGCCGAGGGCTGGCAGGGTGGACTCGACGTCCTGGTCAACAACGCCGGGGTGGCGATGACCCCGCACGGTCACACGGTGGACGGGTTCGAGCTGCAGTTCGGCACCAACCACCTCGGCCACTTCGCGCTGACCAACCTGCTGCTGCCCTCGATCACCGGCCGGGTGGTGACCGTGGCCTCCGGCGCGCACAAGGCGGGCGTGCTCGATCTCGACGACCTCGACTTCTCCCGCTCCGGCTACACCCCGGTGAAGGCCTACGGCCGGTCGAAGCTGGCGAACCTGCTGTTCACCCTGGAACTGGAACGGCGCTGCCGCGAGGCCGGGTCGCCCGTGCGCGCGCTGTCCTCGCACCCCGGCTACTCGGCGACCAACCTGGGCACCAAGGGGCGCAACCGGTATCTCGTCAAGGTCGTGCACCTGGTCGGGCGTTACCTGGCGCAGACCGAGGCGCAGGGCGCGCTGCCGTCGTTGTACGCGGCGACCCAGGACCTGCCGGGCGCCGGCTACGTCGGCCCGGACGGACGGTGGGAACTCCACGGCCACCCCGCGCTGGTCGGCCGATCGGCGGCGGCCAGCGACCCGGTGCTGGCACGGCGGCTGTGGGAGACGTCGGAGCGGCTCACCGGGGTGACCTTCCCGCTGGCCGCGAGTTCCTGAGGTCGGCCATATCGCGCTCGTACTGTCCGCGTTGAGTCACCTCAGTGCCACCATGACGGCGCCGTCACCACGACCGCACAACTGTCCACGCCGGACACAGCGGCGGGGAGTTCCGCGGCTGTGCGGGCACCGGGGGAGAAGCGGACGGTGTTCACCGGGACGTGCGAGGGTTCCTCGCCCTTGGCGATGACGTCGAACCACACGTCCGCGCACGCGAACCGTTCGCAGATTCGTCCCCGATGGACTTTGCCGATGCCGGACCGGTGACCTCGACGGACAGTGCGAAGTGTCCGTCCACGACCCACCGGTCTCACTTTGTGTAGCGGCGCGCTCACCGGGGGAATTGTGAGCATGAACACTCGCCTGCGACGTTCTCGTGTTCGTTTCGTAATGTTGCGCGCCGTGTGAACATGCCTCGTCCCCAACGCAAGGTGTACCTGAATGCAGGGCCGACATAGACCGCCGCCGACAGCCAGCCGGAAGCTGCCCATCGCAGTCGCCGTCACCCTCGGCGCGGGCCTGGCCGCGACCTTCTGGGTCGTCCGAGGTTCCGACCAGCAGGTCGATCCAGCCGGCGCGGCCGCCCTGCTGGCGGCCCCGTCGACCTCTGTCAGCCAAGACCTGCGGCCTGCCACGTCATCGAGCACCGCGCCGCCGTCCTCGCAACCTCCGGCGACCACGACACCGCCTCCGGTGACCACGACCACCACGCCGCCTCCGCCACCGCCTCCGCCGCCCTGTCCGACCACCCTGGACGGAGTCAAGCCGCATGTGGCGCAGGTAGGCCACCACATCGCGGGCAAGTTCGGCGTCAAGGACATCGGCGGCGCCGCCGGCCGGGGCGGTTCCGGCGACCATCCCTCCGGCCTGGCGCTGGACTTCATGGTCGACACCGCCACCGGTAACGCCCTGGCCGACTACGTGCTGGCCAACCGCAAGGCGTTCGGCGTCACCTACGTGATCTGGCGCCAGCGCTACAACGACGGCAGCGGCTGGTCGCCGATGGAGGACCGGGGTAGTCCCACGGCCAACCACATGGACCACGTGCACGTGTCGTTCCAGGCGAACGCGACCGTCAACGTCACCTGCTGATCTCTTCGAGCGGCGTGGAGATGCCGCGGAAGAAGGCGCGGATGTCGTCCGCGAGCAGCTTCGGCGCCTCCATCGCGGGGAAGTGACCACCCTCGGTGAACTCGCTCCAGTGGCCGATCGCCTTCCAGGGGTCCATCGCGCGGCGCACGAGCGGGTGGGTGTCGAACACGGCCCATCCGGACGGCACGCTGGAGGCCATGACCAGGTCGAGTCCGGAGTGCTCGGACTCGTAGTAGAACTGCGCGCTCGACGCGCCGCTGCGGGTGAACCAGTACAGGCTGATGTTCGTGAGGAGTTGGTCGCGGTCGACCGACTCGTCCGGCGTCCGGTGGTCGCCGCTGGTCCGGGTCTTGAACTTCTCGGCGATCCACGCGAGTTGACCGACCGGCGAGTCGGTGAGCGCCGCGCCGATCGTGTCGGGACGGTGGTCCTGCATCAGGAGATACCCGCGGTCGGCCGCATCCTCGGTGCGCACTGCCTCGATCTGGGCGATCTCGTCGTCGGACAGGCCATCGGGGTAGGGGAACTTGTCGCCGAGAAGCCCGAGCCACCGCGGGTCGCTGCCGATGTGCGTGCCGATGACGCGCTCCGGGTAGAGCGCCGCGAGGCGACCGGTGGTGCCGGCACCGATGTCGGTGCCGTGGGCCGCGAACCTCTCGTAGCCGAGACGCGTCATGATCTCGGCGTAGGCGTCCGTCGTCCGCGCCAGCTCCCAGCCGGTCCCTGACAGCGGGGTGGAGAACCCGAAGCCGGGCAGGGACGGGATGACCACGTGGAACTCATCGGTCAGCAGCGGGACGAGTCGCTGGTACTCGACGAACGATCCCGGCCAGCCGTGGTTCAGGACCAGCGGGGTGGCCTCCGGGTTCGCCGATCGAGCGTGGACGACGTGGAACGTCTGGCCGTTGACGGCCGTCGTGAACTGTTCGTGCTCGTTGAGCTTCTCCTCCTGCGCACGCCAGTCGAATCCGTCGCGCCAGTACTCGGCGAGCTCCTTCAGGTACACCAGCGGGATGCCGCGGCTGAAGTCGGTGCGATCGTCCCGGCCCGGCACGGGGATCGGCCAGCGCGTGTGTGCCAGCCGGTTGCGCAGGTCGTCGAGGTCCGTCTGCGGGATGTCGATGCGGAACGGGGTGAGTGCGTTGTTCTCGTTCATGACCGGGACGTTTCCAGGCAATGCGGCAGGTTGGCTTCCGCAATTGCTGGAATGATCGAGAACATGTTGGAGACCTCGGCCCGTCTGCTCGAGCTGCTGTCGTTGCTCCAGCTCAAGCGCGACTGGACGAGCACCGAGCTCGCCCGACGGCTCGAGGTGAGCACGAGGACCGTGCGCGCCGACATCGGCAAGCTGCGGTCGCTCGGGTATCCCGTCGATGCGCGCCCCGGCGTCGCCGGCGGGTACCGGCTCGCCGCGGGGACGGCGATGCCCCCACTGCTGCTCGACGACGACGAGGCCGTCGCCGTCGCGGTCGGACTGGGCGCGGTCGCGACTCAAAGGCTCGGAGTCGAAGAGACCTCGCTCACCGCGCTCGCGAAGTTGGAGCAGGTGCTGCCCTCGCGTCTGCGTCGGCGCGTGGAGGCGGTGCGCGAGGCGATGAGCGTTGTTCCAGGAGCTGGGCCGCCGCTCGATCCCTCGGTTCTCGGCGCGGTCGCAGCCGCGATTCGCAGCCACGAACGGCTCCGCTTCGGATACACCAAGCCTGGGGGCGACGAAGAGGCGCGTCACGCAGAACCGCAACGGCTGGTGAGCTGGGGAGCGCTCTGGTACCTGCTCGCGTGGGATCTCGACCGTGACGACTGGCGGGTCTTTCGTGTCGACCGCATGGTTCCGCGCGCGCCGACGGGTGCGCGGTTCCGGCCGCGCGTGATCCCGGATGACAGCGTCGTCGAGTACGTCGTCAGACGCGTCAGCAAGGGAGCCTGGAAGTACCGCGCCCGGCTACTCGTGCACGCTCCCGCCGCCAAGGTCGCCGCGAAGATCCACATCCCGGTCGACATCGAGGTGGTCGACGAGTTCACGTGCCGTGTCGAGGTGGGTTCCGACGATCCGGACCGGCTCGCGCTGTGGATGGCACAGCTCGACGTCGACATCGAGGTGATCGACGGAGACGAGCTCGTGGTGGCGTTCGATCGCCTCGCGACGAGGTTCCGCCGCGCGGCCTGCTCGACGACGGTCTGAGTTCCTGTACGCACCTCGTCCTCTGCATCTCGGCCATGGGCTGGGGATCGCGAAGGCGGTTCCACGCTGACAGGCTCGGCGCGAAGCCGGACCCGGACTTGCTCTACCCGGCGGCCATGTTCCACGACACCGGTCTGTTGACTGCCTTCTCCGGTGCCGAGCAGCGCTTCGAGGTCGATGGTGCCGACCACGCGCGCAAGTTCCTCCTGGATCGGGATTTCTCGGTTGCCGCCGCTGAAACGGTCTGGACGGCGATCGCGCTGCACAGGCTCAAGAGCCGCCCCGAAACCACGAACGGCATCGTGAACTCCGACGTGCTCGACCACTTCGTTCCCGGCTTCCAGTGAACGACGACGGTCGAGCGCATCGCCGGGGCCCCTTGGCCGAGCTGACAACGTGCGCTCGCACGACCCAGCCACTCTGAACACTGCCCCGAAGGGATCGACCATGCGCGCGATCACCGTGCGAGACCGTGCCGCGGGTGCCGCCGGCCTCACCCTGACTGACATGCCGTACCCCCACGCCGCGGAGAACGACGTCATCGTGCGCGTGCATGCCGCGGGCTTCACCCCCGGAGAACTCGACTGGCCGGCAACCTGGACCGACCGTGCCGGCCGCGACCGGACGCCCAGCATCCCCGGACACGAGTTGTCCGGAACCGTCGCCAGCGCAGGCGTCTGCGCTCGGCGAGGAACGTCCGGACGTCGACCTGCCGCAGGTACGCCTCGATCCCGCTCCGGTCGGCCAGCCTCGGCCCGGCCTGGTAGAGCTTCATGAACGCCGACTGCATCACGTCCTCCGCCTCGTGCCAGTTGCCGCACAGCAGATAGGCGGTGAACCGCATCGAGTCCGCGTACCGGTCGAAGAGTTCGGCGAACTCGGTTTCCCAGCTCAGCGTTGTCCCCTATCCGATGAGCCGTGGTGGCGAGGACGGCACAGGCGAAGGCGTTCTCCGCCACGTCATGTCATCCGTGCGGACCACTGTGGGACGCTGCTCCGGACTTCGTTCGGCATCGCGGAGCGCGAGCACCGGAATCGCGATGACCGCGAGGGCGAGCAGGAACACCACCGCCGCGATCACCTGGCCCGCTCGCACCGCGACTCCCTGAGGATCAGTGGCGCCTGGCAGACGCCTTCACCTTTATCCATGCGATGGGGGACCGGTTTGGTTGCCCGTGTGCTCTGAATCGCACCACCGACACGTGCGGTTGTTGCAGACGATGGGCGCCCGGCGATCCTGGCGTCCACTCCAGACTGCGGAGAAATCGTCCTCTGTGGAGTGCGCGGTGACTCCGTCGGACGCGTGGGGTCCCTGACTCGGCCGGCACGAGGCTGGGGGCTCGCACACCCCTCACCTGCCCCCCCCGATGGCTACTGACACCGACTATGGTCTCTGTCATACTCCCGAGTAAGGGAGATGTGATGAGCAACGAAGGCAGGCGGGGCACCAAGCAGCGGATGCTGGACAGCGCGGTGCTGCTGCTGCGAGAACGTGGTGCGGCCGGTGTGACGGTCGACGCTGTTCTGGCGCACAGCGGTGCGCCGCGAGGTTCCGTCTACCACCACTTCCCCGGCGGCCGGAACGAGATGGTCCTGGGCGCTGTCCGCCAGGCAGGGGACTACATCGCCACCATGGTCAGCGAGTCGGCGGCCGAGAGCGACGTCCGGCAGATGATGGACCGTCTCGTCGCCTTCTGGAAGCGGGCGCTGACCAGGACCGACTACCGGGCGGGCTGTCCCGTCGCCGCGATGGCCATGGACAGCCGTGACCTCGTCCCCGACGCCGGTGACGTGGTGCGGGAGATCTTCACCAGTTGGCAGACCAGCCTGGCGAAAGCGTTGGCCGCCAATGGTTTCGCGGCACAACGCGCGCAGCGGCTGGCGACGTTGGTCGTGTCCGCGATCGAGGGAGCGATCATCCTCTGCCGCGCTCACCGTGACCTGGGCCCGCTCGACGACGTGCTCGTCGAGATCGCGCCCCTGCTGGAGCGACGAGACTAGGAGCCTGGCTCATGTGGAAACCCAGCGCCTGCATCCTCTGCGAGTGCAACTGCGGGATCGAGATCCTCGTCGGTGACGACGGCCGGTCGTTCGACAAGATCCGCGGCGACAAGCTCCACCCCGCGTCAGCCGGCTACACCTGCAACAAGGCGCTGCGCCTCGACCTGCACCAGAACGGCGACACGGGCCGGATCACGCACCCGTTGCGCAGGCGGCCCGACGGCACCTTCGAGGAGATCGACTGGGACACCGCGATCAGCGAGATCGCGGCGCGCCTGGGCGAGGTCCGCGACACCTTCGGCGGGGAGACGATCTTCTACTACGGTGGCGGCGGTCAGGGCAATCACCTCGGCGGCGCGTACTCGCCCGCCACCTTGGCCGCGTTCGGCGCGCGTTACCGCTCGTCCGCGCTCGCGCAGGAGAAGACCGGCGAGTTCTGGGTCAGCGCCCGCATGCTCGGCAACATGACCCGCGCGGACTTCGAACACTGCGAGGTCGCGCTGTTCGTCGGCAAGAACCCGTATCAGTCGCACGGCTTCCCACGCGCCCGTTCGGTGCTCAAGGAGATCGCCAAGGACCCGGCCCGGTCGATGATCGTGATCGACCCCGTGCGGACCGAGACGGCGGAGCTGGCCGACTTCCACCTCCAGGTGCGGCCCGGCACCGATCTCTACCTGCTGACCGCGCTGGCCGCCGTGCTCGTGCAGGAGAACCTGATCGCCGCTGACTGGCTCGCCGAGCACGCGGACGGCCTCGACGCCGTCACCGCTGTCCTGCGGCAGGTACCCGTCGGCGACTACTGCGTCATCGCCGACGTCGAGGAAACGCTGGTGCGGGCGGTCGCCACCCGGATCGCCGCCGCGGACTCCGTGGCCGTGTTCGAGGACCTCGGGGTCCAGATGAACCGCGACTCCACGCTGGTGAGCTACGTCGAGAAGCTGGTCTGGCTGCTCACCGGCAACTTCGGCAAACAAGGCGCCCAGTACGTGCCCTCCAGCCTGGTGCCGATCGGCCGTGACCGCGGGCACGCGGAAGGCGAGGGCCCGCGCAGCCCGGTCGCGGGCGCACGGATCATCAGCGGTCTCGTGCCGTGCAACGTGATCGCCGAAGAGATCCTCACCGACCACCCGGCCCGCTACCGGGCGATGCTGGTGGAGAGCGCGAACCCCGCGCACTCCCTGGCGGACTCGGCGCGCATGCGGGAGGCGCTCGCCGCGCTGGAACTCGTGGTCGTCATCGACATCGCGATGACCGAGACCGCGCGCCTGGCCGACTACGTGCTGCCCGCGCCGACGCAGTTCGAGAAGTTCGAGGCCACGTTCTTCAACTTCGACTTCCCGCGCAACATCTTCCACCTGCGCCATCCCGTCGTGCCCGCGCCGGAGGGCGTGCTGCCAGAACCGGAGATCCACGCCAGGCTGGTCGAGGCGACCGGCGCGCTCACCGAACATGACTACGCACCGTTGCGCGCGGCCGCGGCCGCCGGACGTGCGGAGTTCGCGCAGGCATTTCTCGCGGTCCTCGCGGACCCGGCGAAGCGGCGGCTCGCACCCGTCCTGCTGTACCGCACCCTCGGCCCGACGCTGCCGCACGACGCCTCAGCGGCCGCCGTGCTGTGGATGGCCGCGCACGAGTGCGCTCGCAAGAACCCGGCCGGTGTTGAAAAGGCCGGCTACGGGTCCGGGCTCGCGGCGGGGGAGCGGCTCTTCGACGCGATCGTCAACGGCCGGCACGGCGTGCACATCACCGACGACGAACACGACGTGTCATGGCAGCGCCTGCACGGTGACCGGATCAACCTCGCCGTGCCGGAACTGCTCGCCGCGGTGGCCGCACTGGGTGACAGGCCCGTCCCGCGGCAGGATCCGGACTGGCCTTTCGTGCTGTCCGCGGGGGAGCGACGCGCGTTCACGGCCAACACGATCATGCGTGACCCCAGCTGGCGGCGGCGTGACCCGGACGGCCGCCTGCGCATCAGCGTCACCGACGCGACACGGCTGGGCGTCACGACAGGCGACCGGGTCAGGCTCACCACCCGGCGCGGCACCGCGGACGTGTCCGTGGACGCCACGGACACCATGCGCTCCGGTCACATCTCGCTTCCCAACGGCCTCGGGCTCACAGTGCAGGAGCGCACGGGCGTTGCTCCCAACGAGCTCACTGCCGCCGAAGACCGTGACGAATGGGCAGGCACACCGTGGCACAAGCACGTGCCGGCCCGACTCGAACCGCTCGGACCGGAGGCCGGTTAGCAGCGAGGTTGTCGTCCGCCGGCACGTCGGCGAGCGACCGCCACACCAGGCCTTCACGAACAGCCGTCATGATTGGGCGGCGAGGTCCGAGGGATGCGTCGCCAGCGGCGTCACCTGCACCCGCATGTACTCCCACAACGGTAACGACGACAGGAACGCGTGCAGCTCGTCGTTGGACGGCACGTCGAAGACGCTGATGTTGCTGTACTGCCCAACGACGCGCCACAGATGTGGCCACACGCCCAGCTTCTGCAGCTCCAGCGCCCGTTCCTTCTCGGCGCGCACCAGTTCGGCGCGGTCGTTGGGTTCCATGTCGTGGGGCAGGGAGACGTCCATCCGCACGTGGAAGAGCACGGTCACCTCCTGGTGAAGGCCGCGACGGCCGCGGGGTCGAGCTCGACGCCGAGCCCCGGGCCGACCGGCAGGTGCAGGTTGCCGCCGTCGTACCGCAGTGGCGTGGCCAGCAGCTCCTCACGCATGAGCAACGGCCCGAACAGCTCGCTGCCCCAGGTCACGGCGGGTGAGGCGCAGGCGAGGTGCAACGACGCCGCCGTGCCGACCGGGCTCTCGATCGAGGTGCCGCCGTGGCAGGGAATGCCCGCCGCGGCCGCGATCGAGGCGATGGCCGCCGTTGCACGCAGCCCGCCGGACTTGGTGGTCTTCAGCGAGAACACGTCCGCTGCTCGCAAGCCCGCCAGCCGCAACGCGTCCGACGGCGTGCGCAGCGACTCGTCCGCCATCACCGGGATCGGCAGCGCGTGGTTGATCTCCGCGAGCCACTCGACCTCGGCACCCGGCACCGGCTGCTCCACCAGTTCCACGCCTGCGTCGGCCAGCTCTGGCAGGTAGCGCA
The DNA here is from genome assembly GCF_033949945.1 of Lentzea miocenica. NCBI lineage: Bacteria > Bacillati > Actinomycetota > Actinomycetes > Pseudonocardiales > Pseudonocardiaceae > Lentzea > Lentzea miocenica. The sequence goes on from NZ_JAXAVW010000010.1 coordinate 59,659, forward strand.
ACGAGGTCAGCCGGTCCCAGCGCGCGTTCAGGTCGACCCGCACGCCCGCGACACCCTGCAGCTTCTCCGCGATCACGCACACGCGCCGCACGTCGTCGGCCGGATCCTGCGCACCCATCTTGAGCTTGAAGCTGCGGTGCCCGGCGTCCAGCCTGGCCATCGCCTCCTCGATGACGACGGCGGCCGGTTCGGTGCCCAGCGCCCACGTCACGGGGATCGACGTGCGCGCGAGCCCGCCGAGCAACGTGTGCACAGGAACGCCCAAAGACCTGGCCCACGCGTCGTGCAGCGCGACCTCCACGGCGGCCTTCGCGTAAAGGTTGGCGTTCACGACGTCGTTGACGGCCTGCAGGATGCCCGCGATGTCGTCGACCCGGCGGCCCAGCAGCAACGGGGCGATGTACTGGTCGACGACCACCTTCATGGTCTCGACCGACTCCCCGCCCCACCACGGCCCGCCCGGCACGACACCCTCGCCGAGGCCGACCGCCCCGCCCGCGGTCCGGACGTGGACGAGCAGCACGGGCTGCGCGTCCATGCCGGTGCGGGCGAAGCGGTGCGGCCGGACGAGCGGGACGTCCAGCAGGACCGTGTCCACGCCGTCGATCAGCAGGTCGTTCATGCCGGTTCGAGCACGAAGTCGTACGAGACGCGCTGGTCGGAGGGGGTCAGCACGAGTTCGGGCTTCACCGCTTCGGCGACGTCGCTGTCGACGTACTCCCCGCCCGCGAAGTAGAGCTGCGTCGTGATCGGACGGTGTCCCGGCGCCCGCACGATGAGGTGCAGGTGCGCGGGCCGCCACGGGTGCCAGCCCGCCGCGTCGATCAACCGGCCGGTCGGCCCGTCGGTCGGGATCTGGTACGGCGCGGGCTGCACCGTGGAGATCTCGAAGCGGCCGTCCTCGTCGCAGGTCACGACCGCGCGCAGGTTCCCGTCCGGGATGCCGGGCGCGAACCCCGAGTAGTAGCCCTCGGAGTCGGCGTGCCAGATGTCGAGCTCCGCACCGGCCAGCGGCCGGCCCGCGAGGTCCGTCACGCGCCCGGAGAACACCAGTGGGTCGCCCTTCTCTCCTGGCCGCATCGGCAGCGTCGACACCGCCGGGAGCGACACCTGGTCCGGCAGGTAGTACGGCCCGAGGATGCTGCCCTTGGTGCCGTCCTGCGTGCGGGCGGCCACCTCCTCGACGACGTGCTCCACGAACACGTCCAGGAACAACGGCCACTCGCCGCCCTCGCCGAGATCCATCAGCCACTGCTTCGCGGCCTGGAACTCGGGATAGGTGACGTCGTGAGCGCGAATCACTTCGTGCACGCCCTTCAGGACAGCGGTGGCCACAGTGGACACCCGCTCAGCGGAGACGGCGACGCCTTCCCTTGCAGAGGAACGGAAGCTGGCGCTGGCGGACGCGCCGGAGTCGGCGGCGGTGGGGGAGTGGACGGCGGTCATCGGGAGGTCACCTTCCGTTCAGGGAGGTCGCGCCGGGGTTGAAAAGATCGGCAACGGTCCAGCCGTTCAGGTCGTACTCGGCCATGCACTGCTCGGCGAAGCCCTTCATGGAATCAGCCATGCCGGACTGCTGCGCGGCGAACAGCATCTCGGCGCGCACACCCTCGTGGTTGCCGGAGTAGTTGCGCTCGTACAGCTCGTGCCGGCCGCCGAACTCGCTGCCGATCGAGTCCCAGATCAGCTTCATCAGCTTCACGCGCTCGACGGCGTCCATGCCGTTCGAGCCGCGCACGTACTTGTCGAGGTACGGCCGCGTCTCCTCGGACTGGAAGTCCTTGGCCGACGACGGAAGGTAGATCAGCGCGGAACCCATGTCCTGCATGATGATCTCGCGGATCCGCGGGTAGCCGACGGTCATGAACCACCGGTAGGCGAGTCCGAAGTCGAGGTGCGGCAGCACCGCGCCGTCGACCCACGCGTCCGGCTTCGCGCACATCGCCTCGGACAGCGCGTGGAACAGGTTGCGCCACCCGATGACCTCGCCGACGCGGGTCTGGATGCCGCGGAAGTCCTTGACCCCGGTGGCTTCCACGCCCTTGAGCAGCAGTCCGGCGATGAAGTCGAGCTTGACCGACAGCCGCGTGACGCCGTGGAACGTGAAACGGTGCAGGAAACCGGAACCGGGGAAGAACGTGCTGGCCTTCTCCGCGTCGCCGTAGATGAAGACGTTCTCCCACGGGATCTTCACGCGGTCCAGCACGAAGATCGTGTCGTTCTCGTCGAACCTCGACGACAGCGGGTAGTCGAACGGCCCGGTGGTCTTGTCGACGTTGGCGGCGTAGGAGTTGCGGCAGATCAGCTTCATGCCCGGCGCGCCCATCGGCACCGTGCACACCAACGCGAACTCGCGCTTCTTGATCGGCAGGCCGTAGTGCGCGATGAAGTTGTAGTTCGTGATCGCCGAACCGGTGGCGACGACCTTCGCGCCGGACACGATCAGACCGTCGTCACGTTCCTCTTCGACGTGCATGAACACGTCGCTGACCTCGTCGGGGTTGCGGTCGCGGTCCACCGGCGGGTTGATGATCGCGTGGTTCCAGTACAGGACCTTCTCCTGCGACTCCTGGTACCAGCGCCGGGCGTTGTCCGCGAACGGGTTGTAGAAGTCGGCGTTGGCGCCGAGGGTGCCGAGGAACGCGGCCTTGTAGTCGGGGCTGCGGCCCATCCAGCCGTAGGTCATCTTCGCCCACTCCGCGATGGCGGCGCGGTCGGCGTAGAGATCGGTGCTGCTGCGGGGAGTGCGGAAGAACGGGTGGGTGAAGCCGCTGCTGCCGGTGTCGGTCGGCGCGGTCAGCACAGCTTGCTTGTCCGGGTCGTGCAGCGCGTCGTAGAGCCGGGCGGTCATCCGGACGGAGTTGCGGAACGCCGGGTGCGTGGTGACGTCGCCGACCTTCTCGCCGCCGAGGAAGACCTCGCGTCCGTCCCGAATGGACTCGATGTACTCCTCGCCGGTCATCGGCCGGGTCGTGCGTTGCTGCTGCTGCGTGGTCATGCCTAACCCTTCAGCGTTGAAGTGGTCCGCAGTGGGGCGAAATCGGATCCGAACCACCCGATGTCGGGGCAGTCGACGGAACTCATCCAGTGGTCCGCGGTGCGTGCCGCGATCTCGCGGAACGCGCCACCGAAGAACAGCAACGGATCGGCGTCGCTGGTGTGCAGGTGCGCGACCTCCCCGACGACGATCAGGTGGTCGCCGCCGTCGTACGTGCGCCAGGGCAGGCACGAGATGGTCGCGGCGGTGCCGAGCAGGACGGGGGCGGTCGGCCCGTCGGCCCAGCGGGGTGCGGGCCCCTGGGGGCGGCCCGCGAAGGTCCAGGCAGCGTCGATCTGGTCGGCGGCCAGGACGTTGACGGCGAACGGCTTGTCGTCGAGGAACCGGCAGGCCTTGGACTCGCGGGTCAGCGTGACCTGGCACAGCGCCGGTTCGAGCGAGACGGCGGTGAAGGCGTTGACGGTCGCGCCGTGCGGCTCGCCGTCGTCGTTGCGGCAGGTCACGACCGTGACGCCGGTGGCGAACCTGCCGAACCCGGTGCGGATTGTGCGGTGATCCAAGGTCATCTCCCGCTCCTCCTGTACGCTGTGCGTACAGCTTGTACGCTTTGCGGTTACATGAGGGTGCACCGACGTTGCGGGCATGTCAACGGGTGGTGGTGCGGAAAGATGGGGCGATGACCAGCGGGCCGGACGAGCGCGACTTCATCCAGAGCATCGAGCGCGGGTTCGCGGTGCTGCTCGCGTTCGACGAGGAACGGCCGAGCCCGAACCTGGCCGAACTCGCCGCGGCCACCAATCTCTCGCGGCCTGCCGTGCGCAGGATTCTCCTTACGCTGCAACGACTCGGGTACGTGCGCAACGAGGGCACGAGGTGGACGCTGACGCCTCGGGTGCTGAGCATCGGGCAGCACTACTCGGCGTCGCACGCGATGATCGAGATCGCGCAGCCGCACCTGCTGGAGCTGTCGGCGAAGACGGGCGAGTCGGCGTCGCTGGCGGAGCTCGACGGACGGGACGTCGTCTACGTCGCGCGCGTGCCGGTGCGGCGGATCATGAGCATCAACGTGTCGGTCGGCACCCGGATCCCGGCGTTCGCGACATCGATGGGCCGGGTGCTCCTCGCCTGGGCGCCGGACGCCGTGGTCGACGAGGTCGTCGCGGCCGGCCTGCCCGCGCTGACCAGGCACACGGTCACCGACGCCGAGGAGTTCCGGGCCGGCCTGCGACAGGTTCGCTCGGACGGGTGGTCGATCGTGGCGGAGGAGCTGGAGATCGGGTTGCTCTCGGTGTCCGCGCCGGTACGCGACCGCACCGGGGAGGTCGTCGCCGCGCTCGCGTCCTCCACCTCAGTGGGGCGGTCGTCTGTGGAGGAGCTCCGCGGAGAGGTGCTGCCGCTGCTGCTCGACGCCGCGGAACGGATCAGCGCGGACCTGGGCCACACGGGCTCGGCGCGGCGTGAGGGCTTCTACTGACGGCTGTTCAGGCAGGACGCATGTCCCTCGCCGCGAACGCGGGCGAACTGGCTCAGCCGCGTGGTCCTGCTCCGTGCAGCAGCGTGTCGATGACGAGCGTGGCCAGCGCGTCCGGGTCTTGTGCGGCGGGGTCGGTGCCGGGCTTGTTCAGGGCTTCGCTGAGGAGGGCGTAGTACACCTGCCGCGTCCAGTCCAGGTCCGCGTCCGGGGCGAGGAGTCCCTCGTGCTGGGCCCGGTTGAGGAGGTTCACGGTGTGGCCGTTGATCTCCTCCCAGAGAGCCGCCGCGGCGCTGGTGTGCGCCGTGGCGTGGCTGAGGGTGAAGCGCCAGGTGCTCTTGACCCGCATGACGTTCGCGGTCACCCGGTAAAGCGCCACGAGCGCGGGGGCGGAGTCCGGCCGGGCTTCCTCGATCGCGTCGATGAGCTGCTGCTTGGCGGAGACGGCGAGCGCGTCCACCAGCGCCTGCCGGTTCGCGAACCGGCGGTGCACGGTGATCCTGGTCAGGCCCGCCGCTTCGGCGATCTGCTCCATGGAGGCGTTCGGGTCTTCGGCCAGCACCCGCTCGGCCGCCTCGAGAATCGCGCGCACACTGCGCTCGGCGTCTGCCCGCAGTGCTCGGCTCATGTCTGTCTCCTGCCTCGGCGCTGCCTGATCTCCTGTAGAGGATACGGGACCGATACGGGTAACTGCCTAACTGATACTTCGATGTTGCTGTTCGTTGGACTAACTGATACGTTCGTGACACGGATATAGCCCGGCGGGTGCGGGTGGTCCTGCGCCGATCGCGGTCACTCCGCCACAGCAAGCCGACATCTGTCGCATCAGTCAGGAGCCGAGATGACAACGAACAAGCCGGTAGCCCTCGTAACGGGAGCGTCCTCCGGAATCGGGAAGGCCGCGGCCCTCGCGCTGGTCGGGGCCGGCTACGACGTGATCGGTACCAGCCGTGACGCGTCGAAGGCCGCCCCGCTGGGCGGCGTGACGTTCGTCGACCTCGACGTGGTCAGCGACGAGTCGGTCGACGCCGCGGTGGGACAGGTGATGGAGCGGTTCGGGCGGATCGACGTCCTGGTCAACAACGCCGGGTTCGGCGCGGGCGGCGCCGCGGAGGAGAGCTCCATGGCTCAGGACCAGCGTGTCTTCGACATCAACGTCTTCGGTGTCATCCGCATGACGAAGGCCGTCCTGCCGCACATGCGCGCTCAGCGCGGCGGGCGCATCGTCAACATCTCCTCGATCGTCGGGTTCATCCCCGTGCCCTACATGGCCGTCTACGCCGCGTCCAAGCACGCCGTCGAGGGCTACTCGGAGTCTCTGGACCACGAGGTCCGCGAGTACGGCGTCCGGGTCCTGCTGGTCGAGCCCTCGTGGACCAACACCTCGTTCGAGGCCAACGCCGCGCAGCCCGACCAGCCCCTGGAGGTCTACGCCCAGCATCGGCGCGCCTTCGACAAGCGGATGGCGGCGGCGGTCAAGGCCGGCGACGATCCCGCGGTCGTCGCCAAGGCCATCGTCGCGGCGGCCACCGACGCGAAGCCGAAACTGCGTTACCCCGCCGGCGCGCAGACCGGGCGCGTCCACACCATGCGCCGGCTCGTCCCGTCACGGATGTTCGACCAGCAGATCCGCAAGCTCAACGAACTCCCCGCCTGACCGGGTGCCTGGCGGTCTGTGGCGCAAGGCGAGTACGCAGATGTCGTCGCGACCCTGGTCGGGGGCGGCGGCGTTGATCACCGTCGGCACGAGGTGGTCAAGGCCCTTGGGCAGATGTGGCGCTGTCAAGGCGGCGCACAAGGTCTGGATGCTCGTGTCGATGTCCGCGTCGTGATGTTCGACCAGCCCGTCGGTGTAGACGAAAAGCACGTCACCTGGCCGAAGTGACGTCTCGAAGGCGAGATACTCGGCTTGTGGCACGGCCCCCGTGATCAGCCCGTGCCGGTGTGCCATGGGACGGGCCGTGCCGTCGTGGACGAGCAGCGGGTGGGGGTGGCCCGCGTTGGCGTAGCAGAGGGTGCCGTCCCAGGGGCTGTAGACGCCGTAGAACACCGTGGTCATCGTCATGTCCGCGCACGAGCAAACGAGCCGGTTCAGTTCACGCAGCACGCGGTCGGGAAGCGGGTTCTGCATCGCATAGGCGCGCAGGGCGCTGCGGACGCTGCCCATGGTGACCGCGGCTTCGACGTCGTGCCCGATCACGTCGCCGACCGCGATCGCGAGCCTGCCGTCCGGCAGGGGAAACGCGTCGTAGAAGTCGCCGCCCACCCCGGCCGCGCTGTCCGCGGGCCGATAAGCGGCGGACAGCTCGACGCCCTCGACGTCCGGGAGGCTCGGCGGCAGCAGAGCTCGTTGCAGTTGCAGCACGACCTGCCGCTCGTCCTTCAGCTGCGCGGTCATCTCATCTGCCCGCACCACGGCCGCCCGTGCGGTGGCCTCGGCGGTGCGGCGAGCGGTGCGGTCGACGCACATACCGCGCAGCGCCACCACTGTGCCGGCGGTGTCCGCGACCGGCTCGGCGATCGACGAGACCACGACCATCCGCCCGTCGGGCGTGCACAACCGGTACTCCACGTCCGACACCGGCGAGTGCACGGTGCGGCCGCTGAACGAAGCGCGAGCCACCTCGACGTCTTCCGGGTGCACCAGCGCGAGGACTTCCTCAACGGTGTTCGGCGACTGGGTCACACCGGCGATGCGGCACAGGTTCACCGACCACGCGACCCGGCCGGTGCGCAGGTCGATCTCCCACGACCCGGTACCGCCGGCACGTTGTGCCCGATCCAGCCGGTCGGTCCACTCGGCGTGCAGGCGCAGCCCTTCGAGCTCGGCGACCTCGTGCGACTCGGTGACGTCCTGAACCGCGATCACGGCGGCGACCACCTCGTCATCGCGGCCACACAACGGGAACAGGTTGAGCAGGAGGTGTTTGGCGGCGTCACCGGCCTCGCCGTGCGTCTCGACATCGCGGTGCACGGCGCCGGTGCGGAGCACGTCGACGATGAGGGGTTCCACGGCCGTCGCATGGGCAGGCGGAACGATTTCGCTGATCGTTCGCCCGACCAACTGGCGCGAGGGCAGGCCGTGCACCGATACGAACGCCGGATTGACGTAGAGGACCTGCATCTGCTCGCCCACGACCGCGAAGCCCACGGGCGCCCGTTCGAGCACCGTCGTGATCTCCGGGAGCGATCCACCTGAACCTGCGAGACCGCGTGCCAGTTCGATACTGCCCATCGGCGCGCCGTCGAGGAACTTCGAGGCTTTCCCGTCCACGGACCACATTGCTGCTTGTTCCTCCTGTCTCACCACACAGGCCTGACTCCAACTCCCTTGTCATGGCACTACTTCCGGACGATCTGTTACCCGATCGAGGGACCGGGTAAACATGGAAGTGGGTCCAGCGAAGGATTCGTGCCGTCCACAGAGGATCGGACAGGCCCGGTTCCGAGAGCCCAGGGCATGCAGTTCAACCGCACGGCGGCGCCAGCGCTCCCCGAGCCGCCGGCGCAGCTCGATCGACGCGGGCAGGGCTGCCGGCAGCGCACGTGGGAACTCCGTGCGACCATTTCAGCCCGCGCCGAACAACCAGGCGCCGGGGCAACGCATGGGGGAGCAAGTGAGAACCAGGTTCGCGGTCGCCTTGACGACGTTCGTGCTCGTGACCACGGCCGCGTGCGGCACCGACGTGCCCGCCGGCCTCGCCGACAAGGTCAAGTCGGGCTGTCCCGACCTGCTGAAGCCAGAACCGCTCGCGGTCATCACCAAGGGCTTCGAGGTCTCGGAGGTGAGCTCCTCGGAGGCCAACGGCTGCCGGGTCTTCGTCTCGACCGGACGCCAGGTGCTCAACGTGGGACTCGTCGCCTACTCGAGCCCGGCGGAGTCGGAACGGCTGACACCGATGCTCTGCCGCAGCGGGAAGCTGGACGCGAACACCAAGTCGTGCGCGGACGACGAGCCCGGCGGCGGCCTCACGGTGCGTGCCGCCGCCGGTAAGTGGAGTGTTGTGGTGTCGGTGTACGAGGTGCCGATGAACGACGACGTGAAGAAAGCCGCGCAGCAGATCGTCGAGGACCTCGGGAGCTCCGACAAGACCCGCGACCAGACGCCTTGAGGTTTGGACTCACCCCTGCACTGGACACACCGTGAATGCACGCTCCCAGGTGCTCATTCCGGTAAGTCCGCCCGGTCGTCCTCGACGAAGGTGAGGATCCGGGAGATCGTCAGCTCCGGTTCCTCCAGGGGCAGCGCGTGGGTGGTCTTCGGCACGATCTCCGCGTGGAGGCGGGGATTGAGCGCCTCGACGCGGGCAGTGACCTCGCGCGCGTCGTAGACGTTGTTGCGTTCGGCGAACACGAAGTGGACGGGCACGTCGATCGCGCGCAGTTCGTCGTCGGTGAACTCGTGCTGCGGCGGGAAGTGCGGTTTGTACTTGAGCCCGCGCAACACCAACGGGGCCAGGGTGCGGCGCACGTGGGGATCTCCGGACATGATCCGGCGCAGGATCGGCGCCGGCAGCAACCAGCGGTACATCTGGCCGAAGCTCCAGAGGACGAACCGCAGCCCGGCGATCCCGAAGCCCCCCGGTTCGAAGGCGATCACGCTCGCGATGCGGTCGCCGGAACGCATGGCGAGGTCCAGCGCGAAGATGGCGCCGCGGGAGATCCCGACGAGGTGGAACTTCTCGTGGCCGAGGCCGGCGAGCACGTCGGCGAGCCAGTCCGCCTGGTCCTGGCCGCTCTGCACGGGACGCGTCTGGACCGAGCGACCCGGTTCACCGATCGTGTCCACCGCGTACACCGTGTGCCGCTCGGCCAGTTCGGCGACGTAGGCATACCAGGACAAGGACGTGCCCATGACGCCGTGCAGCAGCACGATCGGCGTGCCCTGTCCGGTGCCGCTGCGCCGGACGCGGGTCGGTCCGAACCGCGTCTCGACGTCCAGCTCTTCAGCCGGAACGGGCCACTTCCGCAGGATCGCGTCGTACGTGGCGAAGTAGTTCTCCTGCGCCTTCTGATCCACGAACTTTCCGAGCATCTCGACCCCCCAGCCGGGTTTTCCAATGCAGACGCAATGTTATAGCAAACCGGCCCGTCAGGCCAACAGCGGCCGGTGTGGCACAGTGATCACGTGCCGAAACGCGTTGACCACGACGAGAGAAGGCGTGAGATCGCGGAGGCGCTCTTCCGGATCGCGGCGACGCAGAGCCTTCAGGCGGTGACGCTGCGGGCGGTCGCCGCGGAGGCCGGCATCTCGATGTTCCAGGTGCAGTACTACTTCCCCGCCAAGGAGCAGATGCTGCAGTACGCCTGGCGCCGCATCACCGAACTGGGCGCCGAGCGGGCAGGACGGGACATCGCCGAGGCGTTGCGGACAGGCGACGAACGCGCCGTCGTCCGCGCGTGCCTGCTCGCCGTGCTGCCGACCGACGAACGCAGCCGCATGCTGTGCGCGGTGCAGATCGCCTACTTCGCCGTCGACGTCACCCGTGGCGGCCAGGATCCGGACCAGCAGGCCATGCTGCCCCACCTCGTACGCCTGGTCGCCGGCCAGCTCGAACAAGCCCAGCAGCGCGGCGGCGTTCCGGCGCACTTCGACACCCGGCTGGAGGCCGACGCGCTCGCGACCATGACCGCCGGCCTGCTCAGCGCGATACTGGTCGAGGCCTATGACACCGAGCAGGCGACGCGGATCATCGACTACCGGCTCGGGCACCTGTTCACCGGCTAGTGGTCACGCCACGGGCATCAACGTCGACTCGGTGCCGCCGGTACCCGGTCTGTGTGGACCGCCAATCCCTCAAGGCGCGTCCGTGCGTGCAGGACGATGCGCATCGCCGCCCATTATCCTTTGCCGTCGAACGATTTCGAGCGTTTGCACGACGAACTGCCACCGCCCGACGCCGAGCTGTCGCAGCCCTGGCGCGTGGTCATGGGCGACCGTCACCACGGCCCCGACGAACAGCAGCCACCAGAACGCCCGTGCAGGCGGGCAAACCCGGCCGAGCCGGGCTTGGTGGAACGGAACATGCCGCTCCTCGTCCTGCAGAATCCGATCCGCGACGTCAGCGGTGAGCGGGTCACGACTGCCGTCCCGCAACGCCCGGTAGTACCGCAGCGCCACGGTTTCCGCGATGAGCAGCACCATCAGTTCCAGCCGGAGTCCCAGCGCACGGCGTAGCCGCACGAACACCGCGTCCGTCCAGTGCGAACTGATTGTCGGCTGCCCAGCAGCCCGCAGCAGATGCTCCAGCATCCGCGCGTGGTTCTGTTCCTCGGCGACGAACAACCGCACCGCCGCGCCGTACGCCCCGCCGCCCGCCTTGGCGATCAGGTTGGCGCCGTCGCCGGACTCGCCGACCTGGAACCGTTGCACGCTCTTGACGACGTCGGGGTGCAGCCGGGCGCCGACAGGCGGTGTCGCAAGGCATTCCGCCGACCGCGTCCACGCGGCGATATTCGATCGCTGCCACCCGACCCTCTACGGCAGCATGAGGAAGCTGAGGTGTCCGGAGGGGGCGGATGGTCGTGCCAGGATCGGAAAGGCCTGTCCGCAAGAACGCGGTGCCGCTCGCTCTGCGCCTGTACGGAAGGGAGTTGCGGCGCCACGGGTTCATGACCGTGGGCGCACTCGTGTTGCCCGCGTTGGGCGTGACGTGTCAGCTCTATCTCGCGCCGTTGGCGGTCGGCGGGCTCGTGGGAAAGCTTGCGGATGGTGGCGACACGAGGCTGGGCGCCGTCCTGCCTTACGTGCTGGCCTTCGGCGGTTTCATGCTGCTCTCGGAACTGTTGTGGCGCATTGGCCTGCACTGCCTCAACCGCGTGGACGGCCGCGGGATCGAGAACCTGTCCGCCCTCGCGATGGACGAGCTGTTGGGGAAGGACGCGGCGTTCTTCCACGACAACTTCGCCGGGTCGCTCACCAAACGGGTGCTGAGCTTCGCGTTCCGCTTCGAGGACTTCGTGGACACGCTGGCGTTCAAGATCTTCGCCAACCTCATCCCGCTGGGTTTCGCCTGCGTCGTTCTGTGGAGCTACCACCCGATGCTCGTCGCGGTGCTGGTCGGCCTGATCCTGGTCACGGGATGTGTGGTCGCGCCGCTCATCCGCCACCGCCAGCGGCTGGTCGACCAGCGCGAGGCCGCCATCGCCCAGGTGTCCGGCCACGTCTCGGACACGCTCATGAACATGGAGACGGTGCGGGCGTTCGCCGCCGAGCGGCGCGAGGGCGCGGAGCACCGGATCCGTGCCGCCAAGCAGCGAACGCTGGCACTGCGGTCGTGGGACTACAACAACCTGCGCATCGACACCGTGATCGCGCCGCTGTCCGTGCTCACCAACGTACTCGGCCTCGTGGTCGCGATCGGGGTCAGCGACGGGCTCGGCGTGGAGGCGATCGTGGTGACGTTCGCCTACTTCGGGAACGCCACGCGGATCATGTTCGAGTTCAACCAGATCTACCGGCAGGTGGAGAGTGCGCTCACCGAGGCGGCTCAGTTCACCGAACTGCTGCTCGACCCGCCGACCGTGCTCGACCCGAAGCACCCGGAACCGTTGCGCGTGAAGGACTCCCAGGTTCAGTTCGAGAACGTCGTGTTCACGCACGGCGGCGGCGAGCCGCTGTTCGACGGGCTCGACCTGGACATCGCGGCGGGCACGCGGATAGGGCTCGTCGGCCGCTCCGGCGGCGGCAAGACCACGCTCACCCGGTTGCTCCTGCGGCTGATGGACATCGATCGGGGCCGCGTCCTCATCGGCGGCCAGGACATCGCCCGCCTGAGTCAGGCCGACCTGCGCGGCCTGATCGGGTACGTGCCCCAGGACCCCGCCATGTTCCACCGGACGCTGCGCGAGAACATCGCGTTCGCACGGCCGGGCGCGACCGACGCCGAGATCCACCGCGCCGCGCATGCCGCGCACGTGACGGAGTTCGCGGACGCGCTGCCCGACGGGTTCGACACGATGGTCGGCGAACGTGGCATCAAACTGTCCGGCGGGCAGCGGCAGCGGGTCGCGCTGGCCCGCGCCATCCTGCGTGACGCGCCGATCCTGCTGCTGGACGAGGCGACCAGCGCGCTGGACTCGGAGAGCGAGGTACTGGTCCAAGAGGCACTGTGGCGGCTCATGGACGGCCGCACCGCGATCGTCGTGGCACACCGGCTGAGCACGGTCGTGCGGATGGATCGGCTGATCGTGCTCGACCGGGGCCGGATCGTCGAACAGGGCACCCACGCGGAACTGCTCGACGTCGACGGGACGTACGCGAAGCTGTGGCGCCACCAGTCCGGCGGCTTCCTCGACGAGGCGGTCGGTACTCGTTGATCAGTCCTCGCGGACTGATCGATCACCACTTGGAGTCAGTGCTGGACCGCTATGTGTTCCACTACAACCATCGTTGACCACGCAGAGCGCGGCACAGCACGCAACACGCCCTGACCACCCGACCGCCGGGTCGGGCATGAACAAGATGACTTCGCCGCGCGGGAACGACCAACTGCGAGTTGCCGCTCATCGCTGTCGGCGTACACGTGATGCTCGTGGACTACTTGCGCACGAGCGAGGCGGGCCGAGGCGACGCGCCAGCTCCGCTTGCTGCCGTGCACCGACCCGAAGGTCACCGATCTCTGCGGCGGCTGACCGTCCGGTCCAGTCCGACTTGCCCGCGCCACAGCCCAACGCGGCCGTCGGCAGCCGGGATCGGGTGGCCTGATCGACGGCTCCGCCCCGATCAGGCCGCCCAGCCGCGATGGCCGGGCGGCCTGTCCGTCATTCCGCGGCCATCCGCTCGCGCAGACTGCGCGGCCTCATGTCGGTCCACACCTCGTCCACGTGGGCGGAGCACTCCTCCTTGGTGCCGCGGAACCCGTCCGGGCGCCACCCGGCGGGCACCTCGTGCGTGGCGGGCCAGAGCGAGTACTGCTCCTCGTCGTTGAGCAGGACCTGGTACTCGATGTCGTCCCTCATGCCATGACGTCCTTTCGTGGATATGCGCGGAGAACTGGATGCACGGTGACCAGCACCGTGATGACCGCGATGCCGCCCGCACACAGCAGCACCGCGCCTGGTCCGGGGAGCAGTTCGGCCAGCACGCCGCCCAGCGCCGGGCCCAGGGCGGCGGCCGTGCCGACGGCGACGTTCATGACGCCGCTCAGCCGGCCGCGCAACGAGTCGGGTGTGCGCAGCAGCTGGTAGGTGGTGATCACCGTGTTGGCGGTGGGCGCGAGCAGTGCCATGCCGGCGAACAGCGCGCCCATCAGGTAGCCGTTGGAGATGAACACGGCCAGCGGTGCCAGAAGGGTCAGCGCCCAGAACACGCCCGCGATCGCCTGGTGCGGCGACAGCAGCGCACTCAGGCGCGGGGCGATCAACGCCCCCACCACACCGCCGGCACCGAGCATCGCGGCCATCACGCCGATCTCGCCCAACGGCACGCCGCGGGACTGCGCCAGGACGATGATCACCAGGTAGTACGCGCTGAAGAACAGGTTGAGCGTCATCGCGCACCACGCCGTCACGCGCATCTCCGGCCTGCCCAGCACCCACTTCAGGCCGTCGAGCAGTTCGCGGGCGAAGTGGCGGCGCTCGACCGGCGGCGAAGGCGGCACCCGCAGGAAGAACAGGCCCACGAACGCCAGCGCGTGCGTCACGGCGTCGACCGCGAACGGCACCCAGCGGCCGACCGCCACGAGGAAGCCGCCCAGCGCGGTGCCCGCCATCTGCCCGATGGACGACCGTGCGGCGTTGAGCGACACGGCGGTGGCGAGCTGCGACTCCGGCACGATCCGCGGCAGACTCGCGTCCTCGGCGGGTTCGAAGAGCGCCCGGCAGGCGCCCAGCACCGCGGCCACGGCCACCATGTGCGGCAGGGTCGCGGCGCCTTGCCACAACGCCACCGCGAGGCTGGCCACCGCGACCGCCTGCCCCGCCTCGGACCAGAGCATGACCCGCCGGCGGTCCCAGCGGTCGGCCAGCACGCCGCCGGGCAGCCCGACGACGAGCTGGGCCACCGCGTCCACGGCGAGCACCAGGCCCGATGCCGCCGCCGAGCCGGTGACCATCAGCACGACCAGCGGGAAGGCGATGAGGGAGGCGTTGAAGCCCACCTCGGACACCGCCTGGCTGCCCCACAGCAGCGTGTAGTTCCGGTTGCGCGACAACGGGGTCATCGCACCTCCCGGCAGTCGGCGGCGATGGCGCGCAACGCCGCGGCGAAGTCGTCGACCAGTCCCGTGACGGGGACGCGGTGCACGACACCGAACGTCATCCGCCCGTCCGCCACCTCACCGACCACCTGCACGACGTGCGGATCTTGGTCGACGTGGTCGCGGCCGACCGCGGGCAGCACCTCACCGAACAACGACTCGTCCTCGGCCCGCGCGTCGAACTGACCGAGGTAGTTGAACGAGACCGGCGCCTCGACGCCCGGCACGCGGCCCGTCCAGCGCAGCGCGCCGTATCCGAAACCGTTGCCCGGCACCCGGCGCAGCTGCTTGCGCGCGGACTTCACCCGGTCGCGCCAGGAGGAGCCGGTGACCTCCAGCTGTACGGGGAACATCGTGGTGAACCAGCCGACCGTCCGGGACAGGTCGACGTCGTCGAGCACGTCCTCACGGCCGTGCCCCTCCAGGTCGATCGTCACCGCCGGCGTGCCGGTCCACCGCGCGAGCGCCCACGCAAGAGCCGCGAGCAGCACGTCGTTGATGCCGGTGCGATAGGCGGTGGGTGCGCCACGCAGCAACGCGTCCGTGGCCTGCGCGCTCAGTTCGAACGACGAAGCCGCATCCTTCGCTGCAGCGTCGAGCGGCTGGGCGGTGATCGACCGCCAGTGCTCGATCTCGTGGTCGAGCGCGCCCGAGTCCACGAAGGACTCCAGTCGGGTCGCCCAGTCGCGCACCGAGGTGGACTTGCGGCCGAGATCGATCGGCTCGCCCCGCAGCGCCTGGTGGTAGGCGGTGTCGAGGTCGTCGAGCAGGATGCGCCACGACACGCCGTCCACCACGAGGTGGTGCGCCACCAGGAACAACCGCCGCGGCCCGAAGAGTGCCGCCCGCAGCAGCGGTCCGCGGGCCAGGTCGAAACCCGCGTGCAGTTCGTCCGCCACCCGCTCGAGATCGGCCGGCGGGTGCTCGGACAGCAGGTCGGCCGGTTCGAACGGCGGATTGTGCTGGTGCCAGCCGGACTCGCCGGACGTGAACCGCATCCGCAACGCGTCGTGGTGGCGCACCAAAGCCTCCAGCGCCCGCCGGAGCGCGGCGACGTCCACGTCCGAGGTCAGCTCCACCAGGTGCGACTGGTTGAAGTGGTGCGGAGCCGTCCGGTCACCCGCGAAGAACCACCGCTGGATCGGCAGCAGCGGCACGTCGCCGACGACGTCCGCGCGGTCACCGGTGTCGGTCTCCGCCGTGACGTGCGGCGCGAGCCCGGCGATCGTCTGGTGGGTGAACAGGTCCTTGGCGGTGAAGTGCAGACCGGCGCGGCGACCGCGGGCCACGACCTGGATGCTCAGGATCGAGTCGCCGCCGAGCGCGAAGAAGTTGTCCTCCACCCCGACTTCCGGCACGGCCAAGACGTCCGCCCACAACGAGCACAGGGCACGCTCCACGTCGTTACGAGGTGCGACGTGCGTGGTGGTGGCGGTGAACTCGGGCACCGGCAACGCCTTGCGGTCGACCTTGCCGTTGGGGCTCATCGGAACCTCGTCGATCGCGACGAACGCCGACGGCACGAGGTAGTCCGGCAGCGTCTGCGCCAGGAACTCCCGCAGGTCGTCCGTGACGCCGACGACGTAGGCCACCAGCCGCTTGTGGCCGCCGAAGTCCTGCGCCACCACCACGGCCTCCCGCACGGACGGGTGCCTGAGCAACGCCGATTCGACCTCACCCAGCTCGACCCGGAAGCCGCGGATCTTCACCTGGTCGTCGGCGCGCCCGACGAACTCCAGCTCGCCGTCGCGATTCCACCGGACCACGTCACCGGTGCGGTACATCCGTCCAGACCCGAAGGGATTCGCGAGGAACCGTTCCGCCGTCAGCCCCGGCCGGCCGAGGTACCCGCGGGCCAGCTGAGGACCGCTGACGTACAGCTCACCCGGCACGCCGACGGGAACTGGCCGCAGCAACGAGTCGAGCACGTACACCCGCGTGCCGGGCAACGGCCTGCCGATCGGCGGCACCCCGCCCGGTACCAACGGCCCGCTCCACGACGTGACCACAGTGGACTCGGTCGGCCCGTAGGCGTTGATCATGCGGCGTCCAGGTGCCCAGCGGGCCACGAGTTCCGCGGTGCAGGCGTCACCGCCGACGACCAGGGTGCGGAAGTCGGGCAGCAACCCGTCCTTCTGGGGCACGTCCGGCACGGTCGCCATCGCCACCGGCGGGATCAACGCGTGAGTGACCTTGTTTTCCCGCAACACTTCAGCGAGCTGCTCGCCCAGCAGCGGCCCCTCGGGCGGCACGACCAGTGCGGCGCCGGCCGGCAACGACATGCACAGCTCCAGCACCGACGCGTCGAAGCTGGGGGAGGAGAACTCCAGCACCCGGTCACCCGGCCGGACCTCGAAGTGCTCGATCTCGGCCGCGGAGAACGACGCGAGCCCGGCATGCGTGACCACCACGCCCTTCGGCCGTCCCGTCGAACCGGACGTGTAGATCACGTACGCGGGCTGTGCCAGGTCGACCGGCACGCCGAGGTGCGACGCGTCGTAGCCGCTCGCGTCCAGCGGACCGTCCACGACGACGACCGGATCGGAGTCGCGCAGCATGAACTCGACGCGCTCGGCCGGATAGTCCGGGTCGACGGGCAGGAACGCCGCACCGGTCTTCAGCACCGCCAGCTCGGTGACGATGATGTCCACCGATCGCGGCAGCCGCACCGCGACGATCCGCTCAGGGCCCGCGCCGCGCTCGACGAGCGCCCTCGCGAGCCGGTTCGCCCGCGCGTCGAGCTCGGCGAAGCTGATCTCGCCCTCGGCGTGGATCAGCGCGGGAGCGTCCGGTGTGCGGGCAACCTGCCGTTCGACGAGCTGAGCGAACGAGCAGGGCGCGACCTCCTGCGCGGTCTCGTTCCACGCCTCCAACTGGTCCAGTTCGGCCGGGGTGAGCATCGGCAGCCCGGCCATCGGGAGTTCGGGTGCCGCGACGGCGCCGTCCACGAGCACGCGCAGGTGCCGCGCCAACCTCTCGATCGTGGCGTGGTCGAACAGGTCGGTGTTGTAGGTGATGGCGCCGTACAGCTCGTCGCCGGCCTCGGTGAACTCGAACGCCACGTCGAACGACGCCGTGTGCACCGGCAGGTCGACGTCCTCACCCACCAGGCCGGGCAGTGAACCAGCCCGGCTGGGTGCGTTCTGCAACGCCACCAGCACCTGGAACAGCGGTGTTCGGCTCGGGTCGCGGTCGGGCTGCACCGCGTCCACGACCCGTTCGAACGGCACGTCCTGGTGCGCGAACGCCTCGCGGACCGTCCCGTGCACCGCGCCGAGCAACTCGCGGAAGTTCGACGACTCGTCCACTGTGGACCGCAGCGTCACCGTGTTGACGAAGAAGCCGACGAGCCGTTCCAGCTCGGGGTGCTCGCGCCCGGACGACACCGTGCCGACCGCGATGTCGTCCTGCCCGGTCCAGCGGCGCAGCAACAGCGTGCACGCGGCGACGAGCGCCGTGAACAGCGTCGTGTCCTGGCCGCGAGCGAGCTCGCGCAGGCCGCTGGAGGGCAGCGCGACTTCGACCGTCGCACCCTTCGTGGTGTGCGTGGGCGGGCGCGGGCGGTCGGTCGGCAACTCCAGCGCGGGCACGCCGGCCAGCTGCGTGCGCCAGTAGCCGAGCTGCTCGTCGAGCGGCAGGGATCGTTGCCACGCGGCGAAGTCCGCGTACTGCACGGGCAGCGGCGGCAGCGGCTGACCGGCGTAGAGCGCGCTCAGCTCCTCCATGATCAGCCCGCCCGACCAGCCGTCCGTGACGATGTGGTGCATCGTCAGCGCCAGCACGTGCTCGCGCGCCGACACCCGGATCAGCAACGGCCGCAGCAGCGGGCCGGTCGTGAGGTCGAACGGCGTGTTCGCCTCACGCGCCAGGATCTCCTCGACGTCACCGATGGCCACCGGGATCTCCACCGGTGCCGGCGGGTGCACCACCTGCACGGCCCGGCCGTCGACCTCGCGGAACGTCGTGCGCAGCGACTCGTGCCTGGCCACCAGCGCGGTCATCGCCGCGGAGAGTGCCGCGACGTCCAGCTCGCCGGTCAACCGGACCGCCAGCGGCGTCACGTACTCCGTGCCGCCGGGCGTGAGCTGGTCGAGGAACCACAACCGCTGCTGCGCGAACGACAGCTCCAGCTCGCCCTCCCGCGACACCACTGGAATGGTGGTCATGCCGCGTCCCGGCAGGACCTGCGCGAGGCCTTCCACGGTCGGATGGCCGAACAGGTCACGCGGGGTCAGGTCGACGCCGAACTCCGCCCGCAACCGCGAGATCACCCGGATGCTGCTGATCGAGTCACCGCCCAGCTCGACGAACCGGTCGGTCACACCGACCCGGTCGACGCCGAGCACGTCGGCCCAGATGCCGGCGATCGCGCGTTCGGCGTCCGTGCGCGGCGGCACGAACTCCTGCGTCGTGGCGGACTCACGGCCGGGTTCGGGCAGCGCTCGCACGTCCAGCTTGCCGTTGTTGTTGAGCGGCAAGCGATCCAGCCGGACGAACGCCGACGGCACCATGTGCTCCGGCAACGCCGCGGCGGCTCGGGCGCGCAGTTCGTCGACCGGGGTGTCACCCACGACGTAGGCGATGAGCCGCTGGTCCTTCGCGATGACGGCCACCTGGTCGACGGCCGGGTGCAGCACGGCCTCGATCTCGCCCAGTTCGATCCGGAAGCCGCGGACCTTCACCTGCTGGTCCGCCCGGCCCAGGTACTCCAGGCTTCCGTCCCCACGCCACCGCGCCAGGTCGCCGGTGCGGTACATGCGTGCCCCAGAAGAAACAACACTGCCGAACGGGTTCGCGACGAACCTCGACGCGGTGAGACCCGGCCGGTTGAGATAGCCGCGCGCCAGCCCTTCGCCGGCCACGTACATCTCGCCGACCACACCCGGCGGCACCGGCCGCAGGTGCTCGTCCAGCAGGTAGATCCGCAGGTCCGGAATCCCGGTGCCGATCAGGCTGCCCGGTGCGGATGCCGCCAGCGCGGAGTCGAGTGCCAGGTAGGAGACGTGCACGGTCGTCTCGGTGATGCCGTACATGTTCACGAGCTGCGCGTCGTGGTGCGTGTACCAAGCCGAGAGCCGCGACAGGTCGAGCGCCTCGCCACCGAAGATCACGTACCGCAGTGCCAGCGGCACCTGTTCCTCGGCCATCAGCTGGTAGAAGGCCGACGGGGTCTGGTTGAGCACCGTGACCTGCTCGTCGTGCAGCAACTGCAAGAACGCCCGCGGTGAGCGCGACACCTCGTGCGGCACCACGACCAGCCGGCCGCCGTGCAGCAGCGGACCCCACAGCTCCCACACCGAGAAGTCGAACGCGAACGAGTGGAACAACGTCCACACGTCGTTCTCGTCGAAGGAGAACCAGTCCGAGGTCTGCTCGAACAACCGCACCACGTTCGCGTGCGGCACGACCACACCCTTCGGTACGCCCGTCGATCCGGACGTGTAGATGACGTACGCCGGGTTGTCCGCCCCGAGTGCGGTGACCGGGTCGGTGTCCGGGAAGCCGCTGAGATCTGGCAGTGACTCGAGCAACGCCACTGGCGCGGTGTCGGAGATCATCCGCGCGACGCGCTCCTCTGGATAGCTCAGGTCGATCGGCAGATACGCCGCGCCGGACTTGAGCACACCGAGGATCGCGACCACCAGGTCGGTGCCGCGCGGCAGCCGCAACCCGACGAACCGCTCAGGCCCGGCTCCGTCCGCGATCAGCCTGTGCGCCAACCGGTTCGCGCGGGCGTTCAGCTCGGCGTAGGTGAGGTCGCCGACCGCGACACGATCCGGTGTGCGGGAGACCTGGGCCTCGAACAGCCCCGGCAGGGTGGCGGTGGGCCGTCCCGTGGCTGTGCCGTTCCACTCGACCAGGACGCGGTGGTCCTCTTCGGGCGTCGTCCACCGCACGTCCGCGAGCGACTGGTCCGGCCGCGAGACGAACTCCCGCAGCACCAACGCCACTCGGCCGGCCAGCGACGTGATCGTGGACGCGTCGAACAGGCGCGGGTCGTAGGTGAACTCGAAGTGCAACGCACCGTCGTCGGCATGGGCTCGCACGGCCAGCGGAAGTGTTGTGGTGTCACGACTCTCCACCACGTCGACCCGCAGGTCGTCGTCCGCGCCGACCGGGTAGTTCTCGAACGCGAGCAGGCTGTGGAACAGTTCGCCGCCCAGCCGTGCCAGGGAGACGTGGTCGTACGCACGCGCTTCGCTCTGCGCGGTCTGCAGATCGCGCAACCACTCCACCACCGGGCGGCCGAGGTCGACGACCACCCGCGACGGGACGGTGTTGATGAACATGCCGATCATCGAGTCGGAACCGGGCAGCTCGGCGGGACGCCCGGACACCGTGGTGCCGAAGACCACGTCCCGTTCCCCGCTCAACCGCGCCAGCAGCAACGCCCACGCGCCCTGCACCACGGTGTTGACCGTGAGCCCGTGCTCGCGCAGGTCGGCCGGCGGCAGGTCGAGCGCCAGCACGGCGCTGGACTCGACCGGCCCCTGGGACCTGCGGTCGAACGGCAGCGGCGTCGGTGTGGTGAACCCGTCCAGCACCCGGCGCCAGTACTCCTCGGCGGCCGCGGTGTCCTGTCCGGACAGCCAGCGGAGGTGATCGCGGAACGGCCTGCGGGCGACCGGCTGATCGCCCCGGTACTCGGCGATCACGTCCGAGAACACCTGTGCCGTGCTCCAGCCGTCCAGCAGCACGTGGTGCGTGGACCAGACGAGCCGCACCCGATCGCCGGCCTGGGAGAAGTCCAGACGCAGCAAGGGCGACTGTTCGGGCCGCACGACCTGCACCGGCTCGTCGACGCCCTGCCAGACGACGTCCGCGCGCAACGCCGGCGTACGCGCGATCACCCGTTGCCAGGCCCCGCGGAAACGGTCGAGGTCAACGTCGAGCAGCAGTTCCAGCCGGTCGACGTACGCGTCGCTGTCGCCGATGCTGTGGAACACCATGCCCGACTGCAACGGCGTCAACGGGTAGACGTCCTCGACCTCGCCCAGCGCGTCGACCTGCTCCTGGGTGAGCCGGACGAGCGGGAAGTCGGACGGCGTGCGCCCGCCGGGGCTGGTGCGGCAGTGCTCGACGATCTCCCGCAACGCCAGGAGCATGTCGTTCGCCTGGCGACGAGCCTCGGCTTCGGGCAGCCCGTGGTCCCAGTCCAGCACGAGCCTGCCGCCCTCGACCGCGGCGGTGATCTCCACCAGGTGAGTGGGAATCTCCGGGACGTCGGTGTCCAGGCGACCGCGGAACACCCCGTCGGCCTCGCCGTCGTCCCACTGACCGAGGTAGTTGAAGCACACCTCCGGCAGGTCACCGGTCAGGCCGCTGTCCGGCGTGAGGTGGCGCAGCACCTCGTACGACAGTCCGTCGTGCGGAATGGCCCGCAGCTGCTCCTTGACGGACTTGAGCACGACACCCCAGTCGCCGTCCGGGAGTTCGAGCGACACCGGGAACTGGCTGGTGAACCAGCCGACCGTGCGGGACACGCTGTCGTCACGGCCGTGACCCTCCAGCGCGAACACCGGCGAGACGGCCTTACCGAGGGCGCTGAGCAGCACGTCGTTGATCCTGGTGCGGTAGACGCCGGGAACGTCGCGGAGCAACGCCGCGGTGGTCGCCTCGTCCAGTTCCACGGTGAAGTGGTGCCGCTCGGCGGGCACGGTCGCCGTGCCGAGCGGGATCGACCGCCAGTACGGCAAAGCATCGGCGAACTCGGGAGCGCGGCGGTTCAGCTGGTGCGCCCACTGGGTGAACGGCAGCGTGGCCGGCGGCAGGGGATCACCGCGATAGGCGGTCTCCAGGTCTTCGAGCAGGATCCGCCAGGACACCGCGTCGATCACCAGGTGGTGCGCGACGAGCAGCAACGTGCCGTCCACCAGCGTGGCGCGGAACAACGGTCCTCGCGCGAGGTCAAATCCCTCCACAGTGGACTCGAACTGCGGCAGGGGAGCCGTGGTCTCCTGCCTGCCGTCGACGAAGCGCAGCCGCAACGCCTCGTGGTGCTCGGCGACCGCCTGGACGGCACGGGCGAGCGCGTCGACGTCGGTGCCGGGCGCGAGTTCGAGGCGCAGCGACATCGTGTAGTCGTCACGGCGGACCTTCTCGAAGAACCAGTGCTGGATCGGAGTGAGCGGCGCCGGCCCGGTGACCAGGTCGTGGCCCACCGGGGCCGGCGCCTCCTGCGCGGCGGCGGCGAGCGCGGCGACGGTCTGATGGACGAAGACGTCCTTCGACGAGATCATCAGACCGTGCGCACGGGCTCGGGCCACCACCTGCATGCTGAGGATCGAGTCGCCGCCGAGCGCGAAGAAGTTGTCCTCGGCCCCGACGGTCCCGAGCCCCAGCACCTCGGCCCAGGTCCGGGCCAAGAGGACTTCCCGCTCGGTGCGCGGCGCGACGAACTCGCGCGACGCGAAGTGCGGCTCGGGCAGCGCACGGCGGTCGACCTTGCCGCTCGGCGTGAGCGGCAACGACTCCAGCCCGACGAACGCCGACGGCACCAGGTGCGCGGGCAGGAACCTCCGCGCCCAGTCGTCGAGATCCACCGTGCCCACCACGTAGGCCACCAGTCGCGTGTCCCGGCCGACGACGACCGCCGCCGAGATGTCCGGGTGGCGCAGCAGCACGGCTTCGACCTCGCCGGGTTCGACCCGGAAGCCGCGGATCTTGAGCTGGTCGTCGGCCCGGCCGAGGAACTCCAGCTGCCCGTCGTCCGTCCACCGCACCCGGTCGCCCGTCCGGTACATCCGGCCCGCACCGAACGGGTCGGCGAGAAAGCGTTCCGCGGTCAGCCCGGGACGGCCGAGATACCCTCGCG
The DNA here is from genome assembly GCF_033949945.1 of Lentzea miocenica. NCBI lineage: Bacteria > Bacillati > Actinomycetota > Actinomycetes > Pseudonocardiales > Pseudonocardiaceae > Lentzea > Lentzea miocenica. The sequence continues at coordinate 83,142 of NZ_JAXAVW010000010.1, forward strand.
CGACCTGTGCGCCCGCCACGTACAGCTCACCGGGCACGACCGCCGGCACCGGCCGCAGGTCGTCGTCCAGCACGTACGCGCGCTGGTTGGCGAGCGGCCTGCCGATCACGGGCCGCGGTCCGGCGATGCGGCACCAGGTCGCGTCGACCGTGCACTCGGTGGGGCCGTAGAAGTTGTACGCCCGCACGTCACCGAGCTGGTCCCACAGATCCGGTGGCACCGCCTCGCCGCCGACCGTGATGATCTCCGGCGCCCGCTCCAGCAGCCCGGAGGCGATGAGTGCCCGCATGTGTGCCGGCGTCGCGTCCAGCACGTCGATGCCCTGCGAGCGCACGTGTTCCACGAGTGCCACCGCGTCGAGACGCACGTCGTCGGAAACCAGGTGCAGCTCATGACCGCACGCCAGCAGCGCGAGACCTTCCAGCGCCGTGTCGAACGAGAACAGGGCGGTGTGCGCGACCCGGAGAACGCGCGAGCCGAACAGCTCCCGGTGGTGTGCCACCAGGTTGGTGAGGTTGCGGTGCTCGACCGCGACACCCTTCGGAGTGCCGGTCGACCCGGACGTGTAGATCACGTACGCGGTGCTCGCCGGGTCGATTCCCACGACGGGGTCCGTGCCGGGGAATGCGTCGAGATCACCGATCTCGTCCAGCACGACCACCGGTTGTGCGTCGCGCAGCAGCAGTTCGACGCGTTCGGCGGGCAGCTCCCGATCCACCGGCAGGTAGGCGGCGCCCGACTTGAGCACGGCGAGCACCGCCACCACGAAGTCCGCCGACCGCGGCAACCGCAGCGCCACCAGGCGTTCCGGACCCGCGCCCAGCGAGATCAGCCGGTGCGCCAAGCGGTTCGCGCGCTCGTTGAGCTCGGCGAACGTGAAGGACTCGGCGGCGACCAGCGCGGTGGCGTCCGGCGTGAGCAGCGCCTGCCTCTCGAACAGGTGCGGGAACGGCGGGTCGGAGACCTCCAGCGCGGGACCCGCCTGCAGCGTGCCGTCGTCGGCCAGGAACGGCTCCCGGCCCGCCGCGATCTCGCCGAGCAGTACCACGAGGTGCCCGGCCATCCGCTCGATCGTCGGCGCGTCGAAGAGGTCCGGGTTGTACTCGACCGCGCCGAGCAGCACGTCACCGCGTTGCTGGAACTCGAACGTCAGGTCGCACGTCGACGTGACGACCGGCAGCCGCACCTCCTCGACATCGAGACCAGTGATCGACGGCACCTCGTCCGCGGTGTTCTGCAGCAGCACCATCACGTCGAACAGCGGGTTGCGGCTCGGGTCGCGGTCCGGCCCGACGGCGTCCACGACCCGTTCGAACGGCACGTCCTGGTGCTCGAACGCGTTCAGCACCGTCTGCCGCACCTGGGACAGCAACTCGCGGAACGGCCTGCCGTCCACTGTGGAGCGCAGCACGAGGGTGTTCACGAAGAACCCGACCACGTTCTCCAGCTCGGCCCGCTCGCGCCCGGACGTCACCGTGCCGACCGCGATGTCGGACTGCCCCGAGTACCGGCTGAACAGCAGCTGGCAGGCCGCCACGAGCGTCATGAACAACGTCGTGTCGCCGTCGCGCAGTCCCGCGACCGGCAGCTCGAACTCGTGCATCGCACCCGATGTCGTGCGCACGGCGGGCCGAGGCCGATCGGTCGGCAGCTCCAGCGGCGCCACCCCGGCGAGCTGCTCCCTCCAGTGCCGCAGCTGTGCGTCGAGGTCGAGACTTCGCTGCCACACAGCGAAGTCCGCGTACTGCACGGGCAGCGCCGGCAGCTCCCGGCCCTCGTACAGCGCGGCCAGCTCGTCGGTGAGGACCGCGGTCGACCAGCCGTCGGTGACGATGTGGTGCAACGTCAGCACCAGCACGTGCTCGTCGGCACCGAGCCGGACCAGCCGCGTGCGCAGCAACGGTCCGGTGCGCAGGTCGAACGGCGCGGTCGTCTCCTCCAGCAGGATCGCGTCGAGGTCGCCGTGCTCGGGTCGCAGCCGCATCTCGTACGGCTCGCCGATGATCTGCAGGCCGTCGGTGAACGTCGTGCGCAGCGACTCGTGCCGCGCCACCAGCGCCGTCAGCGCCCCGCTCAGCCTCGGCACGTCCAGCGGACCGCGCAGCCGCAACGCGGTCGGCGTGACGTACTCCGTGCCGCCAGTCTCGAACTGGTCCAGGAACCACAGCCGCCCCTGGGCGAACGACTGCGGGACATCTACCCGCGACACCACCGGAATCGTCGCGGAGTCACCCTCCCGCAACGCTTCCGCCAGCTGCGCCACAGTGGAGTGCTGGAACAACACCCGCGGCGAAACCTGCACCCCGAACGCCGCCCGCAGCCGCGCGACGACCCGGATGCTGAGGATCGAGTCGCCGCCCAGCGCGAAGAAGTTGTCCTGGGCGCCCACCCGTTCCACGCCCAGCACCTCGGCCCACGCGGCCGCGACCACGCGTTCGGCGTCGGTGCGCGGCGCCACGAACTCCGCGGAGGCGAACTCGGGCGCGGGCAACGCCTTGCGGTCCAGCTTCCCGCTGGAGGTCATCGGCAGCTCGGCCAGCTCCACGAACGCTACGGGCACCAGGTGCGCGGGCAGCATGCGGCCCAACGCCTCCCGGACCTCGACCTCCGGCGTGCCGACGAGGTAGGCGACGAGGCGGTCGTCCACCGCCACCACGGTGGCCTGCCGCACCCCCGGCACGTCCAGCAGCGCGGCGACGATCTCGCCCAGCTCGATCCGGATGCCGCGGATCTTGACCTGGTCGTCGGTACGGCCCAGGTAGTCGAGCACACCGCTGGAGAGCCACCGGACGCGGTCGCCGGTGGCGTACATGCGGCTGCCCGTCTCGAACGGGTTCGCCACGAACCGCTCGGCCGTCAGCCCGGCGCGGCCGAGATAGCCGCGAGCCACCTGCGCGCCTGCCAGGAACAGCTCGCCGGGCACACCTACGGGCACCGGCCGCAGGCCGTCGTCCAGCACGTACGCCCGCACGTTGTGCCCAGGCCCGCCGATCACCGGCCGGTCGTGGTCGGCGAGCGCGCAGTACGTGGCGTCGACGGCGAACTCGGTCGGCCCGTAGTAGTTGAGGCCGATCTCCCGCACCTCTTGCCACAGCGACTCGTCCACGGCCTCACCGCCGAGCATCAACGTCCGCAGCCCGGCGTCGAGCAGGCCGGTCGGGAGGAGCTGGCGCGCGTAGGTCGGCGTCACGTCCATCACGCCGATGCCGTGCTCCCGCACGTACCGCACCAGCGCGGGAGGGTCGAGCCGCAGGTCCTCGCCGATGACGTGCAGCTCGTGCCCGGCGGCGAGGAACAGCAGGCCCTCCCACGAGGTGTCGAACGAGAACGCCGCGGTGAGCGCGAACCGCAGTGTCACGTCGGGGATGAGCGTCGCCCGGTGGTCGGCGTAGAGGTTCGCTAGCTGGGCGTGCTCGATCACCACACCCTTCGGCGTACCGGTCGACCCGGACGTGTAGATCACGTACGCGGGGTGCCACGGCAGCACCTCGACGTCCGGGGCGTGCGCGGGAAACGCGTTGGTGTCAGGCAGTTCGTCCAGCACCAGCACGGGCTTCGCGTCGGCGAGCAGGAACTCCCGGCGGCCGGGCGGCAGATCGCGGTCGATCGGCAGGTACGCGGCACCGGCCTTCATGACGGCGAGCAGCGCGACGACCATGTCCTGCCGCGGCAACGCCAGTCCGACGAGTCGTTCCGGACCGGCGCCGTCCGCGATCAGCCGGTGCGCCAACCGGTTCGCGGCGGCGTCGACCTCGGCGAAGGTGTGCGGCCACACCGCCACCGCGTCCGGTGTCGCGGCGGCCTGCCGGGCGAAGACCTCGTGGTAGAGCTCGCCGGACGTCTCCAGGTCGGTCCACGCCGCCATGTCGAGCTCGCCCGGCACCGTCCACGGGAGCGTGCCCACCGGGCGGCGAGGGTCGGTGGCGATCCCGCTGAGCAGGACGTGCAGCCGTTCGCTCAACCGCTGCGCGGTGTCGGCGTCGAACAGGCGCGGGTCGTACGCGAGGTCGAAGCTCAACCGGTCGCCGAGATGCGCGGTGAGCGTGATCGGCAGAGTGGTCGTGTCGGTCGCGGTGACCTCCACGACGCGCGGCGCGACCGTGGACTCGCGGTCGAACGGGTAGTTCTCGAACACCACGACGCTGTCGAACAGCCCGCCGCCGAGGCGTGCCAGCGAAACGTGCTCGAACGTCCTCGCCTCGCTCTGCGCCTGTTGCAGGTCCCGGAGCCAGGACGCGGCCGGCTGGTCGTCATCGACGGCCACCCGCGTGGGAACGGTGTTGATGAACATGCCGATCATCGACTCGACACCGGGCAGCTCGGCGGGACGCCCGGACACGGTCGTGCCGAAGACGACGTCGCGGGTGCCGCTGTGCCGGGTCAGCAGCACCGCCCACGCGCCCTGCACCACCGTGTTCACCGTGATGCCGTGCTCTCGCACGGCCGTACGCAACGCTTCGGAGTCCTCAGTGGACAGCGAAACGCGGATCGACTCGGTCGACTCGGCCTGATGGGCCTCCGCGGGTTTGCGGTCGTACGGCAGGGGAGTGGGCTCGGCGCCGTCCAGCACCTCGCTCCAGTACCGCTGCGCGGCCGACGTGTCCTGCTCGGCCAGCCACCGCAGATAGTCGCGGAACGGCCGGCGGGCGAACACGGGTTCGCCGCGGTACTCCGCGACGACCTCGGCGAACACCTGCGCGGTGCTCCAGCCGTCCAGCAGCACGTGGTGCGACTCCCACACCAGCCGCACGCGGGAACCGCTCGACGGCGTGATGTCGATGCGCAGCAACGGGGACGCTTCCCGGTGCACCACCTGCACCGGCTCGTCCACGCCCTCCCAGACGATGCTCGTGCGCAGGACCGGCGTGCGGGCGATCACCCGGCGCCAGGCGGCGCGCAGCGCCTCGGGATCGTTGACGCCGTCGAGCACCAGCTCCAGCCGGTCGACGTACGCGGCCGGGTCGAGCAGGTTGTGGAACAGCATGCCGGCCTGCAGCGGCGTGAGCGGGTAGACGTCCTCGACGTCGGCGGGCAGCGCGTCGACCTGCTCCTGGGTGAGGCGGGCCAGCGGGAAGTCCGAGGGCGTGTGGCCGCCCGGGCTCGTCCGGCAGTGCTCGACGATCTCCCGCAACGACACCAGCATCCGCTCGGCCTCGGCCCGCGGGCTTTCCCCGGCGTACGACCACGTGAACCGCAGGCAGCCGCCGGCCACCATGCCGTTGACCTCGACCGGGTGCCGGGCGAGGTCGGGTCCGGGGACTTCGTGGCCGCCTTCCCAGTGACCGTGGTAGTTGAAGCACAGATCCGGCAGCTCACCGCTCAGGCCGCTGTCCGGTGTGAGGTACCGCAACGCCTCGTACGACAGGCCTTTGTGCGGGATGGACCGCAGCTGTTCCTTGACCGACTTGAGGACGGCACCCCAGTCCCCGGCGGGGAAGTCGAGCGACACCGGGAACTGCGTGGTGAACCAGCCGATGGTGCGGGACACGTCGGCGTCGAGCACGTCGCGGCCGTGGCCTTCCAGCGTCAGCTCCCGGCGACCAAGCGCGGCGAGCAGCACGTCGTTGACCTGCGTGTGATAGACGCCAGGCACGTCGTGCAGCAACGCCGCGGTCGTCTCCGGGTCCAGACTCACCGTGAAGCTGTGACGTTCTCCCACCGCCACACCTCCGGTCGGCTGACGACGCCAGTGGGACAGCGCGTCGCGGAAGTCCTGGCGCGTCAGGTGGTGCGCCCACTGCGTGAACGGCATCGTCGGCGGGTCGAGCTGCTCACCGCGCCACGCCTTCGCGAGGTCCTCCAGCAGGATCCGCCACGACACGCCGTCGATCACCAGGTGGTGCGCGGACAGGTAGAGCCGCGATCCGACCAGCACCGCGCGCAGCAACGGCCCGTTCGCCAGGTCGAAGTCGTGATGCTCGAACGAGTCCGCGACCTCCAGCACCGGCCGTTGCGCACCGAGTTCCATCCGCCCGTCCACGAACCGCACGCACAGTGCCTCGTGATGCGTCACCACGGCGTCCAAGGCGTGCTGAACGTCCACACCGGACGGCACGTCGACAGCCAGTGACATCGCGTAGCCGGTGTCGCCGTCGTGCTCGAAGAACCACCTCTGGATGGGCGTGAGCGGCGCGGGCCCCTCGACGTGCGCGATCTCCGCCTCGACCGCGGGTGCCGCCGCGAGTGCCAGCTCCGCCACGGTCTGGTGGCGGAAGACGTCGCGCGACGAGAGCTGGAGCCCGCCACGGCGGGCACGGGACACCAGCTGGATGGCGAGGATCGAGTCACCGCCGAGCCCGAAGAAGTTGTCGTCCACGCCGACGCGCTCGACACCCAGCACCTCGGACCAGATGCTGGACAGGGTCTCCTCGGCCGGCGTGCGCGGCGCCTGGAACTCCTCCCGCGCCAGCACCGGCGCGGGCAGCGCCTTGCGGTCCACCTTTCCGTTGCTGGTCAACGGCAGCCGGTCGAGCGTGACGAAGGCGGACGGCACCATGTAGTCGGGCAGGCTGTTCTTCAGCCACGGCCGCAGATCGGCTCGCGTGCCGACGACGTAGCCGACGAGCCGGTCGTCCCGCGCCACCACCACCGCGTCGGTGACGTCCGGATGCCGCAGGAGAGCGGCCTCGACCTCACCGGGCTCGATGCGGAAACCGCGGATCTTCACCTGGTCGTCGACCCGTCCCAGGTAGTCGAGCTGCCCCTCGGCCGTCCACCGCACCCGGTCGCCCGTGCGGTACATCCGGCCGTCCCCGAACGGGTTCGCCAGGAATCGCGACGCGGTCAGGCCCGGCTGTCCGAGATAACCGCGCGCGACCTGAGCCCCGGCCAGGTACAGCTCGCCGGCCACCCCGACCGGCACAGGACGCAGGTCGGCGTCGAGCACGTGTGCCTGCAGATTGCGCAGCGGCCTGCCGATCACCGGCCGGTCGCCCTCGACCCGGCACGACACCGCGTCGACCGTGCACTCGGTGGGGCCGTAGAAGTTGCGGGCGTTGGTGCCGGCCAGTTCGCGCCAGAGCCGTTCGCCCAGCGCCTCACCGCCGAGCATCAGCACGCGCGGGTGGTGGTCGAGCAGCCCGGCCGGGATGAGCTGCTGCAGGTAGGACGGCGTCAGGTCGAGGAAGTCGATCCGGTGCCGGCCGACGTAGGAGACCAGGGCGTCCGCGTCGAGCCGCACCTCGTCACCCAGCAGGTGCAGCTCGTGCCCGGCGGCCATCAGCACCGGGCCCTCCCATGAAGTGTCGAACGAGAACACCGCGCTGAGCGCGACCCGCATCCGCTCGCCGCCCGCGAAGTCGGCGACGTGGCTGTGCAGGAGGTTCACCAGGTTGCGGTGTTCGACCACGACACCCTTCGGCGTGCCGGTCGATCCGGAGGTGTAGATGACGTAGGCGGCCTGGGACGGCAGGATTCGCACCTCTGGGCCGACTGCCGGCAGATCGCCGGTGTCCGGCAGCGCGTCGAGCACCCGTACGGCACCGGCGTCGGCGCGCAGGTGCTCCTGACGGTCACGCGGCAGACCGGGATCGATCGGCAGGTAGATCGCACCGGCCTTCAACACCGCCAGCAACGCTACGATCGCGTCCGCCGTGCGGGGCAACGAGACCCCGACCACCTGCTCGGGCCGCACATCCGCACCGATCAGCCAGTGCGCCAAGCGGTTCGCCCGCGCGTCGAGTTCGGCGTACGTCAACGTCTCCGCGCCGCAGACCAGTGCCGTGGCTTGCGGTGTGCGCCGGACCTGTTCCTCGAAGATCGCGGTGTAGGTCGTCACGGGCGCGTCGAGCGCGGTGGAGTTCCACTCCCGCATCCGATCCAGCTCGGCCCTCGTGACGAGGGGCAGAGCGTGCACCGGCCGCGACGGGTCCTCGACCACACCGCCGAGCAGCACGAGCAGGTGCTCGCCGAGCCGCCGCACCGTCGCCGCGTCGAACAGGTCGGTGCTGTACTCCAGCACGCACTCCAGCTCGTCACCGCGCGGCGTGAACTCCACGGTCAGGTCGAAGTCCGCCGCCCACCGCTCGACGGGCACGTCCTCGACGGTGAGCCCGGGGAACGCCGGCAGTCCCCGCTCGGTGTTCTGCAGCAACACCATCACGTCGAACAACGGGTTGCGGCTCGCGTCCCGGCTCATGCCGACCGCGTCCACGAGCTTCTCGAACGGCACCTCGTCGTGCAGCGCGTGGTCCTGCCGCAGCAGGTCGGTGAACCGGCCGTCCACAGAGGACCGTACGACCGCGGTGTTGACGAAGAACCCCACGACCCGGTTGAGCTCCGGGCGGGTGCGGCCGGAGGTGACGGTGCCGAGCACCACGTCGGACTGGCCGCTGTAGCGGGCGAACAACACCTGACAGGCCGCCATCAGCGTGCCGAACAACGTGGTGTCGTGCTCCCGCGCGATCTGTTCCAGCCCACCGGTGATCGCGGCCGGCACCACGAACCGGTGTGCCGCGCCGGCACCAGTGCGTTCGGCCGGACGCGGCCGGTCGGTGGGCAGCTCCAACGGCGACAGACCGGCGAGCCGGTCCTTCCACCGCCCCAGCGCGTCGTCCCAGCGCTGCTCCCGGTGCCAGGCCGCGAAGTCCGCGTACTGGATCGAGGGCTCCGGCAACCGCTCGCCGCGGTACAGCGCGGCCAGTTCGTCGGTCAGCACACCGAGCGACCAGCCGTCGGTGACGATGTGGTGCGCGCCGAGCAGCAGCACGTGGTCCTGCGGCCCGAACCGGACGATCAGCGCGCGGAACAACGGCCCGTGCTCCAGGTCGTACGGCCGCGCGAACTCCGTCGTCAGGTCGCACTCACCGACAACGGGCACGTCGATGTCCCCAGCCGGATGGACCACCTGCACGGCGGCGCCGTCGCGTTCGGTGAAGGTGGTGCGCAACGCTTCGTGCCGCTCCACCAGGCTCTGCACACACCGCACGAGCTTCGCCACGTCGAGCGGGCCGCGGAACCGCAGCGCTCGCCCGGAGTTGTGGTCGTTGCCGCCCGGACGCAACCGGTCGAGCAGCCACAGCCGGTGCTGGGCGGGAGAGGTGGGCAACGGTCCGGTGCGCGGCACCGCCGGGATCACCGGGGTGGCGGGCACGGCACCCGCGAGGCGCTTGCGCAGCTGGTCCCGCAGGTGTGCGGGCAGGGCGGAAGCGCGGTCCTGCTTGGAGGTGGTCATGTGCTTTTTGGTCCTCAGAGTTCGTTGAGGGAAGCGGTGTGCTCGAGCTCGCGCAGGATCAGTTCCTCGACGAGGTCGGCAAGTGCGGCGACGGTGCGTGCGGACAGCACGTCGCGTGGGCTCAGTTCGACGCCGAACGCGTCGCGCAGCAGCGAGGTGACGTGCATGCCGCGGATGGAGTCACCGCCCAGTGCGAAGAAGTCGTCCTCGGCACCGACACGGTCGACACCGAGCACCTGCGCCCAGACGGAGGCGACGGCCTCCTCGGCCGGCGTGCGCGGCGGGACGTGCTCGGCCGCTGTCCACTCGGGATCGGGCAGGGCGCGCCGGTCGAGCTTGCCGTTGGGACTCAACGGGAACTCATCCAGCCGCACGATCGCGGACGGCACCATGTAGTCCGGCAGCGCGGCCTCAGCGGCCTTGCGCAACGCGTCCACGTCCGGCGTCCTGACGTAGGCGACGATCCGTTCGTCCCGTACGACCACGACGGCGTCGCCCAGCACGGCCTCGATCTCGCCGAGCTCCACGCGCAGGCCGCGGATCTTCACCTGGTGGTCGGTGCGTCCGAGGTACTCGACGGAGCCGTCGGACCGCCACCGGGCGAGGTCACCGGTGCGGTACATGCGCGTGCCCGCCGGACCGAACGGATCGGCGACGAACCTCCCGGCCGTGAGTCCCGGCCGGTTCAGGTAACCGCGGGCCAGCTGGACGCCCGCCAGGTACAGCTCGCCCGGCACACCCGGCGGCACCGGCCGCAGTTCGGGGTCGAGCACGCGCAGTGCGGTGTTCCACACCGGCCTGCCGATCGGCACGACGTCCGCGCCAGGACAGGTCACCCAGCTCGTGACGTCCACGGACGCCTCGGTCGGCCCGTACAGGTTGTGCAGCGGCACGTCGATCGTCTCGTACCAGGCCCGCACCAGGTCCGGCGGCAGTGCCTCGCCGCTGCACAGCACCCGCCGCAACCCCGTGCAGCCCTTGGCGGCGGGCTCGCGCAGGAACGCTCGCAACATCGACGGCACGAAGTGCACGGTCGTGATCGACTCGCGCTGGACGAGGTCGGCCAGGTACGCCGGATCGCGGTGGCCCTCCGGCTTGGCCACGACCAGCGTGGCACCGGCGATCAGCGGCCAGAAGAACTCCCAGACCGAGACGTCGAAGCTCGCCGGTGTCTTCTGCAGCACCCGGTCGTCCGGGGTGAGCCCGTACTCGTGCTGTGTCCACAACAGACGGTTGACGACGCCCCGGTGCGGCACGACCACGGCCTTGGGCCTGCCCGTCGAGCCGGACGTGTAGATCACGTAGGCCGGGTGGTCCGGTGTCAGGACGATCTCGGGCGCGGTGGCCGGGTAGCCGGAGGCGTCGAGCGGTGCGTCGATCACGAGCACCGGGGCGGCGTCATCGGTCATGAACGCGACGCGTTCGGCCGGCAGTTCGGCGTCGATCGGGAGGTACGCCGCACCCGCCTTGAGCACGGCCAGCAGCGTCACGACCAGGTCGATCGACCGCGGCAGCGACACGGCGACCACGCGTTCCGGACCGGCGCCCTCGTCGATCAGCCGGTGTGCCAGGCGGTTCGCCCGCCGTTCCAGCTCCGCGCCGGTGATCGCCTCGCCCTCGAACCGCACGGCCTCTTCACCGTGGGGGGCCAGCAGATCCAGCAGGGTGCGGTCCGGCACCTCGTGCGCGGTGTCGTTCCACTCGACCAGCACCCGATGCCGTTCGGATGCCGTGAGCAGCGGCAGCGCACCGACCTGCCGGTCGGCGTCCTCGGCGATTCCGGTGAGCAGCACGCGGAGGTGGTCGCCGAGCCTGCGCGCCGTGGTCTCGTCGAACGCCGCCGGGTCGTACCCGAGCAGCACGGTCAGCTCGGTGTCCGGGTAGACCGTGGCGCTGAGCGGGAAGTTCGTCGTCTCCACGGCTCGCAGGTCGCGCAGTGGCAGTCCCTGCGCCGGGTAGTTCTCGAACACCAGCACGCTGTCGAACAGGTTCACCCCGCCCTCGACGCCGCTCCAGGCGCGCAGGTCGGTCAGCGGCGCGTGCTCGAACCGCCGCGCCTCGACCTGCGCCTGCTGGAGGCCGCGCAGCCACGCCGCGACGGGCGCGCGGTCGTCCACGGCCACGCGCACCGGCAGGGTGTTGATGAAGATCCCGGTGATGTCGTCGACGCCCGGCAGATCGGCGGGCCTGCCGGACACGGTGGCGCCGAAGCACACGTCGTCCCGTCCGCCGTAGCGGGCGAGCAGCACGGCCCACGCGCCCTGCACGACCGTTCCCGGTGTCAGCCGCTGCTCGCGGGCGAACGCGTACAACACCGCGGACTCCTCGGCGGACAACGAGATCCGCAGGTTCGCCGTGGTGCTGGAGTCGTGCTGTCCGGACGGTGTGCGGTCGAACGGCAGCGGCGTCGGCTCGGTGAAGTCGCCGAGCACCTCGCGCCAGTGCCGCTCGGCCGGCTCGTCGTCCTGGTGGTGCAGCCACTCGACGTAGTCGCGGAACGGCGGTCGTTCAGCCGGTTCGCCGAGAACGTCGGTCAGCACCTGGAAGACGCTCCAGCCGTCGAGCAGCACGTGGTGGAACGTCCACAACACCTGCACCTCGCCCTCTGGCAGGCGGGCCAGCGTCAGCCGCATCAACGGCGCGGTCGCGAGGTCCATTCCTTCAGCCCGGTCGGACTCCAGCAACGCCCGCAGCAGTTCCTCGCGATCCCCGCGAGTCCAGTCCAGGTGGCGGATCGGCACCGGTGCGTGCGCGTGCACGACCTGCACCGGTTCCGGCACGCCCTCCCAGACCACGCTGCTGCGCAACACCGGTGTGCGGTCCACGACCCGTTGCCACGCGGCCGCGAGCTCGTCCGGGTCCGCGGTCACGACGAAGCTGGTCTGCTGCACGTACACGCCGTCGAGGGAGTGGAACACCATGCCCGCCTGCATCGGCGTGAGCGGGTAGACGTCCTCGACGTGCGGCAGCGCGATCCGGTCGCAGGCGGCCTGGTCCAGCCGGGCGAGCGGGAAGTCCGAGGGTGTGCGGCCGCCGGCGTCCGGCTGCGCGCAGTGGTGCGCGATGTCCCGCAACGCCACCAGCATCTCGTCCGCCAGCCGCGTGATCGTCGCCTCGTCGTGCAGTTCGGTGCTGTAGAACCAGGTCACTTCGAGCTGGTCACCCTCGACGCGGCTGACCACGTCGATGGCGTGCGGGCGTGGTGCGTCCGGGTCGGCGTCGAGGTCCATCCCGCGCTGGTCGCCGTCGAACCGGCCGAGGTGGTTGAACCCGACTTCCGGCGTGACGTCCGGCAGGCCTTCGCCGGTGAGGTACCGCAGGGCTCCGTAACCGATGCCGCGCCGGGGAACCGCCCGCAGCTGTTCCTTGACCGCCTTGAGCGTCTCGCCCCAGCCCGCTTCGGGCATGTCGAGGGCGACCGGGAACATCGAGGTGAACCAGCCAACCGTGCGGGACAGGTCGACGCCGTCGAACAGCTCCTCGCGGCCGTGGCCCTCCAGTGCGACGAGCACCCGCGGGGAACCGGTCCAGCCGCTCAGCATGCACCCGAGTGCGGCCAGGAGGACGTCGTTGACCTGTGTGCGGTACACCGGCGGCACCTCGCGCAGGACGCGCCGGGTGTCCTGTTCGGACAGTCGAACCGTGACAGCGCGCTGGGAAGCGGTGGTGCCGGTCTTGGAGCTGCCGCCGGTGAGCTGCTCCCAATGCGGTCGTTCGTCGTCGAACCCGCCCGCTCGGGCGTGGCCGACGAGCCGGTGTGCCCACTCGCGCAAGGAGGTCGTCTTCGGCGGCAACGGTTCGCCGCGGTAGGCGGCGCGCAGGTCCTCGGCGATGATCCGCCACGAGATGCCGTCCACGACGAGGTGGTGCGCGGACAACCTGACCTGGCGCGGCGCCACGATCTCGGTCTCCAGCCGCGAGTGCCCAGACGGCTCGATGCGCTGGCGCCAGCCGTCGTCGAACGCGTACCGCGTCCGCAGGGCGTCGTGGTGCGCCACCACCGTGCTGACGGCCCTGGCCAGCCGTTCGGCGTCGACGTCCTCGGCGAAGTCGAGCACCACGGACTGGTCGAACCGGCTCAGCCCGTCGTGGTGCTCGAAGAACCAGCGCTGGATCGGCGTGAGCGGCACATCTCCCGTGACCGTGCCCTGCTCCGCGCTCGTCCGCCCGGCGGACCTCACGCGAGGGGCCAGCTCGGCGATCGTCTGGTGCTGGAAGACATCGCGCGCGGTCAGGTGCAGACCGGCGGCCCGTGCCTTGGTGACGACGCTGATCGCGAGGATCGAGTCGCCGCCCAGCTCCAGGAACCCGTCGCGCACCCCGACCTGGCCGACGCCCAGCACCTCGGCGAACACGGAGGCGAGCACGGCCTCGACCGGTGTGCGCGGCGCGACGAACCGGGCGCGCTCGATCCGTGGTGCCGGTGGTTCCGGCAGGTTCGCGCGGTCGATCTCGTCGAGCACCACCCACGCCGACGGGATGAGGTAGTCCGGCAGCACCTGGCTCAGGACACCCTTGAGCTCCGCGGGATTCGCTCGCGTGACGTAGCCGACGAGCCGTCCGTCGTGCACCACCACGTGCGCGTCGTCGACTACCCGGTGCAGGACCTCCTCGACCACCGCCGGGTCGACGCGGAACCCGCGGACGCGAGCCACGTCCTCCGCCTCGCCCGCGAACTCGACGAGGTCCCGGTCCGGGTTCGCGGTGACGGCCTCGCACAATGCGACGAGGTCGTCGGCCATGCGCTCGATCGTGCTCGCGTCGAACAGATCGGTGTTGTACTCCAGCGTCAGCGTGAGGTCGTCGCCCTCACCACGGTTTTGGGCAGGCCAGAACTCGGTGACGAGGTCGAACCGCGCGGCCGGCCGTGGCAGCTCGACCTCCTCGGCTGCCAGGTCGCCGAAAGCGGTGCGCGTGAGCAGCGGCTGCTGGAGCGCGACGACGGCCTGCACCAGCGGCGTCCGGCTCGGATCGCGGTCTGGCCGCAGCTCTTCCACTAGCTGGTCGAACGGCACGTCGTCGTGAGCGAACGCCTCCAGCACCGTGTCACGCACCTGGTCCAGGTAGGCGGTGAACGGCTGCTCGGGGTCGAGCCACGTGCGCAGCACCAGCGTGTTGACGAAGAAGCCCGTGACGCCGTCCAGCTCCGCGCGGTCCCGTCCGGCGTTCACCGTGCCGATCGCGATGTCGCGCTGACCGCTGTGCCGAGCCATGATCACCTTCACCAGCGCGGTGAGTGTCATGAACAGCGTCGCGTCGTGTGCCCGGCCCAACGTGGTCAGCCGCTGCACGAGCCCGGCTCCCAGCCCGCGCCGCAGCACCGCGCCCGCCGTCGAGCGCAGTGGCGGCCGCACCCGGTCGGTGCGCAGGTCGAGCGGTTCGAGACCGTCGAGCTTGTGCCGCCAGTAGTCCACGCTGGGCATCGGCTGTTCCTGTTGCCACAGCGCGAAGTCCGGGTACTGCAGGCGCGGCGGTGGCAGCTGTTCGCCCGCGTAGAGCCTGGCCAGCTCGTCGAGCAGCACGGTGACCGAACGGCCGTCGGTGATGATGTGGTGCTGGCACAGCACGAGCACCTGGTCGCGGGTGAGCAGCGCCCGTGTCAGCGGTCCGGTGCGCAGGTCGAACGGCTTCGCCAGCTCGGCCTCCAGATCGTCGGCGAGCTCCAGCCGCACCGTGCCGTGCGGACTGATCACCTGGACGTCACCGTGGACGGTGGTGCGCAGCGCGTCGTGCCGGGCGACCAGCAGGTCGAGCGCGTGCTGCAGCCGGCTGAGGTCGAGCGAGCCGGTCAATCGCACGCCGACGGCGGTGTTGCTGTCCGGTCCTTCCGCGCCCTGGAGTCGCTTCTGCGTGCGGGACAGCGGCACCGGTTGCCCGCTGTGGGTCGGCCGGATCTCGGCGGGTTTGTCGTCCGGCAGCACTTCGGCCAGCGCCGCGACCGTGCGGTGCTCGAAGAGCGCGCGCAACGGCAGTCCGCCGCCCAGCAACGCCAGAGTGCGCATGGCCAGCACCGAGTCGCCGCCGAGCCGGAAGAAGTCGTCCTCTGGCCCAACCGCGTCGAGCCCGAGCACCTCGGCCCAGACCTGCGCGACCCGGTGTTCGGCCGGGGTGCGCGGGGCCGTGGCCGTCTCCGCGTGGCCCGACGGCTCGGGCAACGCCGACCGGTCGAGCTTGCCGTTGGGGCTCATGGGGAACGCGTCCAGGACGACGAACGCCGACGGCACCATGTGCTCGGGCAGCCTGGCGGCCACCAGCGCCCGCAGTTCGGCCCGGTCGGCCTCGCCGGTGACGTAGGCGACGAGTCGCTTGAGCCCCTGGTCGGCGCGCGCGACGACGACTGTCTCGCGCACACCGGGGTGGTCGCGCAGCACCGCCTCGATCTCACCGGGTTCGATGCGGAACCCGCGGATCTTCACCTGGTGGTCGGCACGCCCGACGAACTCGAGCACGCCGTCGCGCCACCGCACGACGTCTCCGGTGCGGTACAGGCGCCCCGGCCCGAAGGGGTTGGCGACGAACCGTTGCGCGGTGAGGCCCGGCCGGTCGAGGTAGCCGCGGGCGAGACCCGTGCCGGTGACGTACAGCTCTCCCTCGGCGGTCGGCCGCAGGTCGTCGTCCAGCACGTGGGCGACGGTGCCGGGGATCGGCGTGCCGATCGGCGGGCTGCCGCCGGGCGTGAGCGGCTCGCTCCACGTCGACACGACCGTGGACTCGGTCGGCCCGTAGGCGTTGATCATCCGGCGACCGGGCGCCCAGCGCTCGACCAGTTCGGGCGTGCAGGCGTCACCGCCGACGATCAGCGTGCGGAAGTCGGGCAGCGGCACTTCCGGCACGGTCGCCATGGCCACGGGCGGAATCAACGCGTGCGTGATCCTGTTGTCCCGCAGCACCTCCGCGAGCTGCTCGCCCAGCAGCGGGCCCTCCGGCGGCACGACCAGCGCGGCGCCGGACGGCAGCGCCATGCAGAGCTCCAGCACCGAGGCGTCGAAGCTGGGGGAGGAGAACTGCAGCACCCGGTCGCCCGGCCGCACCTGGAAGTGCTCGATCTCGGCGCTCGCGAAGTTCGCCAGCCCGGCGTGCGTGACGACCACGCCCTTCGGTCGTCCGGTCGAACCGGACGTGTAGATCACGTACGCCTGGTGCGCCGGGTCGACCTCGACCTCCGGGTCGCTGTCCGGCATCCCGCTCGTGTCCACCGCGGACTCGAGAGTGAGCAACGGTGCCGCGTCGCGCAGCATGAAGTCGATCCGCTCGGCGGGATAGGCGGGGTCGACGGGCAGGTAGGCGGCTCCTGCCTTCAGCACGGCGAGCTGCGCCACCACGATGTCGGCCGACCTCGGCATCCGCAGCGCCACGATCCGTTCGGGACCGGCCCCTCGCTCGCGCAACCACCACGCCAGCCGGTTGGCGCGGGCGTCCAGCTCCGCGTACGTGAGCGTGCCCGACGGCGCGATGACCGCGGGTGCGTGCGGGGACGACGCCACTCTGGCGCGGAACAGTGCCGTGAGGAACATGACGGGGAGAGGCCTTTCCGGGGGATCAGTCGCAAGGGACGGGAATGATCAGGCGACGCGGCGGGCGAGCCTGCCGCCCACCTGCAACCACCCGATGTCGCGGCCGGGGGAACCGCGCAGAAAACGTCCGGCTTGCGAAGTGTCACCGGTGTCGACGTCGCGCATTCGGAACCGCAGTCCGTCGTAGAGCGTCAACTCGGCGAACGGCTCACCGTCCACGACGAGTCGCAGCGGCGCATTCTCGCCCGGCAGCACCGAATACTCGGTATCGCCGTTGTAGAAACGACCGACGCAGCCCGGCGGCGTCGCCGCCACGCGTTCTCCCAGCTCGCGACAACCGTCGTAGTCACCGACGCCGAGCGCGCGCGCCAATTCGTGCCACATCGCGAATCCGGTGCTGCCATTCGTCGTGAGCGCGACTACGGCACCGCTTTCCGGATGCACGCGCAGGTGGCAGGACGTGCCGTCGCCCGTGCCGTCGTGGCCGAACCAGCCACCCTCGAACAACGCCACGCCGAGCCCCCAGGCGTCGGCCATCCCGAAGGGCTCCGCACCGTCCACGGGGGTCCGCATCTCACGCAGCTGGGCGTCCTCCACGAGCGTCGGCCCCTCGCCGGCGAGCATCCGCCCGAGCCGCACCAGGTCGATCGCACTGGCCGCGACGGCGCCGGCGGGCGCGTCCACGAGCGTGAGCGACTGGTGCACCGGCACGACCCGGTGCCGTTCGGGATTGACTGCGTGCCCCGGCACCGAGTCGTGCGCTCCGTCCGGCGCCACCACGAAGTGCGCCTCCACGCCCAGAGGCCGCAGCAACACCGACGACATGGCCTCCCACCAGCTCATACCCGTGACGACCTCGATCAGGTGCCCGGCGGCGCTGTACCCGATGTTCGAGTAGGAGAACCCGTCACCGGGCTCGTGCAACGGGTCGGCGCGGCGCAGGCACTCGGCCACGTGCTTGCTCAACGTCGACGCCGTGACCTCGTCCGAATCGGACGGCAGACCACCGGTGTGGCTCAACAGGTGCCGGACGGTGAGCCGTTCGCTCAGGCTCGCGGCAGCGGGCAGGTACTCGGCGAGCGGCTCGTCGAGATCGAGATCCCCGTCCGACACGAGGATCATCGCCAGCGCCGCCGTGAAGGTCTTGCTGACCGACCCCACCGGCACGCGCGCGACCCGCGTCATCGGCGGCCCGCCGGTGTGCTGGACGCCGAACTCGACCGCGCGGGTAATTCCGTCGCGGTGCACGGCGAGTTGAGCGCCCGGAATCAGATGGCGTCTGGCGTGTCTTTCCAACAATGGCTGGAGCTGGACTTCGTGCATGTTCCCTCGCAGTACAAGTCGACCCCCAGAGCGATTTCGTCCCACGCTTTGTGTCAGGACTCCGAAATCAGTTCGGTTAGTCCGTTCAGCGGTTCGTACGCTGTCAAATCATCATCACACCGTGGGACCGCCAAATGGAGCACGTCCTTGGAGTGCCCCCGATAAGACGCCCTCTTGCGGTCGCCGGTGACGCTCTGTTGTTGGCCGCCGGAGGGCAACCACTCGAACGGGTGGGTTTGGACTGAAACGTCTCGAAAACCGTCTCAAAATGACGTGTATTTTCGGAAAATGTTTCGGATACGTATCGTCACAGGTCGTCACGGACTGTGCGAATGTCGATATTTCGAGAATTCTGGATGCTGTGAAATGCGCAGAAGCGGGCGGGCTCGGTCCTGCACCGAGCCCGCCCGCTTCAACTCCACCCGTCCTGCGTCCTGCACCTGCTGGTCATCTGTGGGGCCACCGGCATGAGACGAGCGCGTCGGCGCGCGGTGTCCATCCGGTCGCACCTAGACGGCGACCGACTTGCCCGCCAGTGCCGCGAGTGCGTCCCGCAGCGCGGCCGGGTCCGGGGTGCCGGCGAAGACCTTCGCCACGTAGCCGTCTGGGCGGACGAGAACCGTGCCGGCGCCCGGTTCGGCGGGGGCCGCGACCCGCGCGCGATCTTCCCAGCCGGTGACGTCGCCCGTGCCCACCACCACGAAACGGCCGCCGCGCAGGGCTTCGTACAGCCGGGTGCCGTCGGCGAGGGCCACGTCGGGCATCCGGGTGCCGGTCAGCCGGTGCTCGCCGCCGGGGGCGCGGTAGCGGAAACCCAGCGCGGACAGCCTGCCCGTGAGCCTGCGGTGGATCGCCGGGACGCGCAGTGCGGTGCCGCCGACCAGGCCGCGAAGCGCACGCGCGAAGCGGGACCGCGCCATCGCCAGCCGGATCATCGTGCCGCTGATCCGCAGGACCTCCTCGCCGACCGGGTGGCGTTCCGCCTGGTAGGTGTCGAGCAGCGCGTCCGGGGCGCCGTGGAGCACCGCCGCCAGCTTCCAGCTCAGGTTCGCCGCGTCCTGCAGGCCCGTGTTCATGCCCATGCCGCCGGCGGGGGAGTGGACGTGTGCGGCGTCGCCCGCGAGGAACACGCGGCCCACGCGGTAGTGCGGCGCCTGTCGTTCGTCGCTGTGGAAGCGGGACAGCCAGCGGGCGTCGTGCATGCCGAAGTCGGTGCCCAGCGCCCGCTTGGTGATCGCGCGGACCTCGTCCAGCTCCAGCGGGGTGTCGTCGGTGACGTCGGTGCGCCGGTCCCACGCGAAGACCCGCCACCAGCCGTCACCGAACGGGGCGATGAACGTGAACTCCGAGCCGGAACCGTTGACGGTCAACGTGTCCGGCGGCGTCTCGCGCAGCCGCACGTCCGCCAGCATGATCGACTTCAGGACCGACTTGCCGGGGAACGGCTGGCCGAGCGCGTGGCGGACCGCGCTGTGGAAGCCGTCGGTGCCGACCACGTAGCCGGCGCGGTACGTGCCCCCGGTCGTGTCGACCTCGGCGCCGGTGGTGTCCTGGCGCACCGCGGTCACCGCCGCGTCGTACACGATCTCCACCCCGGCCTTGACCGCCCGCGCCAGCAGCGCCCGTTCCACGTTGTACTGCGGGGTCACCAGCATGTACGGGAACCGGCTCGGCAGGGTGCCGAGGTTCACGTGCACCCGGTCGAACAGCCGGATGTCGGTGACGCGCCCGGCTCCGGTGCGGTCCAGCTCCTCGACCAGCCCGCGGGCGTCGAGCATTTCCAGCGTGCGGGCGTGCACGGCGAACGCCCGCGACAGATTCGACACCTGGCCGTCCCGCTTCTCCAGCACTGTCACCGCGACACCGGCCTCGGCCAGGTCGCCCGCCAGCAGCAGTCCGGTGGGCCCGGCACCGACCACGATCACCTCGGACATGTCCGTCTCCCTCTGGTCAACAGTTGTTTGCCAACGCCTGTTGGCAAACCGTAGAACGGCTGGGCTCGACATGTCAACAGGCGTTGGCCTACAGTTGTTGGCATGACGGGCAGCACGGATACCACCAAGGCGCGCCGCTCCGACGCGACCAGGGCCGCGATCCTCACGGCCGCGCGGGAACGCTTCGCGGCGGACGGTTATGAGCGCGCGACGATCCGGGCGATCGCCGCCGACGCGCACATCGACCCGTCGATGGTCATGCGCTACTACGGCAACAAGGAGAAGCTGTTCGCCGCCGCCGCGGAGTTCGACCTGCGGCTACCGGACCTGACCGGGGTGCCGCGCGAGGAGATCGGGTCCCGGCTGACCGCCCACCTCGTCGACCGCTGGGAGCACGACGACACCCTCATGGCGCTGCTGCGGGCGGCGGTCACCAACCAGGCCGCGGCCGAGCGCATGCGCCAGCTCTTCGCGGCCCAGCTCGGGCCTGTGGTCGCGGCGCTGGTCGAGGACCGGGCCGAGGCCCCGGTGCGGGCCGGGCTGGTCGCCACGCAGGCACTGGGGTTCGCGCTGACCAGGTACGTGCTGTGCCTGCCGCCGGTCGTCGCGCTGGACCGGGCCGCGGTCGTGGCGTGGCTCGGCCCGACGATCCAGCGGTACCTGACCGGCGAGCAGGGGGAGTAGGCGTGCGCTGTCACTGACCGGCCTGCCCGCCCGGGAAGTTGCGTCAATCCTTGGCACTGCTGGGGAACAGGGCCGCCGCGGCTGCCCAGGCTCGGGAAAGCCCGAACTCGGCGAGACCGCGGAGCAGGTCGTGCAGGGTCTCCTCGGTGGCGCCGGCGGCCAGGGCCAGGTCGGCGTGCAGTCGCAACGACGTGTCGAGCGTCCGGTAGAAGACGTCGACGACCAGGCAGGCGATCGCCCGTTCCCGGACGCTGAGGTGCGGGCGGGCCCAGCGCCGCGTCAGCTGGTCCTCGGTGAACGCGGCCAGTCCTGGTGCCACGGCCGCCAGATCGCGGACCGCGTGGTTCAGCGGCCCGGACAGGGGTACCGGCGTGATCGGCTCGGTGTCCCGCGCTTCGGGCAGGCCGAGCTCGGTCAGGCGTTGGAAGGCGGTGACGACGATCGGGTAGCCCACGTAGGGAGCCAGGTGGCGGTAAAGCTCTCTGATCGATTCGGCGTCCACACCGTTGGCCATGGCCATCTGCAGGTGCATGGCCAACGGCAGATCCAGGTGAGGATGGCACAGGTCGGCGGTCAGGCAGATGAACGCCTTCTCGCGCATGGTGATGTGCGGCAGGCCCCACAGGTTGTGCCCGGCGCTGACGGCGTACTGGGCGAAGACGGGGTCGAGCGCGGTGAGAGCGTCGGCTCCGGCGAGGTGGGTCATGATGTGTCCTTTGTGGACAATGGGTGACGGATGGCGGGGCGGTTCCACGACCTTCTCCCGGTCAGGACAGGCCCAGCGCGCGCAGGCGCAGGCGGTCCAGCGCGTACTGGGGAACGATGCGGCCGAGAGTGCTCATGAGCCGCGACTTCTTGCCGACCGGGTATCGGGAGCGGGGCCTGCGCGCGGTCAAGGCGTGCAGCACGGCACGTGCGACCACGTCGGGGCTGGACCCCGAGCGCTCCTCCGCCAGCCCTGTGGTGACCATGGTGCGGTAGGCGGCGCCGTAAAGCCGCCTGCCCTCGGGGCCGAAGGTGGCCAGCCGGGGTTCGATCTCGTCAGCGAGTTTGTCCACCGCGTCGGTGTGGATCGAGCCGGGTTCGATGAGGACCGCCCTCACGCCGTGCGGCCTGACCTCCATGCGCAGCGCGTCGTTGAGCGACCGGATGGCGTGTTTGGAGGAACACAGCGGTCCGCCGAAGGGCAACGTGATCCAGCTGCCCACCGAGCCGACGGTGACCACTCGGCCGCGTGAGGCCCGCAGCATCGGCAGCATCGCCTGGGTGACAGCGATCTGACCGAAAACGTTGACCTCGTACTGGTGCCGCAGCGCGTCCAGCGGGACGAACTCGACCGGTCCGGTGACGCCGATGCCGGCGTTGTTGACGAGGGCGTCGAGGCGGCCGAGGCGTTCGGCGGCGGCGGTGATCTGACCGGCGTCGGTGACGTCCAGCCTGATCGGTGTGACCGTCGGGCCGAGTGCCTCCCCGTCGACGTCCTTGCGCACTCCCGCGTAGACGGTGAATCCCTCGCGGGCCAGCAGCAGGGCGCTGGCACGCCCGATTCCGGTGGAGGCACCGGTCACCAGCACGGTCTTCGACATCAGAAGTCCTTCCAGATCAGTAGTAGGCGCGCATCAGCTCGGTGGTCCAATCGGGCTGGACCGTCGCGCCCTGTGGGCCGAACTCGGCCATGTACGGCTTGATGTCCAGGACAGGGCTGCCGTCGACGGCGTCGAGCCCGCGCACGTGGAGGTCGAGGCCGCGCACGGCGAGCAGGCGGCAGCGGGAGACGCCCAGCAGGTTCGGCCGGTTCCTGCCGCGCTGCGCGAAGATGCCGACCTCGGGCCAGTCCGGGTTCCCGCGAGGGCGGCGCGCGGTGGTGGTGATCGTGGACGGGTCGACGAGGTGGAACCGGAACACGATCTCCAGGTGCGAGAACGCGTCCAGCCCGGCGAGGGCCTCGGGACCGAAGCGGTCGCCGTCGAGGCGGATCAGCGCCTGCTCGGTGTTCCAGTCGTCGTCGAACGACTCCGCGCGTCCGCCGACGACGCTTCCCACGGGGTGCAACGTCATGCCCTCCACGGCATTCCTCCACTGTTCAGGCGACTGGTCATGACCGTATGGCTCGCGGGCCCCGCGCCGGATCAGTCACCGCGACTGAAGTCCTGAGCACTTCCCACCGGCCGGTTGGGTAGGGTTCGTCCGTGATCGGACGGAATGCGGAGATCGCGCTCCTGTCTGGACTGATCGCCGAGTCGCGTGCCGGGCAGAGCAGGGCGGTCGTCGTGCACGGCGAGGCCGGAATCGGGAAGTCCGTGCTGCTGGCCGAAATCGCGGGCAGGGGAGCGGACGACCTGCGGGTGCTGCGGGCGATCGGTGTCGAGGCCGAGGCCGAACTGCCCTTCGCCGCCCTGCACCTGCTCCTGCTGCCGGCCAGGCACCTGATCGTCCGGCTTCCGGCCACGCAGAGACAGGCGTTGCACCGTGCGTTCGGCGAGGAGGAAGGGCCGCCACCGGACCGTTTTCTCGTCGGTCTGGCCGTGCTGACCCTGCTCGCGGATCTCGCCGAGGAGCGGCCGCTGCTGTGTCTCGTCGACGACGTGCACTGGGTGGACCGCGCGTCGCTGGACGCGCTGTTGTTCGCGGCACGGCGGCTGGCCGCCGAACGGATCACCATGATCTTCGCCGGCCGGGACGAGCACGAACCGGCGGCGCACGGCCTGGCGAACCTGCGGCTGTCCGCACTGAGCAGGGCCGACTGCGAGCGGCTGCTCGCCGAGCGCGCGGCAGAGCTCAGCCCGCACGAGCGCGACCGCGTGATCGAGGACGCCGACGGCAACCCGTTGGCACTTCTGCACTTCGCCGCCAACCTCACCGTCGAGCGGCAGTCCGGGCAGCCGGGGCTCTCCGCGGCGAAGCGGCTCGAGCAGTCGTTGCGCACCGCGATCCGGGGGCTTCCCGACCGCACCCGACTGCTGCTCCTGGTCGCCGCTGCCGAGGGGTCAGGCGACCTGCGGCTCGTGCTGAAGGCGGCGCAGGCGCTCGGCGCCGGGCCGGAAGACCTGGCATCCGCCGAAGACGCCGCTCTGATCGAGGTCTCCGACGACCGGCTGCGCTTCCACCACCCACTGATCAAGGCCGCGGCTCACCAGGAGGCGCCAGTCGCCCGGCGGGCCGCGGTGCACCGCGCTCTGGCGGATCTCCTCGACGGCGACGACCAGGCCGACCGCAGGGCCTGGCACCTGTCGGCCGCCGCCCTCGGACCCGACGAGACGCTCTCGGCCGTCCTGGCCGCCACCGGCAAGCGCGCCCAGGCACGTGGCGGCCTCGCCGCAGCCGCCAACGCCTACGAGCGAGCGGCACAGCTCACCGTCGAACCGGAACTGCGAGCCCGATGGCTGGCCGCGGCGGCAGAGGCGGCGCTCGACATCGGCCGGCTCTCCCAGGCCGCCGCCGTGACCGAGCGGGGACGCCGGCTGACCACCGATCCGGTGCTGCTGGCCCGGTTGGCGCACGTGCGCGCGGCGGTCGACTCCGAGCAGGGCGACCCGGCAACGGCCGCGCACACGCTGATCTCCGCCGCCGCGAACGTCGCACCGGCGGTGCCCTCCCAGGCGGCGTCCCTGCTGGCGACAGCCGCCGGGGAAGCCTGGTTCGCCGGGGACCACGACGCGCTCCGGCAGATCGCCGATCTCATCTCCACCGTCGAGTCCCACCTGGTTCCCGTGGCGACGGCGGTGCACGGCATGGAACGGGTCGCCGCCGGTGACCCGGCCGCGGGCCTGCCGCTGCTCCGTGCCGCCCTGCCGGTGGACCGGACCGCGGCGACCGACCGGGTCACCGGGACGTGGGCGGTGTTCAGCGCTCTGATGACCGGCGACGACGATGCGGCCTGCGAGCTGGCCGCCACCCTGGTGGACGCGTGCCGCGACCAAGGGCACATCGGGGCCCTGGCACACGCGCTGCAACTGCTCACCCAGGCGCGCATCCTGCGGGGCAGGTACGCCGAGGCGGCCGAGTCAGGGGCCGAAGCCTGGCAGATCGCCCACGACACCGGTCAGGCCGGGCGACTGCGGTATCTGCACGGCATCCTGGCGCGCCTGGCCGCGATCCGGGGCGAGGACGACGAGTGCCGCCGGCTCGCCGGGCTCGCGGAGGGCGCGGTCGGAGAGCGCCACGGGACCGGCTGGGGCAGGTGCGCGCTCGCGCTGCTCGACCTGGTGCGAGCCGGGAACGCGGCGGCGGCCGACCGGATCGCCCAGGTCCTGGACGGCCCGCTCGGACACACCGTGATCGCCACCTTCACGATCGCCGACCACGTCGAGGCCTGCGCGCGGCTGAACGAGCCGGCTCGGGCGTCCACGGCGTTCTCCCGGTTCGAGGCGTGGGCCGCTGCGAGCGGCCAGCCGTGGGCGGCGGCTGTCGTCCATCGTTGTCGCGCCCTGCTGGCCCCACCGGGCGAGGCCGAGACGCACTACCGCGCGGCGCTCGACCAGCACGCCCGAGGCGGGCGCCCCTTCGAACAGGCCAGGACCCGGCTCCTGTACGGCGAGTGGCTGCGGCGGACCCGGCGCCGCGCCGACGCCCGCGCGCAGTTGGGTGCCGCGCTGGAGGAGTTCGCCGCCCTGGGCGCCACGCCCTGGGCCGAGCGGACTCAGCGGGAACTCGTCGCGACAGGCACCCGCCTCGCCGTGCCGGACTCACAGAGCGCGGCACTCCACGCGCTGACGCCACAAGAGCTCCAGGTGGTGCGGCTGGCCGCGACCGGGGCCACGAACCGGCAGATCGGCGCGCAGCTCTTCCTCAGCCCCAGAACCGTGGGTTCCCACCTGTACCGGGCCTATCCCAAGCTGGGCGTCTCCTCGCGCGAGGAGCTGGCGGACATCGACCTCGGCTCGGCCGCACACCGGTGACCCGGCACCGGGGTCAGCCGGCGAGGAAGTCGACGAGCAGGGGGTTCACCCGGTCCGGATCGTCCTCGTGCACGTTGTGTCCCGCACCCGGAACCACTTTCACCTCCGCGCCGGGGATGCGCCGGCCGTACTCGTGGGCGTAGGAGGCAGGCAGCCACCGGTCGTCCTGTCCCCAGATCACGAGCGTGGCGGCGGTGATCCGCTCCAGTCCTCGGTCGGTGGGGCCGTAGTCCTGGCTGCGGACGAGGTCGACGAAGGCACTGCGTCGTTCTGGTTTGGACAGCCAGGCCCACGTTTCGTCGACCACTTCCGCTGTCACCCGTTCCTGATGGGCGAACGCCGAACGCAGACTTGTCTCGAAGTCCGCGCGCCGCATCAGCTTCACCGCGGCCTCACCCACCACCGGCACGTCGAAAACGGCCGTCTGCGCCGCCGGTTTCTTGTCCAGGCCGGGAGAGTCCATCAGCACGAGCTTGTCGACCCGTTCGGGATGACGCTCCGCGAAGGACAGACTCCAAGCACCACCCCACGAATGCCCGACCAGCGACGCCTTCCGCAGACCCACGGCGTCCAGGAACGCCCCGATGGCATCCGCCATGGCGGGGATCTCGTACGAGAAGCCCTCCGCCGCCTCCGTGTAGCCCTGGCTCGGCAGATCGACGGCGTAGACCGTGTGCGTCTCGGCCAGCGCCGGGATGGTGTCGCGGTAGGAGTGCTGCCACTGGGCTCCGCCCGCGATCAGCACGACCGGTGAGCCCTGTCCGGTTCTGGTGTAGTGGAAGCGCGCCACAGGGGTGTCGGCGTACAGGGACTGGACGCGGCTCAGGTACGGCGAACGATATCCGTCCACAGCGGACGGTTGCCACACGTAGGCGATGAACAACAACGCGGCCGTCACCACCGCGACCGTGCCCGCCAGCCACCTCGGCCAGCGTCGCCGGCGGGCGGGTCGTTCGGGCGAGGTCTCGTCAACTGCGACCATGATCTTCCTCGATCTCGGGGAGTGCTACGCAGAACTGGACGAGGCAGCACGGTCCGGCGTGACAGGTGCGCCGGATGATCCAGATCACCCGAAGTGGCTTCAGTCTTCTAGAAGCTGAAGGCAGCGCCGGAAGAAGCCGACCTGGTCCGTGAGAGCGCGCTCGCGCGTGGCCGGGTCGGTGTAGAAGGTGAAGTGGGAGCCCGGATAACTGCGCAACTCCCCGCGCGGCGCACGCTCGGCGAGCTTCCGGGTCGTCTCTACGGGTGTCTCGCGGTCATCGGCCGCGACGCAGACGAGCAGCGGCATGGTCAGCCGGGCGGCAGCCTCGTCCGGGTGGTAGCGCATCATGCCGAGCAATGCCCGCGGCGCGACGCTGTTGCGCCACAGGGAGGCCGCTTCACCACTGGTGAGCGCCTGGATGTGCTGCTCCGCCTCGACCGTGGCCGCGACCGCGAGCTCGCCGGGCCGGCCGACCATGGGGATGTAGTACGGCCGCAGGCCGGCCTTGCCGCGCAGCGCGTCCCAGCCGATGGCCCCCAGCAGCCGCAGGGTCTGCCACGTCGACCGCTCCTCCACGCGCTTGGGAAACCCGTTGAACGGGATCTGCGCCACGACCGCGACGACGTCGACGTCACCCGCGGCGACGGAGATGACGTGGGCACCGCCGAGCGAGTTGCCCCACAGCACGACGGCGCCGCTGTCGACCTGGTCGTGGTGACGCGCGAACGCGATCGCCGACCGCAGATCCTCCTGCTGGCCTTCGACGTCGACGAGCTGGCGCGGCTCGCCGGCGCTCTCCCCGAAGCCGCGGTAGTCGAACACGAGCGCGGCCATCCCTTCGGCGGCGAACCGCTCGGCGTGCGGGAACAGCCGGTCCATCGTCCCGCTGAACCCGTGGCACAGCACGACGCAGGGCAGCCTGCCGGCCGGTGCGGCCGGCAGGTAGAGGTATCCCGCGCAGGTGGTGCCGCAGGACTCGAACGTGACCTTGATCCGCTTGTACATGGCTCCACTCCCCAGCAGACTGACCTGTGGTCAGTATCCTAAGCAAGAATTTGACCATCGGTAAGTAGATGTCGCTGATATCCCGAGGAGCCGGATGAGCGCCACACCAGAACGGATCCTGGTGTCCGCACGCGCCCTGTTCGCCGAACGCGGCTACCGCGCCACCTCGATGCAGGCCATCGCGGATCAGGTCGGCATCACCAAGGCGGCGCTCTACTACCACTTCGCGTCGAAGGACGAACTCCTCCGCCATCTCACCCTGCCGCTGCTGGACGAACTGGAGGGCGCGCTCGGCGACGCCGAGGCGGCCGGTGACCCGGAAGCGGTGCGCTGGCGTGCCATCGAGGGCTACGTCGACGTCTACCTGCGCCACCGGGAAACGCTGCTGATGCTGGTCAGGGACATGACACTGCTGGTGCAGGCGCCGGTGGCGGACCGGTTCCGCGCGGCCATCGCCCTCGCCAACGACCTGGTCTGCGGCCCGCGGCGCAGCCTGGAAGGGCGGGTGCGGGCGGCGCAGGTGGTCGCGGGGCTGGGTGATCCGGTCGTGCTCTTCCTCGACGTGCCCCCCGAGCGGATCAAAAGCCTCATCCTCGACGGTGCGAGGGCTCTGCTGGAGCCTCCCGGTCCCGCGGCTACAGCTGAAAGTCCACGCCCTCGCGGGCTTCCACGAGGGCGAAGCGGAGGCCGGCCCGCGGTGCTGACGGACCCGCAGGCCGAGCAGGCCCGGGAGATGTACGCGGCCGGTCGTCCGGTGCCGGAGATAGCCGAAGAGCTCGGTGTCTCACGCGCCACCGTCTACCGCTGTCTCAAAACCTAGGGCTTTGATTTTGAAATCAATGTGCGGTCAGCAACTGGGGCGTGTTGCACCAGACGGACCGGTGGACGCGCCGCCGGTCGTGCTCGCCTCCGGGTTGGCCGGCGCGATCACCGAGTGGGACGCCGTGACCCGGCTGTTCACGTCCTCGGCACGGGTGCGTAGCCGTTCGTGTGGTCCTGTTCCCGCGGCTCAGCCGCTCACCGAGGCCGAGAAGTTGTCGACCGCCAGGCCGACACCGCCGTTCCAGGGCTCGAACCCGGCCTGGATGCTGGTCAGGTACCAGGAGCTCGTGATCGCACCGCGGGCGCGCACGTCGTTGATGAAGTCGAGCACGCTGAACGACCACGAGTTGATCGGCGACGGCGCGACGTAGGAGATGACGTTGTTGGAACCGTTGCTGCCGCGCCACACCTGCCAGCTGCGGCCGCCGATCGTGGTCGTGCCGACGGCGCTGCCGATGGGCTGGATCGAGCCCTGGCGGTTGAACCAGATCATGATCTCCATCTGGTTCACGCCGTTGGTCTTCGGCGTGGGGTCGAGCCAGATGTCGTACGAGGCGTTGTAGGTGCCGCCGGCGTACCGGTAGTTGATCGACGACGTGGCATTGCGGATCCGGCTGACCTGCATCGGCAGGGTGGAGCCGGGGGAGCAGTTGGTGTAGTGGCAGCCGAGGAACACCGACGGGTACGACACCGGCGCCCCGTTGGTCGGTGCCGAGCCCTGCTGGGTGGTGAGCTGGAAGCCCGATGACGTGACGTTGATGCATTGCTGCGCCGAGGT
Organism: Lentzea miocenica; assembly: GCF_033949945.1. Classification (NCBI taxonomy): domain Bacteria; kingdom Bacillati; phylum Actinomycetota; class Actinomycetes; order Pseudonocardiales; family Pseudonocardiaceae; genus Lentzea; species Lentzea miocenica. The sequence goes on from NZ_JAXAVW010000010.1 coordinate 112,254, forward strand.
GCCCCACCGGTTGTTCTGGACCACGTAACGGCCCTGGATGGTGGTCGACCCGTACTGGTCGCAGATGGTCACATCGGCGTGAGCCGGACTCGCGGTCGCGACGAACGTGCTCGCGGCCAGCAGGCCGGCGGCGGCGACGGCACGGAGGGTCCTTCGCATGATGACTCCTGTGACAGGGATATGGGAGCGCTCCCAATGTACCCGGGTGTCAATGAGCGGGCAGGTTGTCGAATGAGTGCGTGCACGTGCCGGCAAAAACAGAGACAGCTGGTCGCGCGGGTTTCCGCCGCGTTCATCCCGCCTTTTTCGGGCTCGCACGAGCTGTCGAACACCACGTCGAATCGACGTCGAAGTAGCGATCACCGTGGAAATCGTCGCCTCACGCGGTCGAATGACTTCGTCGACAATGTGAGGCTCTACAACGAGGGTTTCCGCATCAGCGCGCCACTTTGATCGCCCGGTCGATTCCCAGCCACACCGTGCATCCCACCGCGATGCACACGACCCACACGATCGGCGACGGCACCTGTGGTTGCAGGTGCGGGAAGACGGCGTAGTGCGTGAGGTAGATGGCGAGTGACGCGCTGGCCAGCAGGCTCACCGGGGTGAGCAGCCCGCGCGGCACCGGTACGCGGGCCAGCGACAGCAGCACGATCACACCGGCGATCACGACGATCTCGCGCGAGAGATCCTCCATCCGGCCGGGAACCATCATGACCATCACCACCACGACGAGGCACTTCTGCCACAACGCGGGGGAGCGTTGAGCGAGCCAGCCGAGGGCGACGAACCAGGCTGCGCCCAGTGTGGTCATGTTGCGAGCGAAGAAATCGCCGTCGACGGTGAACCTCAGCGCCAGTGTCAGGCCGAGCATCACGAAAGCGAGTGCGTAGCCGTGCCGTTGTTCCCAACGCCGGATCGCCGGTATGGCGAAGACCAACGCACACAAGAGAAGAATGTGCACGACGACCTCGACGAACCAGTACCCGGCAGCGCCGACGCGGGTGAAGTTGTTGACCAGCAGGACGTTGTCGATGGTCACGTCGTCGGTGACAGCCATCCGGTAGACGAGCCAGAGCGAGGTCGGTACCGCTATGAACGCCGCCGCCCGCAGGATCCGCAGTGGATCGGCGGGCAGCAGGAAGCGGGCGAGGTTCCAGCCCGCGACCACGAGCAGCAGGTGCGCGCCGCCGAGCAGTTTGAAGAAACCGACGTGCGAGCCCACGATGAGCAGGATCGCCAACGCCCGCAGCACGATCGTGGTGTCGATTCGCGGGACACGGCGGTGTCTGACTCGTAGCCGCTCCAACGACGACACCGGCATCGTCGGCCACGATGACGGCAGGTCGCCGAGCAACCGTTGCAGCTGAACGGTCATCTGGACGTAGCGCAGCGAGTCGCCGCCCAACGAGTTGAAGGTCGCGTCGGACGGCACCGACCGCACACCGAGAACGGAGCTGAACACCTCGCGCACGGAGTTCGAGTCGCGTCCGGATGGTGCCGCGACGGCCTTGTAGTCGACTTTGCCGTTGGACAGCAACGGAATGGCGGTCACGGCGTAGGTGTGAACGGCGGTCGCGGGCAGGCCGGTCAGGGCGCGGATCAGCCTCATCGCGCGGTCCGCGTCGCCGAGCACCGCGACGACGAGGCCGCTGTCGTCGCCCGTGCAGGCCACGCGGAGGCCGTCGGCGGCGAGCGAGCGTTCGACCTGGTCCAGATCGACGCGCAGCCCGAACGGCTTCACGAACCGGTTCTTGCGGCCGGTCACCGAGAACAGGCCGTGGGATTCAACTCCCAGATCACCGGTTCGCAGCTCGAATGTCGTGCGTCCCAATGCCAGGTCTTCGGGCGTGTGGGCGTAGCCGAGCATCACGTTGGGGCCGCTGTAGACGAGTTCGCCGTCGTCGACGCGCAGCTTTCCACCGGGGATCGCGACACCGATCGCGGACGGGTGCGAGGCGGCGAGTTCAGGCGGAAGGTAGGCCATGCGCGCGGTGGCTTCGGTCTGGCCGTACATCACGAAGAACCGCCAGCCGCGCGCGGCGCCCAGTTCGGCGTACCGGACCACGTCCGCCGGGGCCAGCCGGCCGCCGGCCTGCGTCACGTAGCGCAGGCTCGGAAGGTCCATGGACTCGAAGCCGACGCCGTCCAGCAGCCTGAACGTGTGCGGCACTCCGTGCAGGCTGGTCACGCCGTGGGAACGCACAAGATCCCAGAACTCCGGCTCGATCACCGATCGTCCGGTGAGCACCAGCCCGGCTCCGCGTGCGAGGTTGCTGTTCACGACCGACAGCCCGTAGCAGTAGTGCAGCGGCAAGGACGTGACGGCGCGGTCCGTGTCCCGGATGTTGAGGTACGAGCCGATCGAGGCAGCGTTCGCGGCGAGGTTGTCCGCGCTCAGCCGCACCAGCTTCGGTGACCCGGTCGTGCCGGACGTCGACAGCAGCAGCGCCAGCTCGGGGTGCAGCGCGTGCACGGTGCCCTCGTGCCGTTCCGTCCACGAGCCCGAGATCACCACGTCCGGGTCGTAGGCGGAGGTCAGAGCGGGAATCTGCGCCGCGGACGCGAGAACGACCGGGTGCTTGCCGCGCAAGGCGGCGAGGTACGCCACGATCGAGTCGATGTCGTTCTCCGCGGCGAGCAGCACCAGCCGCCGCGTCGTGCCGAGCCGTTCCGCCGCGGAGCTCACCCGCTGGTCCAGCTCGTGATAGGTCAGCGAGCCGTCGGGTGTCACGAGGGCGAGCCGGTCACCGTGCTCCGCGAGACGATCAGAGAACCCGAGGTCCGCGGTGGCCGTCACGGTGTGCCCGCGAAGAACAGGACGGTCCCGTCGACCGACACCGAGACCGCATCTCCGGCCCGCACCGAGATTCGACCCTGAACGCGCGACCGCACCCGTGTGCCGTCGGCGAGCCGCAGCAGAACCGTCGCGTCGTGCCCGTGGAACAGCACGTCGTCCACAGTGGACGGAACGCCGGTGCTGCCGAGGATCAGCTGCTCTGGCCGCAACAACACCGTGCCGGGACCGTCACCGGACGTCGGCAACGTCCCGAGCGGTGTCTCCACCAGGCCGGAGCGGGCGACGCCGGCGAACGTCACCGCCTCGCCCACGAACAACGCCACCCCGAGGTCGGCAGGGGAGGCGTAGATCGTCTGCGGTCGGGCGAACTGCGCCACGGCGCCGTCTCGCAGCACCACCACGTGGTCCGCGATCCCCAGTGCTTCTTCCTGGTCGTGCGTCACGAGCAACGCCGTCGCGCCGGCCGCCTTCAACGTCGCGCGAACGTCAGCCCTCAGCTCCTCGCGCAGACCGGCGTCCAACGCCGAGAACGGCTCGTCGAGCAGTACGACGCCGGGCCGTGGTGCCAATGCGCGGGCCAGCGCCACCCGCTGCGCCTGGCCGCCGGAGAGCTGTGCGGGCATCCGCGAGCCGAACCCGCCCAGACCCACCAGGTCGAGCAGCTCTTCGACCCGGTCACCGCGCTCACCCCGGCTGAGCCCGAACCCGACGTTCCCCGCCACGCTCAAGTGCGGGAACAACGCGCCCTCCTGTGGCACGATCCCGATCCCGCGCCGCTCCGGCGGCACGTCGGAGGTCAGCTGCCGCTCGCCCAGCCACACCTCACCCGAGGCGATCGGGTGGAAGCCGGCGAGGACCCGCAGCAGCGTCGTCTTGCCGCACCCGGAAGGCCCGAGCACGGCGAGCAACCTGCCTTCCGGCACCTCGAAGTCGACCTCGCGCAGCACGGGTTCTCCGCCGTAGCCCGCGACCAGTCGCTTCACCGTCAGGCCGCTCATCGCTCACCTCCCGTATCGTCCTGGCGCAGGAACCGGTCCAGCACCACCGCGGGAATCGCCGCCACCACGAGCAGGACCGCCGCATAGGGCGCCGCCGCGGCGTACGCGGCGACTTCGGTGCGCGTCCACAGCTCGGTCGCCAGGGTGTCGACCCCGGTCGGCCGCAGCAGCAACGTCGCCGGCAACTCCTTGGCACACGTCAGGAACACCAGCGCGGTGCCGGCCAGGATCCCCGGCGCGGACAGCGGCAAGGTGACCCGCAGCCCTGTCCGCCAACGTCCGTGGCCGAGTGATCGCGAGACGTCCTCCAGCACCGGTGGTGCGTGCGCGACACCGGTGCGCACGGCTCCCACCGCCAGAGGCAGGAACAGCACCGCATACGCGAACGCGAGCATGGGAATGGTCTGGTACAGCGCAGGCGCGAACCTGATCCCGAAGAACACCAACGCCAGCCCGACGGTGATGCCCGGCAGCGCGTGCCCCGCGAAGCTGGCGAGCTCGACCCCCCTGGCGAGCCTGCCCTGGTGCCGCGCCGCCAGGATCCCCACCGGCAGTGCCAGCAACAGCGTCAGCACCGCGCCGAACGCCGACACCGCGACGGTGTTCCCGGCGGTCGCGAGCAGGTCGGCCACCTCGAACGTCGAGGTACCCGCCACCAGCCACCACACCAGGCTGACGACCGGCACCCCGAGCGTCAGGACGATCAACACCGCGGTGCCGGCCAGCGCGGGCACCCGAGCCCGGCCCAGTGACACGGTCAGCGGCTGACGACGACCGCGATGCGCGGTCATCCCGCGCGCCCTGCGCTCGCCGACGGTCAACGCGATGGCCAGCACCACCAGGACCAACCCGAGGACGGCGGCCGGTGTGCGGTCGAACGTCGCCCGGTAGCTGGTGTAGATGCCGAGGGTGAACGCCTCGTACCGCATCAGCGACACCGCGCCGAAGTCGCTCAGCACGTACAACGCCACCAGCAACCCGCCGGCGAGCGCCGCGGGCCGGATCTGCCGCAGCGTCACGGAGAAGAACACCTGACGGCTCGTCCTGCCGAGCGACCTGGCGACCTCCTCCACCGCCGGATCGGCCGTGCGCAACGCGGCGGCGACCGGCAGCAGCACGTACGGGTACGACACCAGCGTCAGCACCACGAACGCGCCCGCGAACCCGGTGAGCTCCGGCGCCACCGAGATCCAGGTGAACCCGGCGACGTACGACGGCACCGCGAGCGGCAGCACCAGCAGCACCCCGAAAGCCCGCCGCCCGACCAGATCCGAGCGGGTCACCAGCCACGCGCTGAGCACGCCCAGAACGAGGCACGCGGCCGTCACCGCCACCGCGAGCGAAAGACTGCGCAGTGCCAGTTCCGCGGTCCGGGTCCGTGCCAGCACGTCCCACACGACGCCCCCGCCGCGTTCGAACGAACGCACGGCCAAGTACGCCAGCGGCAGCACGGCCACCGCGGCGACGAGGAGCGACAGAGTGGTGAGAGCTGGGGCGACCCGGTGCCCGGGCCTCAGGACAACCCCGCTTCCTGCAACAGCTTCACCGTCTCCTGCAGCGACGACAGCTTGGAGAGGTCGATGTCGGGTGCCTGCAGGTCCGTGATGGGTGGCAGCTGGTGCTTGCCCGGCTTCACACCCGGATTGGCCGGGTACTCGGCGGTCTGGTCGGCGAAATGCCGCTGTGCCTGCTCGGACAACAGGAACCGCACAGCCTTCCGCGCGGCCTCGCTCTGGTTGGAGCCCTGGATGATCCCGACGCCGGCCACGTTGACCAGCGCGAGCGGGTCACCACCACCGGCCCGGTGCAGCCTGGCCTTGACGTTGGCCTCGCCGCCCTTCTCCGCGACCATGGCGTACCAGTAGTAGTGGTTGATCAGTCCAAAGGGGAGCTGGCCGTCGTCGACCGCCTTGAGGATGCCGTTGTTGTTGTCAAAGCGCTTCGGCTCGTTGGCGGCGAACTTCTTCAGCCAGTCCCTGGCGAAGTCCTCGCCCTTGAGCACGCGCACCGAAGTCACGAACGCCTGCCACGACCCGTTGGTGGGCGCGTAGCCGATCTTGCCTTTCCACTTCGGGTCGACGACCTCCTCGATCGACCCGGGCAGCTCGCCCTCGTCGACCACGCGGGGGTCGAAGGCGATCACGCGGGCTCGAGCGCTCGTCGCCACCCAACTCTTGTCACGCGCCTGGTAGTTCTCCGGCACCATGCCGAGCACGTCGGCGGGCAACTCGGCCAGCCTGCCCTGCGCCCCGACGGCGCCCAGCGCGCCGGCGTCCTGTGAGAAGAACAGGTCTGCCTCAGTGCCCTGGCCTTCTTCCAGCAGCTGCGCGGCCATTTCCCCGCTGCCGCCGTAGCGGACCTCGACATCGATTCCGACGGCGTCCTCGAGCTGGTTCAGGAGGGCTCCGACCAATTGTTCGTTCCGGCCGGAGTAAATGATCAGATCGTCTGCAGCACTGCAGGCGGTCAACGTCGACGCCAGCAGTGCTGCCACCAACGTCACGGTGCGTGCATGACGCCTCACCGGCGGTCCTCCTCGACTCACCCCAGGTCAGAACGGGCGTCGACAAGGTAAAGCTAACCTAAGGTGCCATTCAAGACGTGGATGCCATTACGTGATGCGACGACGGACACATCACCTGTTCGGCCCCATATGTCATCGAGCTCGTCTCCACGCTGAAATGCGGTCGTGGGATGCCTGCCGCATGGACGCGAGGACTTTCGTGACGCTGCCTCAGGACGTTCTGGAGCAATTCAGAAAGACCCGCCACGCACGCCCCGCTCCCATGCCTGGCGTTCCCCGCCGCGTGGGTCGTCGACCGTGCCGCTGTCCAGGTCGAACCGCATGGTGGTGCGCCGGTCCAGGGTGCAGGGCGGCCAGCCGGGATCTCCGGTGCGGGCGAAGCGGACCCAGCTGTCGTGGACCCGCGTGACGAGGGACGACGGCGCTTCGTCGTCGCCGAGCAGCCTGTTCGGCCCGCGCAGTGAGGGGAGCCCGGTCCGCCCGAACACGAACGGGAGCTCGACCGTGTGCGTGGCGCCGAGCGCGCCGTCGAGCGCGGGTGAGCGCCACGCGAACTCGTAGGCGAAAGCCCGGGAGTGACGGGCGTACGCCTCGGTGAGCGCCCAGGTGCCCGCGCCGAACAGGGCTACATCCGGTTGGAACAAGGACAGGCGCTGCACGCGTCGCAGGAGGTCGTGGCCGCACTCGCCCGAGCGTTGCAACTGACCCCCGATGAACACTCCCACCTGCGCGAACTGGCCCAGCCGCGACGCCACCGGACCGCGCCGAAGCCACCGCCCGAACGCGTCTCGCCCGACACCGCCGAACTCGTCGCCACGCTGGCCCAACCGGCGATCCTGCTGGGCAGGCGCGGCGACGTGCTGGCGTGGAACCCCCTGGGCCACGCCTTCTTCGCGGGCCACCTCGACCACTCCAGCCCTCAACGCCTCGCGGACCGCCCCAACATGACCAAGCTGATTTTCCTCGACGCGCACACCCGCGCCCTCTACCGGAACTGGGCGGTCAAGGCCCGTGCGGTGGTCGGCAACCTCCGCCTCACCGCCGGCAAGTACCCGGAAGACCGGGAACTGAGCGCCCTCATAGGTGAAATGGCGACCCGCAGCCCCGAGTTCGCGACGATGTGGGCCGACCACCGAGTGCGCGCCTGCGACAGCACCGTGCACCAGATGCACCACCCCGTCGCGGGGGAGATCGTGGTGAAGCAGCAGACACTCCGCATCCCGCACGCCCCGGACCAGACGCTGACCGTCGTGACGGCGCAACCTGGTTCGGCCGCGGAGGCCACGCTCACACTGCTCGGGCAGGCCGTGGCGATGGGACAACCGGAGGCGCGCGCCGAACCGCGGATCACCTCCTCGCCGCGTTGATCCTTCACACGTCGACGCGCTGAGGATCGGACCAAGCGCACTGCCACGCCACGACGCGAGCGCCTACCAGGCCACATGTTCATGTCGCTGAAACCAACGCGGGCACGCGTCGACGTAGTGTCTCGTCATCCTCGACGAGATTGATCCTTTCATCGGAACGGCTGCCACCTCACTGCCTGCGGCGCAAGGGCTGGCGGCCACTTGGTGGTGGCCGAAAGCGCAGGTCGGCAACACTCACCCCGGCGCGACGTCCCCGCTCGGCATGGTGTCCGCCTGCGCCTACTCGGGTGCCTATCCGACCGGATACGGCCTCTACATGAAGAACACCGAGGGTCAGCCGGAGGAGCTGTTCGACGGGCCGCAGGCGTCCGGTTTCACCCACTTCCAACAGTCCGGTACCGGCGCGATACGCAAGTACTACAACTACGTGCGGGTGACCCCGATGGTGCAGCAGCTGGACGTGCTGGGCCAGGCCTGGCCGCTGCACGACGAGACCGCTGAAGCCGGGTACTACGCGGCTACTCTCGACACCGGCATTCGATGTGGGGTCACTGTCGGCGCCAAGGTCGCCGTCCACCGATACGTCTTTCCTGAGCACCGCAGCGCGCGGGTCGTCGTCGACCTGTCCTGCGGCGGGCTGGCCATCGACCTCGGCCGCACGGTGCCGCTGCGGGCGCACGTGGAAAGCCTTGGCAACGGCCGCGCCCAGGGAACGGTGGTCGTCGAAGGCGTGCCGTTGTCGGTGTACATCAAGGTCGACAGCCCTGGCTGGCGGCAGATGCTCTGGCATGACCGCCGGCTGATCGAGGGTGGCACGCGGCTCGACTTCGACCGCATCAGGCAGACCACGCTGCGCCCGTTCGGGATGCTCTACATGGGCCCCACCACCGCCGGGCAGAGCGTCGAGATCCAGATCGGATTCTCTCTGCGCGGCTGTGAACAGGCGCGGGAGAACTTGTATCGCGAATGCGGTGACGGGGCGCCGGCGTTCGACGTCGTCCGGGCGCAGACCAAGGCTCGGTGGCGGGACCACGTGGGCCGGGTGGAGGTCGAGGGCGGGTCGCCCGCCAGGCGGCAGGTGTTCGCGACGGCCCTGTACCACTCTCTGATCAAGCCGTGCTTCGCCGACGACGAGAGCCCGTTCTGGCCGTCCTCCGGGCCCTTCGTGTTCGACATCTGCACGATGTGGGACATCTACAAGACCCAGCTGCCGTTGCTCATGGCCATCTGCCCGGACCGGGCGGTAGATCTCCTGGAGTCGCTGATCCGGGTCTGCGAGGAGGAAGGCAACTTCCCCATCGGATATCGGATGGCTCGCGGCGCGGACAGGTTCTTCCGGCAGGCGAGCGCGTTGGTCCACACCGCGCTGGCCGACGCGCACGCCCTCGGCCTCGGCGACCTGGACTGGACCTGGGCGCTGGTGCACATGTACGACGACCTGCGCCGGATGTACGGCGAAGACTTCTACGAGCACGGCATCGTGCACCCGATCTCGCACACGCTCGACCTCGCCTACGCCTGCCACTGCACCTCCGGCGTCGCCCGGGCCCTGAACGACGTCCAGCTCGCCGACGACCTCGACGCGCGAAGCCGCCTGTGGTCCAACGCGTTCGACCCGGACACCGGCCTGCTTCTCGACTCGTCGTTCTACGAAGGCGGCAAGTGGAACTACTCGTTCCGGCTGCTGCACGACATGGCCGCGAGAATCGCGATGGTCGGTGGGCACGAAGCTTTCGTCAGCACACTCGACGCGTTCTTCGGCTACGGCGCCCCGCGTGTGGCGCAGCCCGGCAAGCGGCCCGACTCGGCGGAGATGGCGGCCGGCTACCTGTTGAACCGGTTCGAGGGGCTGAACAACGAGCCGGACATGGAAGCGCCGTGGTCCTACCACTACGCGGCTCGGCCGGACCGCACAGCCGAGATCGTGCACGCGGCGCTGACCTGGCAGTTCGGCACCGGTCCCGGTGGCCTGCCGGGCAATGACGACTCGGGCGGGCTGAGTTCCTGGTACGTGTGGGCCTCGCTCGGTCTGTTCCCGGTCGCCGGGCAGAACCTGTTCCTCGTCAACGCGCCTGCCTTCAGCCACGCCACGCTGCACCTCGGGGACCGCGATTTCGTCATCGAGACGCGTGGCCACCGCGAGACGTCCATCAGTTCCGACGGGTTGGACGAGGACCCGCCGCCGCAGTACGTGCAGTCCGCCCGGCTGGACGGCAAACCGCTGGACGCGGCGCATCTGCGCGCATCCGACGTCCACGCGGGCGGCCGGCTGCTGCTCGAACTCGGCCCGCACCCCTCGGAGTGGGGACGCAAGATCCTGCCGCCATCAGTGTCCGACCCGCTCGGAAAGGGGGCTCGCACATGAGCAGGCCAAGCCGCCGTCTCGTCATCGTGGTCCGGGCCGACCCAGTCATCTGCGGTCACTCCGGAGAAGCCCGCAACCTGGCCGAGGTCGCGCTCACCCGCGGCTTCGACGACGTTCGGCTGCTGACCTGGCCGATACCCGTGCTCCAGGCGGCAGGCCTGCCGCTCAAGCCGCTGGATCGGATCATGCCCTACAGCGAAGGCATCACCGTGGAACGGCCCGAGCCGGTCGGCGACTACCGGGTACCGGATGGCCGATACCTGGCCGGGCTGACGGGACGCCTGGTCGAACTGCTCGCCGAGCCGGTCCCGACCACATGCGTGTCGATGTACCTCGCTCCCCACGACGCCGTGGTGCGCGACGCCGTCGACGCGGCACGCGCGGCCGGCTACGCACCTGACGTCCACACCATCGCGAAGGCGGTCGGCTCGGACGTCACCAACGTGATTCGCTCGTGCCTGCACGAGAAGCGATTCGGGGCAGCCGTGGTCCTGTTCACCCGGTTCCTCGCCAACGACCAGGTGATCGCGGTGTCGGAGTACACCAGGCAGGAGATCATCGCCTGCGCGGAGGCCATCGACACGCACTGCGGCACCCGGTTCGCCCGCCAGTGCGTGCGCCGGATATCGGTCAGCTACCCGCCGATCGACACCTCGGCATACCTCGACCTCGATCCGGCGCTCGTGGACGCCGGCCTGAAGCGACGCGGCCTGGAACGCGACGGGTACGTGTTGTTCCTGTCCCGGGTGACACGGGCCAAAGGCATCTACGACCTGGTGGACGCGTTCGCCCAGTGCCAGGCGCAGTCACGGCTGAAGCTCGTGATCGCCGGCAACGGCCCCGAACTGGAGCACCTCCAGGCGATCACTCAGCACAACGACCGGATCCTCTTCCTCACCGACGTGGAGGACGAGGAAAAGCCGCTGCTGATGAACGGCTGCGCCGTGTACGCGCTGCCGACCAAGCCCGAACCGGACTTCGTCGAGACCTTCGGCATCGCGCTGACCGAGAAGATGCTCGCCGGCGGCGGGCCAGTGATCACGACCACCACCGGAGGCGTCGGCGAAGCGGTGGGCGGGACGGCCATCCTCGTCGAGGCCGGGAACGCCACCCACATCGCCGCCGCGATCGACCGGGTGGTGCTCGACATGTCAGCCGAGGAACGGCAACTCATGGCGGACCGAGCACGCGAGCACGCCCTGTCCTTCGACCGTGTCCGGGTGTTCGACAGCCTCTTCGCCACGTCCAACCCGTCTGTCGTCCTGACGGGATGAACCCGTGCGTCCCCCCAGCAGCCTCGATGGCGAGCTGAAGCATCTCGCCGATGAGAATGCCCCGTGGCGCAAAAGCACTTTCTGATCGATACGGTTCGTTGGCTGGCTGAACGGGATTCCTAACGGGCCCGGAGGTAACCGGCCGCCCGGCGAACCTCCGCGCCGCGAACCACGCGCTCGCGCCCAGGACCACCGCTCCGACCACCACGCCGCTCGCGGTCAGCGGATCCGAGAACACGAAGACAACGGCGTCCAGGGCCACCGCACCTGATCCAGCACAGCTCAGAACACCTCGCCCATCCCCGGGATCTGCACGATGTCCAGGTGCGGCACGGGGTCGTGCCTGCCCCACCTTATGGCCAATTGGTATGTACCACTTGGTGTGGTCCTCGTCGTAGGGTCTGCGCGCAATCACCCTGCATGCAAGGAGCGGACATGAACCGCAAGCTCATCGCCGCCGCCACGGCGGCGGTCACAGCGGCCGGGCTGACCATCGCGGTGGCGCTGACAACCAGCGCCACCGCTGCCAACACGGCTGACCCTGCCGTGCTGGCCGCGATGGCCCGTGACCTCGGCATCTCCTCGGAGCAGGCGCGTGAACGCCTCGACGCCGAGAAGGTCGCGGGCGAGACCGACGCCGCGCTGAAGTCGCGCCTCGGCTCGGCGTACGCCGGGTCCTGGCTGGACAGCACCGGCCACACCCTCACCGTCGCGGTCACCGACCCGGCGCTGGCGAGCGCGGTGCGCTCGCGCGGCGCCGTCGCCACCACGGCGAAGCACAGCGCGTCCGCTCTGGACAGCGCGAAGATCAAGCTGGACGCGAAGGCCGCCACCGCACCCGACGCCGTCCCCGGCTGGTACGTCGACGTGCGCACCAACAAGATCGTCGTGCTCGCCCACGCGGGCGGCGAGGCGCAGGCCAAGGCGTGGACGGCCGAGGCAGGCCTGCACGGCGACATCGTCGCCTTCGAGGCCAGCACCGAGAACCCTGAGCCGCTGATCGACATCGTCGGCGGCAACGCCTACGGCCTCCCCGGCGGAGGCCGCTGCTCCATCGGCTTCGCCGTCGAGGGCGGCTTCGTCACCGCGGGCCACTGCGGAGCCACCGGCGGCCGCACCTCCAACCCCGGCGGCACCATCCAGGGCAGCAGCTTCCCCGGCAACGACTACGCCTGGGTCCGCACCGACGCGGGCAACACCCCGCGTGCCCTGGTCAACCGCTACCCGGGCACCGTCCCGGTCGCGGGCTCCCAGGAGGCTCCGGTCGGCGCTTCGGTCTGCCGCTCCGGCTCCACCACCGGCTGGCGCTGCGGCACCATCCAGCAGAAGAACGCCTCGGTCACCTACCCCGAGGGCACCATCACCGGCCTCACCCGCACCAACGCCTGCGCCGAGCCCGGCGACTCCGGCGGCTCGTGGCTGACCGGCGACCAGGCCCAGGGCGTCACCTCCGGTGGGTCCGGCAACTGTCAGACCGGCGGCACCATCTACTTCCAGCCGCTGGCCGAGATCCTGCAGGCCTACAACCTGCGCCTGGTGACCTCCGCCGGTCCGACCACGACCACCCAACCGACCGGCACGACCACGACCACGCCCCCCGGCGGTGGCGGCTCGTGGGCCCCGTACACCAACTACGGCGACGGCGCCCAGGTCACCTACGGCGGCGCGTCCTACCGCATCATCCAGCCACACACGTCCGTCCCCGGATGGGAGCCGCCGAACACCCCTGCCCTCTGGCAGCGGCTCTGACGGCGACACCCTCCAACCGTCCCCCGACGGCTGCCGCTGTCGGGGGACGGGCTGAACCCGCTGCGTCGCGGTCATTGCCGTCCGCAACAGGGAACGGCCCTGGTCACCTGCTCGGTGAACGGGGCCGTTGGGGTCAGTCCGGCGTTACCGCACGCTTGTGCGGTTGCGGCCTGCGACGGCCTCTGCGACGCCGATGAGCAGCACGGAGGCGATCACGGCGACGATGAAGCCCAGCACGTTGAGCTCGAAGATGTCCCCGGTGCCGAGCAGTTGGCGATGGTGCCGCCGATGACGGAGCCGACCAGCCCCAGCAGCAGCGTCGCCACGATGCCGAGGTTCTGCTTGCCGGGCTTGATCAGTCGGGCGAGTGCGCCGATGATCAGGCCGCCGAACCGGACATCGAGGTGGTCGGCGAGGCCGTGGACGGCGCCGAAGCCGTCGAGAAGGCCCGGTGGCTGGGCGTGGACGTGGTGGTGCTCGACCTGTGGATGCCGCGGATGGACGGGGTGGCGGCCATCCGCCGGATCGCCGAATCGGTCAACCCCGCGCCCGCCGTGGTCGCGCTGACCACGTTCGACGTCGACGAGTACCTGTTCGGCGCGCTCCAGGCGGGCGCGGCTGGTTTCGTGCTGAAGGACAGCGAACCGGCGCTGCTCGTCGAAGCGGTCCGTGCGGCGTCGAAGGGGCAGGGGCTGATCGACCCGCAGGTCACCCGCCGCGCCATCCGCCGATTCGCCCAGATCGCGTCCCGGCCCGCACCGATCGGACTGAACCTGCTCACCCCACGCGAGCTGGAGGTGCTGAGGCACGTGGCGCGCGGGCTCAGCAACGCCGAGATCGCCCGTGCCCTGACCGTCGGTGAAGGCACGGTCAAGACCCACGTGGCACGTGTGCTCGCCAAACTCGGCCTGCGCACTCGCGTGCACCTGGTGATCTACGCCTACGAGCACGCCATCCTGAGCACTTCCTGACGAGGCCGGCGGACGGTCTGCGGTCAGGCGTCCGAAGTGGACCTGAACGCGTCCTGCCCGGACGGCACGGACTGGTGGTCGTGACGCGCACCCCGCAACGGAAATAGTGGCCACTGGACGGTTCCGGGGAAGATGGCGGGATGAGCGAGTCGAGAAGAGGCAGGCCCGCGGGCCCCACCGGGCCGGTGATCGGCCGTGCGTTGCGGCTCCTCGACGCGTTCGACGCCGAGCGCCGCGAGCTGACGTTGAGCGATCTCGCCCGGCGTGCGGGCATGCCGTTGTCGACCACGCACCGGCTGATGCAGGAGCTCTGCGCGTGGGGCGCCGTCGAACGAGGCACGGACGGGCTGTACCGGATCGGGCTGCGGTTGTGGGAGCTCGGCTCGCTCGCGCCACGTGGTCCGGGGCTGCGCGAGGCCGCGTTGCCGTTCCTCGAGGACCTCTCCCGGATCACCAGGGAGAACGTGCAGCTCGCCGTCAGGGAGGGCACGGAGGTCGTCTTCGTCGAACGGATCGCGAGTTCCGACGCGGTGCCGGTGCTCACCCGCGTCGGCGACCGGTTCGCGCTCACCGTCACCGGTGTCGGCCTGGTCCTGCTCGCGCACGCCCCCGTCGAGGTGCAGGAGGAAGTGCTCAACGGACCGATCGCCCGGTACACCGCCAAGACCGTCACCGATCCGGCGCGGTTGCGCCGGATGCTCGCCGACGTCCGGTCGAACGGTTTCTCGGTCAGTGACCGCCAGGTCACGATGGACGCCCTGTCGGTCGGCGCACCGATCCGCGACCGGCAGGGCGAGGTCGTCGCCGCGGTGTCGCTGGTCGTGCGGCACGGCAGCACCACTTCGCACGCACTGGCGCGGCTCGTGCGCACCAGCGCCCAGGCGATCTCCCGCGCACTGTCGGTTTAGGATGGTCTTCCATTTTCCGGAAAGTGCTCTACGGCACGGGCTGTGGCCTCCGCCACTCTGTGGTTTCCCACCACGGATGAGGAGCGCCGATGACCGGCTTCCCGCGCGACCAGTGGTACGTCGCGGCTTATGGTTCCGAGATCGAGCACGACCTGTTCAACCGCACCATCTGCGGCGAGCCGATCCTGTTCTGGCGCACTCGCGACGGCGCGGTGACGGCCATGCCGGACCGCTGTGTGCACCGCCGTTTCCCGTTGTCGCAAAAGCCTTCCCGGCTCGTCGACGACCAGGTGGTCTGCGGGTACCACGGCTTCACCTACGACGCGAGCGGCAGGTGCGTCGCCGTGCCCGGCCAGACCCGCATCCCGCGCACCGCACGGCTTCTGCCTTACCCCGTCGTCGAGCAGGACTCGTTCGTGTGGGTCTTCATCGGCGACCCGGCGAACGCCGACGCGTCGCGGATCCCGCGCGCGCCGTGGCTCGTCTCGCCGGACTACACGACCGTCGCCGGCATGGAACCGTTGGACGCCCGGTACGAGCTGCTCGTCGACAACCTGTTGGACCTCTCGCACGAGACTTACCTGCACGGCGGCTACATCGGCACGCCGGAGGTCGCCTCCACCCCGATCACGACCGAGGTCGACGAGGACGCCGGCATCGTCTACGTGTCGCGGCACATGGACGACGCGGAATGCCCGCCGTTCTACGCCAAGTCCACCGGCCTGCAGGGCAGGATCGCACGCTGGCAGGACATCGAGTACACGCCACCGTGCCTGTACAAACTGCACAGTCGCATCGCGCCGGTCGGCTCCGCGCCCAACCCGGACGGCACCGACCCGGACGCGTTCCACGTCGAGGTCGTGTACGCGATCACGCCGGAGACCGAGTCCTCGACGCACGACTTCTGGTGCGTGGCAAGGGATTTCGCACTCGGGGACGAGGAGGTCTCCGCGTTCCTCGCCGAGAACAACCGCACCGTCGTCATGCAGGACGTCGTGGCGTTGAACGTGCTGGAGCAGGTCATCGCGAAGGAGCCGGAGGGCTACCAGGAGCTGTCGATCAACATCGACACCGGTGGGCTCGCCGCACGGCGGATGCTCAAGCGCCTGTGTGAGAAGGCATGAACGCGCTCACCGGCGACCGCGTGTTCCGCATCCACTGGGTGCTCGGCACGGACCGGCTCCGCGCGGTGTGCCACTGCTCCGCCGAGCGCGAGTTCGAAGATCCCGTCGAGCTGTGGGCGTGGCTGCTCGGTCATCCCGATGGGCACACGTCATGAAGCTCTTGCTGGACAACAAGGAACAGATCGCCGACGGTGTGGTGCTGCTGACGCTGCGGCATCCGGGCGGCGACCCGCTGCCGGGCTGGACACCGGGTGCCCACGTCGACCTCGTGCTCGCCGACGACCTGGTGCGCCAGTACTCGCTGTGCGGCGACCCGAACGACACCTCGATCATGCAGGTCGCCGTCCTTCATGAACCAGACGGGCGCGGCGGCTCACGGCACGTGCACGACGTTCTCGCCGTGGGGCAGCAAATCGAGGTGCGAGGACCGCGCAACCACTTCGAGCTCGTCGAGGCGAAGCGCTACCTGTTCATCGCCGGTGGCATCGGCATCACCCCGATCCTGCCGATGATCGCCCAGGTCGAGAGGGCAGGTCACGACTGGCGGTTGCTCTACGGCGGCAGAACGCGGTCCTCCATGGCGTTCCGCGACGAGCTCGAGCAACTCGGCCGGGTGGAGATCCGTCCAGAGGACGAGCACGGCCTGTTGGACCTGCGGGCGGTGCTCGGCGAGCCGGACGAGGACACCGCCGTCTACTGCTGCGGTCCGGAAGGCCTGCTGACCGCCGTCGAGCAGCACTGCGCCCACTGGCGGGAAGGCGCACTCCACGTCGAACGGTTCGCACCGAAAACCGGTGCGGCACAAGGGCCTCGGCACGATTTCGAGATCGAGCTGGCGCAGACCGGCGCGGTGCTGCGGGTGCCGGCCGGGCAGTCCGTCCTCGAGGTCGTCGAACGAGCGGGCGTGGCCGTGCTGTCGTCCTGTCAGGAAGGCACCTGCGGCACCTGCGAGACGACCGTGCTCGCCGGGACACCCGATCACCGCGACTCCGTGCTCACCGACCAGGAACGGGCGGTGGGCGACGCGATGATGATCTGCGTGTCCCGATCCCGCTCACCCCGCCTGGTGCTGGACCTCTGAGGTAGACCCAAGAACTTCTTGACAGTTCAACAAGGCAGGCGCATCCTCTTTATATCAGGATTCCTGATATTCGAGATCCTGATACCGCCGCTCGACGAGGAGCTGAGCCATGCGTGGTCACTAGGAACCGGCGAGAGCGGCGCGGCACCGGTTGAGCAGGTCGTGCAGCGCGGTTCGCTCGTTCTTGCTGAGCCTGCTCACCATCCGTTCCTCGATCGCCGCGACCTCGGCGGCGTGCTCGTCCAGGAACGCCCTGCCCTTGTCCGTGAGGCTGATCAGCAACTTCCTGCCGTGCGCGGGGTCCTGCTCTCGGACGATCAGCTCACGCCGCTCCAGCGCGGCGACCATGTCGGTCATCGTCTGCGCGGTCACGAACGAGTTGCGCGCCAGTTCCGCTGACGTGAGGCCGTCGCGGCCGGCCAGCACCGTCAGCGCGGTGTACTGCAGGGTCGTCACGCCGGCCGGGCGCAGCACCTCGTCCATGAGTGCACGCACCGCGAGCTCCACCTGCTTGACCTCGTACATCAGCGACGGTCGCAAGCGCCTCACCTTCCCCGACTCGATCTTCTCTCCTTCGAAGCCTGTCACAGAAAGGCGAATCCGCCATGACCACAGTCGACGACCGGCCGGCCACGACGCTGTGCCGACCTGACGTCACGCCTGGCAGGTTGTTCATCGGGGGCCGGTGGCGGGAGTCCGCGGAAGGCGGCCGGATCGACGTCGTCGACCCGTCCACGGGATCCGTCGTGACGTCGGTCGCCAGGGCCGGGACAGCGGACGTGGACGACGCGGTCGCCGCGGCGCGCGCGGCGTTCGACGGCTGGGCGGCGACACCCGGCAGACAGCGCGCCCGGATCCTGCGGCCGGGCTCGCCGTCGCGGCGATGACGGCCGTCGGCCTCGGAGCCGCCACCGCGTCAGCGGGAGCACCCGGGCAGGTACCTGACGTGATCAAGGTGCCCGCCGGCAACAGACAGGTCGCTTTCCTGCACGCGCACGGCGTCCAGACCTACCAGTGCACCAACGGTGCGTGGGGCTTCCTGCAGCCCGACGCGATCCTGGAGAGCTACGGCAGGGCAGTGGTGCTGCACAGCAAGGGTCCTGTGTGGACATCGGTCGAGGACGGCAGCTCGGTGACCGCCACGACGGTCGCCAGCTCGCCGGTGCCGCTCGCCGTTCCCCAGTTGCTGCTGAGGGCCACCGGCAACCGGGGCCCCGGCCTGCTCGGCGCGGTCACGTTCGTCCAGCGGCTGAACACCACCGGCGGCCTTTCGCCGACCGGTGCCTGCAAGGAGGGGTCGACCGCGTCGATCCCGTACACCGCCGACTACGCGTTCTGGGTGGCCACGCCTTAGTCAGAGGGCACGCGCCACCATCCCGATTCCCAGAAAGGCAACGAGGACTTGAGAATCCGCAGTTTGCTCGGCCTTGCCGCGACCCTCATGGCCCTGGCGGTCAGCGGGCCCGGTGTCGCCCACGCCGGTTCCGGCCAGTCGCCGGCGGTGTCCATCGCGGCGAACGACTTCCACGAGCTCGTCAACACGGCCACCGGCAAGTGCGTCGACGTGGTCAAGAGCTCCGACGCGAACGGCGCGCGCGTTCACCAGTGGGACTGCGGGCGGGACCCCAGTCAGCTGTGGGCGTCGATCGACCTCGGCAACGGCTTCGTCCAGTTCGTCAACAGGAAAAGCGGCAAGTGCCTGAGCCTCGTGTGGGGCACGCTGGTCGTCGACCAGCAGTCCTGCAACGCGATCGACCAGCGCCAGTGGTGGCAGTGGGCGCCCGCTGACGTGTTCGGCAACCTCGTGCTGGTGACTCCTCCCGCCGGAGGCAGCGCGTGCCTGGCGCTGCTGCCGTTCTCCCACCGGAACGGCACCAGGATCGGAATCGCCGACTGCGCGACCACCTCGTCGCAGATCTGGCACTCCGAGTAGTGCTGACACGGGCCCTGACATCGGCGTTGGCGCCGGTGTCAGGGCCGTGACAGTCGTGTGTCCGGCCTGTTGGCGAACGTGGTCGCAACAACCACGAAGGCCAGCGACCAGGGAGACACGACATGTCCACGTTCACCACGCCGAACCCGATCACCGCCACGCTGACCACGGCGGGTGCCCGTGTGCGGATCACCGCCGGCGAGCGGCCCGACACGGTGGTGCGGGTCGAGCCCGTCAACAGCGCGAACCCCAAGGACGTGAAGGTCGCCGAGAAGACCACGGTCGACTTCTCCGACGGCGTGCTGGCGGTCAAGACGACCAAGTCGGGTGACCAGAACGGCTCCGTCGCCATCACGATCGAGCTGCCGGCCGGATCCGGCTTGATCCTGAACACGGCGTGGACGGAGGTGCGGGCCGACGGCGTTCTCGGCGACTGCGAGGTCAACATCGGGTCGGGGCAGGTCCAGCTGGACCGTGTCGCCGCGCTGCGGGGCAACCTCGGGACGGGTGGGCTCGCGGTCGGGCACGTCGCCGGATCCGCCGTGATCGAGGGCAGCTCGGCCGGTGTGCGGATCGGCGAGGTCGACGGCGTCGTGCGGTACCAGGGCACGACCGGAAAGGTCTGGATCGGCCACGCCCGCTCCGACGTCGATCTGGGCGGTTCGAATGGCAGCTTCGACATCGGCCGCGCCGATGGCAGCATCATCGCCAAGGCGGCCGGCTGTCCTATTCGGATCGGACGGGTCACGCGTGGTCAGGTGGAGTTGACGAACGCCTCGGGTGGGATCGAGATCGGTGTCACCGAGGGCACCTCCGCCGAGATCGACGCGAAGAGCACGAAGGGTCTGGTGCGCAGCTCCCTGCCCGCGCAGGCCGGCGGCGACTCCCTCAAGGTCTACGCCCGGACGCGGCTCGACGACATCGTCATCCACCCCGCGGCAGCCTGAGTTCCGGCGTCAGCGACCTGCCAGTCGTCCGTGGCAGGATCGAGCAGGTGCAGATCGGGATTCTGGGACCGTTCGAGGTTCGCGCGGACGACGGCACCCTCGCGGACGTGCCAGGCGCACGGCTGCGAGGGCTGTTGGCCGCCCTCGCGCTCAACCCGGGTCACATGATCCCGAAGGCGACGCTCGTCGACTGGATCTGGGGTGAGCACCCGCCCGCCGACGCGGTGAACGCCTTGCAGCGCTTGGTTTCCCGGTTGCGCAAGGCGCTCCCGCACGCGGTGGTCGAGGGGGTGACGGACGGCTACCGCCTGACGGTGGACCCCGACTCGGTCGACGCGGTGCGGTTCGAGCGGCTCGGGGTCCAGGCGCGCAACGACCAAGGTCCGTTGCGGGCGCAGCGGCTGCGCGAGGCTCTCGGGTTGTGGCGGGGGCCGGCCCTGCAGGACGTCGGCCTGCAGGACAGCGAGGCGTTCGACGCGGCGGCCACCCGGCTCGACGGATTGCGCCTGACCACGATGGAAGAGCGGTTCGAGGCCGAGATCAGCCTCGGTCGCGGTGGGGACCTGGTCACCGAACTGACCGACCTGGTCGCCGCGCACCCGGTGCGGGAGAAGCTGGTCGCGGCGCTGATGCGTGCGCTTGCCGCTGCCGGCCGCAACAGTGAGGCGCTGCTGGCGTACCAGCGCACGAGAGAAGCTCTCGCCGGCGAGCTGGGCGTGGACCCTTCA
The DNA here is from genome assembly GCF_033949945.1 of Lentzea miocenica. Lineage (NCBI taxonomy): Bacteria > Bacillati > Actinomycetota > Actinomycetes > Pseudonocardiales > Pseudonocardiaceae > Lentzea > Lentzea miocenica. The sequence goes on from NZ_JAXAVW010000010.1 coordinate 133,023, forward strand.
CCGGAACTGTCCGCGTTGCACGTCGCATTGCTGCGCGGCGAGATGGGGCAGCAGAAGGAGAACCGCAAGACCAACCTGCGCGCCGAGCTGACGAGCTACGTCGGCAAGGACGCCGATGTCGCCGCCGTCCGCGAACTCGTCGCCGACCACCGCCTCACCACCTTGACCGGCCCTGGCGGCTCCGGGAAGACAAGGCTGGCAACGGAAACCGCGCGCACACTGCTCGGCGACCTGCCGGACGGAGCCTGGCTGGTGGAGCTGGCCGCCGTCGGCACAGATGCGGACGTTGCCCAGGCGACGCTGACCGGGCTCGGCCTGCGGGACGCGCTTCTCGGTGAGGCGTCGAACCTGGAGCCGGGGGACCGGCTCGTCGCCGCGATCCGCGACCGGGAGATGCTGCTGGTCCTGGACAACTGCGAGCACGTGATCGAGTCCGCGGCCGCGCTCGCCCATCGGCTGCTCGGGGAGTGCCCGCGGTTGCGGGTCCTCGCGACGAGCCGGGAACCGCTCGGCATCACCGGCGAAATGTTGTGGCCCGTCGAACCGCTGGCCCTGCCGGAGGCCGTGAGGCTGCTGACGGACAGATCGGTCGCGGTGCGCAAGAACCTCGCCGGCGACGCCCAGACGATGGAGCGCGTCTGCCGGGCACTGGACGGGATGCCGCTCGCGATCGAACTGGCCGCGGCCAGGTTGCGCACCATGTCCATCGAGCAGCTCGCCGACCGGTTGGACGACAGGTTCCGGCTGCTGACCGGTGGCAGCCGTACCGCGCTGCCCCGGCACCGGACGTTGCGCGCGATGGTCGACTGGAGCTGGGAGCTGCTCACCGACGCCGAACGGGTGGTGCTGCGCAGGCTGTCGGTGTTCGCCGGCGGGGCGAGCCTGGAGGCGGCTGAGCGAGTCTGCGCGGGCGATGTCACGGGGGGTGGGAGAAGCACGGCGGAGTACGAGGTTCTCGACCTGCTCACCGCGTTGACCGAGAAGTCGTTGCTGGTCTCCTCCGGTGATGGCGCACCGCGCTACCGGATGCTCGGCACGATCAAGGAGTACAGCGCCGCGCGGCTCGCCGAGGCGGGCGAGTCGGACCTGGCGCGGCAGGCGCATCTGGCCTGCTTCACCGAGCTCGCCGAGACGGCGGACCCGCGTCTACGCCGCACCGAGCAGTTGGAATGGCTCGCCATCCTCAAGACGGAGCACGACAACATCACCTCGGCGATGCGCGGCGCGCTCGCCGCCGGTGAGGCACACGCCGCGATGCGGCTCGCCGCGGCCGCGGGCTGGTACTGGTGGCTCATCGGCCGCAAGGCCGAAGGCATGGAGCTGATCACCGCGGCCATCAACACCCCCGGCGAGGTCCCCGACGAGATCCGGGCGGTCGTGTACGCCCTCACCTCGATGTTCGTCACCACCGGACCGTCCGACGTGCTGGAAGCCGCGGAGTGGGTCCACAAGGCCTACGAGTTCGGCGAAAGCGGCCGGCACCACCACCCGGCGCTGAGGCTGGTCGTCCCGCTGGAACGAATCCTGCGAGAGCCGGACGCCGTCCTGCCCGCGTGGGAGTCGTTGCTGAACGACGAAGACCCCTGGGTTCGGGCGCTGTCCCGGCTCCACATCGGCAAGATGCGGATCATGCTCGGCCATGGCGGAGACCTGGACGCCTACTTCGAGGAGGCGCTCGTCGAGTTCCGGGTGCTCGGCGAACGATTCGGAATCTCCTTCGCACAGACCGAACTGGCGGATCGCGTCGCCCTGCGCGGCGAGTTCACTGAGGCGTGCGAGCACTTCGACCAGGCGATCACGGCTGTCACCGAACTCGACGCCGTCGACGACGTCATCCAGATGCGCGCACGGCAAGCACGGCTGTACTGGCTCATGGGCGACAAGGACGCCGGCGCGGCAGCCATGGCGGAAGCAGCAAGCCGTGCGGAAGGGGTCACCTGGCCGGGCACGTTGTCCGCCCTGGCCTTCGTGAAGGCTGAGCTCGCCCGGTGGAACGGCAACGCCGAGGACGCGTTCGACCAGCTCGCCGTCGCGGTGAAGTTGCTGGGTGACGAAGCCAAGCGGCCGCACATCCGCGCGGCGGTGCACGACCTGCACGGCTACTTCGCCGACGATCTCGGCGAGGCGCGCGAGCACCGGGCGGCGGCCTGCCAGGCAGCGGCCGAGATGGGACACGCACCCATGATCGCGCAGATGATCGTCGGCGTTGCGGACCTGGCGTCGCGTCAGGGGCAGCACGAGCAAGCCGCGCGGCTGCTGGCGGCGAGTGCGAACGTGCTCGGCCTGACGGACCGGTCCAACCCCGACGTGTCCAGGATCGAGCAGGCAGCACGAAGCCGCCTCGGCGACGCCGCCTTCGACGCGGCGGCTCGCGAGGGTGCGCTGTCGAGCTGGGACGAGCTGGTCGCGGTGACGTTGGCTTCCTGACACCATGCCCCGGCCGTGTCAGCGTGGTGACAGTGCGGTGTCTGGACTCTCGGTGATCGTGGTGGCAACACACCACCACGAGGGGAAATCCGATGAGCCAGACGGTTTCCGTGCCGCAGGGCCTGCCGATGGAGCGCGACGCGGGCCCGTTCGACCCGCCCAGCCAGATCACCAGGTTGCGCGAGGTGCGCCCGGTCAGCCCCATGGTCTTCCCGGACGGCCACGAGGGCTGGCTGATCACCGGCTACGAGGCGGTGCGCCAGGTCATGGCCGACACCAGGTTCAGCAACCGCCAGGACCTCGGCGTGATCCACGTGCCGTACGAGACGCCCGGCATGCCCGAGCAGACCGAACCGTCCCCGCAGACGCCGGGCCTGTTCATCAGCATGGACCCGCCGGACCACACCCGGTCGCGCCGCAAGCTCACCGGCGCGTTCACGGTCAAGCGGATGAAGCAGCTCGAAGAGGACATCATCGCGATCACCGAACAGCAGCTGGACGAACTGGCGAAGCTCACCCCGCCGGTCGACCTGGTTCGCGAGTTCGCGCTTCCGGTGCCGTCCCTGGTGATCTGCGAACTGCTCGGCGTCCCCTACGCGGACCGGGAGACCTTCCAGGCGAACTCCTCGAAGTTCATGGAACGGGACGTGACGCTCGAGGACAAGATGGCCGCGATCGGCGCCATGTTCGGCTACCTCGCGGAACTGGTGACCAGCAAGCGCGCCCACCCCGGCGAGGACATCCTCTCGGACCTGGCCCGCGACGAGGACCTCACCATCGAGGAACTGTGCGGCATGGCCTTCCTGCTGTTGCTCGCAGGCCACGAGACCACCGCGAACATGCTGGCGCTGGGCACGTTCGCGCTCCTGGAACATCCAACGGAGCTGGCTGAGCTGCGCGACAACCCGGATCTGCTGCCCGACGCCGTCGAGGAGCTCATGCGCTACCTGTCCGTGGCCGACATCTTCTTCCGTTACGCCACCGAGGACATCGAGGTCGGCGGCGAAACCATCCCCGCGGGCTCGACCGTCGTCGTCTCGCTGCTGGCCGCCAACCGCGACCCGCAACGCTTCGAGAACCCCGACACGTTGGACGTGCACCGCAAGGTCCGCGGTCAGGTCGCCTTCGGGCACGGCATCCACCAGTGCCTCGGCCAGCAGCTGGCCCGCATCGAGATGCGGGCGGGCTTCGAGGGCCTGCTGCGCCGCTTCCCGACACTGCGGCTCGCCATCCCCGCCGGCGAAGTGAAGCTGCGGACCAACATGCACATCTACGGCGTCCACGAACTCCCGGTCACCTGGGCCTGAACCACCGTCTGCTCAGGAGAGACAACCACGAAGTCGCCCTCCTGGACCGGCAGGAAGCGCGTCATCTCCGAACTCGGCGCCGGCTACCGCCACATCACCTACGACGAGCGCGCCCGCGGCAAGTCCAAGCGCTCCAAGGACTACACGTTCGAAGGCGCTCTGCGAGACTGGACCGACCGCCACCCGGACCGCGTCGCGGGCAGGCGCATGGCTCGGGTGAGATCTTCGCAGTCGCGAAACCGAGCGGTACTACTGATTGTCGTCGTTACCGGGTGTGATTCAGCTCTCCTGGCCGATCACCCGTTCGGCCCTAACGGGTGAATAACGGCCACCACGAGACTTGGTACTGCGAACTCGTCTTCGCGGCCCGTGGATGCTATCGAGCTTCGCGGGTGCCACAAATCAAATGGGGGTGAAAAAATGAAGGTCAAGGTTGCTGAGAAGCAGGACACCGTCCGCACCACCACGCCGTACGTTGCCGGCTGAGTTGAGTCATGAATTGGGGGCCCGAGGGTGCTCGGGCCCCCAATTCCTATGTACCTGAGGTCGCCTCTCGGCCGTCTGGCGGTGCGAAACAGCTGGTGGGCGTCTGCGGTTCGGGCGTTGTAGGGGCGGGGCGTGCGTGGTACGGTCGCCTACGTGGGGGGCGCCGCCGGTATTGCGCGGCATTTGGGGGATATTTGTCGAACATTCGTTCATCATCGGTGGGCCGGACTGCGTCAGCGGTCTCGGCGGCCGTCACAGTCGTGACCCGATAATGTGACTGAGCGGAATTCCAGCAACCATGGAAAGCGGAGCCCAACAGTGACCGCTCATTACTCTCGCGTGCGTCCCGCGTTGTTCGCCGCACTGGAAAGTGCGCGCGGTCAACTGGATCCGGAAAGCCCGGACGCGCCGGTGTTCATTCTGGTGACGTCTCCCGACGGTGGCGGCAAGGCCGACACCGTGCGCGCCTGGCTCGAGGCGGCCGACGGTGACCAGGTCGTGCTGTCGGCCAACGGCGACAAGGTGACGCACGGGTACTTCGCCGGCTGGCAGGCGTTGTTCGACCAGGCGCTGGACGATGCCGAGGTGAACGCGCCGGAACTGGTCGCGGCGGCCGAGCAGTCCATCAAGCGGCTCTTCCCGCATCGTGAGTCGACCGCCTTCCAGGTGCCGAGGGACCTCACCGGCGTGGCGAACAGGGACGAGAGGACTCGCTTCTACTTCCACGAGTACCAGGACAAGCTGCTCAACGGGGTCTACGAGTTCCTCGACGGCTACCTGGCCGCCGCGGCCGCACCCCACACCCTGGTCATCGACAACGCCGAGCGGCTTTCTCCCACCGCGATGCGGATGCTCGACATCGTCGCCCGCCGCCGCACTCTCTGCCGCCGGTTGACGATCGTCCTGCTCGTCAACGGTGAGCCCGACATCGTGCTGGCCGAGCACGCGGCCCAGGTCGCGGTGCCGCCGCTGACCAAGAAGGAAGCCCGCGATCTCGTTGCGGCGTGGGGATTCCCGGCTCCGACGGCCAAGCAGTCGGACAACCTGTGGCGGCTGGCCCAGGGACGGCCCGCGCGCCTGGCCGCGCTCATGCGCTGCGCCGGCGAACGAGTGTCCATGCCGGACTACCTCACGTTCTCCACGCACGTCGACCTCTACCTCAGCCTGCTCGGCGAGCGCAGCAGGTACGACATGCTGGAGCGCTACGTCGGGGACCACTGCGTGGACGACGATCCGATCGCGGTGCGCAACTACGAGACGTTCGACCCCGGCACGAGGGAACGCGTGCACCGCGTGGTGCTGGCCGGCTTGGCGGGTGATCCGGCCGAGGTCCTGCACCCCGTGCACCACCTGAGCCTGAACAACGTCTCCGACCAGATGGTGGCACTGGCCCCGCTCTCGATCTCGCTGCAGGAGATCGGGCTCTACGACACGTGGTTCGACCTGTTCTCGCGGTTCTGGGCCGACTCGCAGCTGCGCACGCTGCCCGGCGGCGGGCAGGAGCACAACCTCGTCTACCTGCGCATGGCGTTCGTGCTGTACTCGCTGGGGCTGGCGCACGTGTGCATTCCGTACCTCGACGTGTTCTACCAGCACTTCCCGCAGAGCCTCTACACGCCGACGGTGCTCTACTCGCAGAGCATGGCGCACGGCCGGTACCAGGTGCCGCCCGACCTCGTCACCGCGGAACGCTTCGCACTGCTCAACCTGGAGAAGATCGAGAGCGAGTTCCAGGACCACCCCAAGCGCGAGTACATCAAGGTCTTCGCCGAGAACGCGCTGGCCTACATCCGGGCCCGGCAGGGCCGCCTGGACGAGGCTCTCAAGCTGTGCACCGAGGGCATGGACAGGATGCAGAAGATCTACGGCGACGAGAAGTACGCCCTGCACCAGTCGATCCTGGTGTACAACACGGCGCAGATCTACGAGATGGTCAAGGACTTCCCGCGGGCGTACGAGGTCTACCAGCGCACGATCAGCCTCGACCCGAACTACGGCGAGTACGCCAACGACCTGGCCAACATGCTGCAACGCACCGGCGAGTTCGACGAGGCTCTGGAGTACTACGAGCGCGCCATCAAACTGTGCCCGCCTTACTACGAGGCACACCTCAACCGGGCCAGGCTGCACGTGCAACGGGGTGACTCGGCGGCGGCCGAACGCGACTTCCGCCGCGTCGTCGAGCTCAAGCCGGCGGAAGCCAGGGCGCATCTGGGTCTCGGTGTGCTCCAGCTCAAGCAGGGCAACCACGCGGAAGCGCTGCAGAGCCTGGACGCCGCCGTCTACCACGACCCGAAGAACGCGCAGGCGTGGTCGAACCGCGGTCTCGTCCTGACCGAGCTCGGTCGCCAGGAGGAGGCCGAGGAGAGCCTGCGCACCGCGGTGAAGGCCGGTCCGAAGCTGGCGGAGGCGTACAACAACCTCGCTCAGGTGTTGTACGCGACCGGCCGGCCGGAGGAGGCCCTGCCGTTCCTCGACGACGCGGTGCGCCTGTCCGACGATCCCGACTACGCCTACAACCGGGCGTTCCTGCGGCTCGAGCTCGGCGACCTGGCCGGCGCCGAGACCGACCTCGACCTCGCCGCCCAGCACGGTGCGGATGCCGAGGAACTGTCCGACCTGCGCGCTCAGCTGCTCAGCGCGGCGAACGGAACGCGTTGACCGACATCGATCAGCCGGGGCACGACCAGGCGCGGGACCGCTCGCTCCGGGTGTTGCTGTCGGCGTACGCGCTCAGCCAGCTGGGCAACTGGTTGTTCCGCACCGGCGTCGTCTTCTTCGCCTACAACCAGAACAACGGCTCGACCGCGGTGCTCACCACCGCGATCGTGCTGGTGTACCTGCCGATCCTGTTCGGTTCCAGGCTGCTCGCGCCGCTCGCGGACCGGCTGGACACCCGGCGGACGCTGATCGGCCTCGACGCGTTGCGCGCCGTGCTGCTCACCGTGCTGCTGGTGGTCGTCTGGATCGGCGTCGGCTCCACGTCGGCGGCGACCATCGGGGTGATGGCGCTGCTCAGCGTGCTGACGCCGTTCTTCACCGCGTCGCAGACCGCGTATCTGCGGCGGGTGCTGCCGTCCGAGCGCATTCCCGGCGCGCTCGCGTCGGTGTCGAGGATCGACTGGTCGACGTTCGTCCTCGGCACCGCCGCGGCGCCGTTGCTGCTGCAGTACACCGATCTGCCGATGCTGATCATCGTGGACATCGTCACGTTCGTCGTCTCCGGTTGGCTGTTGGTGCGGCTGATGCTCGCCCCCAAGCCGGTGGACGGCCCCGGCGGCGGCCAGGCCGGTTCGTGGAAGCCACGACTGACCCTGAGCAGCAAGTGGTTGCTGGTCAGCGTCTTCGCCCTCAACGCGGGCGCGGGGCTGATCAACGTCTATCCGAACGTGGTCGCCAGGGACTTCCTCGGCGGTGGTGCCGGCTGGCTGAGCGCGATCAACCTCGCCAACGGTGTCGGCGGCGTGATCGGCGCGACGCTGGCCGGGCGGCTGCGCGAGCGCGGCGGGCTGCGCGCCGGGGTGTTGGCCGCTGTTGTCGTCGCGGTGTCGTTGGCAGGCATGACGTTCGTGACGACCGCGTGGATCGCGATCCTGGCCAGCTCGCTGATGTTGCTGGCAGGGCAGGTGTTCGCGGTGACCTTCCAGTCGAGGATCCTCGCCGACGAACCGGTCGCGGTCGCGGGTCGGGTGTCCGGCCTGTTCACCATGTGCACCTTCGCCGGGGTGACCGCGAGCATGTTGCTGTTCATCGGAATGACCAGCAGCGAGTCGCTGCGTGGTTCCTTCACCGCGCTGCTGGTTCTCGCCTCGGTCGTCGCGCTGGTTTCGGCGGTGGTCGGCTTCACCGCCTTGCGCCGCTACGGCGACCGGTCGGCCGAACCCGTCCTGACCGCCGAACCCGTCCCACTCGACGCACGGAGCGAGCGACCGTGACGCAGATCTATCCACCAGCGCCGCGTCAGTCCACTCTGGACATCGTGCACGGGCGGCAGATCCCGGATCCCTACCGCTGGCTGGAGGACGCGCAGGACGACGCGACCCAGGAGTGGGTCGCCGCGCAACGCGTGCTCTGTGAGAGCGTGCTCGACGCCCTTCCCGGACGCGACGCTCTGCGGGAACGGATCACCGAACTGCACGGCACCGGCAGCGTCACCGCCCCGGTGTGGCGTGGCGGCCGGCAGTTCTTCACCCGCCGCCTGCCCCATCAGGAACGTGCGGTCCTGCTGACCGTCGACGCGCACGGAGCGGAGCGGGTCCTCATCGACCCGATGTCGCTCGACCCCGCGGGTAACACCACCTTGGACTCCTGGCATCCGGACGCGGACGGGCGCCGGCTGGCCTACAAGGTCTCCAGCGGCGGCAGCGAGGAGTCCCTGCTGCACGTGCTCGACGTGGCGACAGGAAAGGCGCTGGAGGGGCCGATCTCCGGCACCCGCCACTCCGCCATCACCTGGCTTCCGGGCGGGCACGCGTACTACTACGTGCGCCAGTCGCCCACCGCGGGCCGGCGGATCTATCTGCACCGCGTCGGCACCGATCCCGATCTCGCCGACGTCCTGGTGTTCGGCGAGGGACTGCCGGACAACGCCGACTTCGGGCTCCTGGTCAGTCAGGACGGACGCTGGCTGAGCGTCGGCGTCGCCTCCGGCACCGAGAACCGCAGTGACCTGTGGCTCGGCGACCTCGCCGCGAACGGCGCCGGGGCGCCCGAGTTCCGCCCGATCCAGGTCGGCGTGGACGCCGACACCGGCCTGTACATGTGGCGCGACGGCAGGGCGTACCTGTTCACCGACCGGGACGCGCCGCGCTCCAAGCTCTGCGTCGCCGATCCGTCCGATTTGGACCACAAGGCCTGGCGCGACCTGGTGGCGGAGGCGCCCGACGCGGTGCTCACCGACTTCGCCATTCTGGACGGTCCCGGGCTAGACCGGGCGCGGCTGCTGGTGACGTGGACGCGGCACGCCGTCAACGAGATCACCGTGCACGACCTGGAAACCGGCGACCTGCTCGGTGCTGTGCCGATGCCGGGAGTCGGTTCCGTCGGCGGCCTCTTCGAACGGCCGGAAGGAGGCCACGAGGCGTGGTTCTCCTACACCGACGCCACCACACCGCGGACGATCCTGCGCTACGACGCCCGCGACGCCACCACGAGCGTGTGGGCGACGGCGCCGGGGGTGGTAGGCGTGCCGGAGGTCCGCAGCTCGCAGGTGAGCTTCTCCTCCGCGGACGGCACGACGGTGCGGATGCAGGTCGTCGAGCCGGTGGACCGGGACGGGCCGCTGCCGGCGATCCTGTTCGGCTACGGCGGTTTCGGCTCGTCCATCGTTCCCGAGTACGACCCGTCGGTGCTCGCCTGGGTGGAGGCGGGCGGGGTGTACGCGATCGCCAACGTGCGCGGCGGTGGTGAGGAAGGCGAGGAGTGGCACCGGGCCGGCATGCGCGAGCACAAGCAGAACGTGTTCGACGACTTCCGCGCCGCGGCGCGGACTCTGATCGACGGCGGCTGGACCACCTCCGCCCAGCTCGGCAGCTACGGCGGCTCCAACGGCGGTCTGCTGGTGGGTGCCGCGCTCGTCCAGTGGCCCGATCTCTGCCGGACGGTGGTGTGCGAGGCGCCGCTGCTCGACATGGTGCGGTACGAGCGTTTCGGCCTGGGACACCTGTGGACCGCCGAGTACGGCACCGCGGACGATCCAGAGCAGCTCGGCTGGTTGTTGGCGTACTCGCCGTATCACCACGTGGACAAGGGCGTCGACTATCCGGCCGTGCTGTTCACGGTGTCCGACAACGACTCCAGGGTCGATCCGATGCACGCGCGGAAGATGTGCGCCGCCCTGCAGCACGCGAGCAGCGGCAGCGGGCCGATTCTCCTGCGGGCGGAGGCCGAGGCCGGGCACAAGGGCCGGTCGGCGACGAGAGCCGTGTCCCTGGCCGCCGATACGCTCGCCTTTCTCGCCGAGCACACCGGGCTGAAGCTGCCGAACACCACATTGGGGCCGCGGTATGAGTGACAAACCGATCGTCGCGATCGTCGACGCCTACTCCAGCGCGCGTTACCTCGCGCCCGCTTTCCAGGAGCGCGGCTACGACTGCCTGCACGTGCGCAGTGTCGCCGACCCGAACCCGGCCTACGCGCGCAGTTACCGGCCAGGCGACTTCGTCGCGGAGATCGTGCACGAGGGCGACGTCGAGGTGACGGTCAAGGCCATCGCGCAGTACGCGCCGGTGTGCCTGATCCCCGGCACCGAGAGCGGCGTGGAAATGGCCGACGTCCTCAGCGAAGCGCTCGGCGTGCGGACCAACGGCACCGAACGCAGCAGCGCGCGCCGGGACAAGCACCGCATGCTGGAAACGGTGAGGGCGGCCGGCGTGCCCACCGCGAGGCAGCTGCTGGCCACCGACCTCGACGCCTTGATGGACTGGTACGGCGACGCCGGCGGCAAGGTCGTGCTGAAGCCGCTGAGCAGCGCCGGCAACGACGGCATCCACTTCTGCGACACCGCGGACGAGGTGCGCGCCGCCTTCCACGCGCTGATCGGCACCGACAGCGCGCTGGGCGAGGAGAACCGGGCCGCCCTGGCCCAGGAGTACCTGGTCGGCGGCGAGTACCTGGTGAACACGGTGAGCCTGGACGGTCAGCACCACGTCACCGACATCTGGCGCATGCATCACATGTCCGCCAACGGAGTGCACGACCTCGGTGCCAGCGCCCAGCTGCTGCCCCGGCACGGCGCGGACCAGGACGCCCTCGCCGACTACACCTTCGAGGTGCTCGACGCACTCGGCCTGCGCAACGGTCCCGCGCACAGCGAGGTCAAACTCACGCCGAACGGCCCGCGACTGATCGAGACCGCCGCCCGGATGTGTGGTGCGGACCTGCACCTCCCGGTGGCGGCGGCGATCGGGAGCAGCCAGGTGGAGTGGACCGTCGACGCCTACGTCGAGCCGGAGCGTTTCCTCGAGCGGTGGGTGTCGGGCTACGAGCTGGTGCGCCACGCCGGGCTGGTCAACATGTCCTGCCCGGCGGAGGGCACGCTTCGCGGCTACCCGAAGATGGCGGATCTGCGCGGCATGGACAGCTTCCACGACCTGTTGCTGAACGTGCGGCCGGGTGAGCGGATCCACCGCACGATCGACGACTGGACCTATCCGATGCGCGTCTACCTGGTGCACGAGACGGAATCGGTCGTCCTGCACGACATCATGACCGCTCGTCATCTCGACGGGGACGGTTTCTACGACGTCGAGAGCTGAGTGCACGTACCGATCAGCCTGGGGGAAGGGGAGTTCGTGGACACGATCGCATCCGTGATCGAGCCGCTGCGCGGAATCGACTGGGAGGACCTCGACGCCGTCGAGCAGACCAGCCGTCTCGCGCTGGACCAGATGTGGGCCAACCGGGAGATCGTCCGCACCGCCCTGGACGCGGTGGCGGACACGCCCGAGCTGCTCGCGTTGTGCGAGCGGCCCGACCCGGTCACGCTCGGCGAGGTGGGGCAGTCGCTCGACAAGATCGTGCTGTACGCCGATCCGGAGTCCGGTGTCCGGGTGCGGCTGCACGTGTTCTGGAACGGGTGCTACGACCTGCCGCACAACCACCGGTGGACCTTCGCCAGCATGGTCCTCAAAGGACACTTCCGGCACTTCATGTACGGCGATCAGGGCGACGACGACGCTGCCTTCCCGTTGCCCTTCACCGCGTTGCACGCGCGCCAGGAGCGGCAGGGGACGACCTACGCGCTGCACCACCGGATGATGCACGCGCTCGTCGCGGAGGAGAACACGGTCTCGCTCGTCATCCGCGGTCCGGCGGTCAAGGACTACTCGTTCCTGGTCGACACCAAGACCGGTGAGCGCGTGTACCACTTCGGTGCGGACAAGGAATCGCCGGAGAAGGAAGCGCGCAAGAAGATGACGCCGGAAACCTTGCGCGATCTTGCTGCGAAGTTCAGCGAGTGGGGTCTGTTCTGAGTTGACGGTTGGTGCCGTGCACAGCTCGTGCTGTGCACGGCACCTTCGTCACGCGCGGGTCAGCAGGACTCCCTCGCCGTTCGTCCAGCTCTCGATGCTGACGCGGTCGACGAGGCGGGGGATGCCCGGCTGGTCGTGTTCGATGTGCTCGCTGCCGATGAGCAGGGCGTCCCAGCCTCGCGGGTCGACACCGGCGGCGGCGAGACTGCCGGTGAACCACTGCCAGTCGAGCTTTTCGTTGCCGTGCCGCACCTTGTCGAGCGTGGAGAGGACCTCCGGGTCGGCGATGCGGGCGGTGACCCGGTCCCAGGCGGCCTGCGGATCCAGGTCGTGGGGGTCGGACTCGGCGTTCAGGTCCCGGATGTGGGCCGCGAGGTCTTCTGCCGCGTCGGGCGAAGCCGGTTCGGCCATCGCGGCGTAGAGCTCGCGCATCCGCGGGCCGAGGAGGACCGAGGTCTCCCGGATGAGGTCGACGGGTTCGTCCGGGGTGTGCACCAGCACGACCAGGACCGTCCGGGCGCCGAGAATCGTGCGCAGGTGGTGTTCGGTGCGTTTGGCGGGGTTCGACCGTCCTTTGAGGTCGGTCAGACGCAGGCTGGCGGGCATCACCGGCTCCGCGGTGGTGTCCCTGAGCAGCACCAGGAGCGAGTCGCCCTTGCCGCACACCTGGTCGGCGATGTCCAGGCTGTCCGGGGTGGAGATGTTGGACTGGTAGTGCCAGATGCCGGCGGTCTGTTCCGCGCCGAAGTGGAACCGGATCGTGCGGACGGGTTCGAACCCCTGCCCCCGCACGTGTTCCACGCACCGCTCCGCCGTCCGGCCGGCGATGCAGTCCGGCTGGATCACCAGCACGGCGTGCCGCTGCACGAGGCGGCTCGCGTCATCACCGAGCACCTCGTAGGCCCCGTCCAGGCCCGACTTGAACCACTCGTCGTCGGAGTAGGCGCGCAGCTTCTCCTGATCGGCGGTCAGGGAACGCCATCGTTCGTCTCGCAGCAACTCGTGAGCCGATGTTGGGAACAACTGTTTCTCTCCTGTCAGCACAGACCGAACGGTGGCTTGAGAAATTCGGGTCGCTCGCCGCGGTCGGCCGCGGCCGGGGACGCGGTGAGCGGGGCGAACACGTCCTGCGGGATCGGGCAGTCCCACGGCTCGCCGAGCACGACGGTCGATGCGAGCCTGCCGATCTCGTCGGAACCCCTGGCGCCGTGACCGTTGCCGCCGACGACGACCGCGAAGTCCTCGTCGACGTTGCCGATGTACGGGTACCGCGACGGTGTCTTCTCGATGATGCAGCACGCCTCACGCACGGAGACCGGCTTGAGGTTCGGCACCATCAGGTGCGTCATCGTGGTGAGGAACGCCATCTGCCGCGCGGTGATCTTCTGGTTCGAGTACCAGGACACCATCTCGTCGACCGTGCGCAGCTCCTCGACCAGCGGCTGCATGCCCGGGCCGCACCGCATGTACCACTTGCCGCCGGGATACCGGATGGGCGGCAACAGGTACAGCGACGTGTTCGCGTCGCCGGTGTCCGCGGGATCCACGGTCACCACGGACGGCAACGCGCGCAGCCGGTCGAGCTGCTCGGGGTGCACCTCGAACAGCAGGTTGGGTTCGGTGAAAGCACGCAGGTCGAGCTGATGCGGCACCGGCAGCACGTTGTTGACGTTGGTGAACGCGCCGGTGGCGACGAGCACCCGCTCGGCCCGGATCCGCGGTGGGCACCCGGCGCCGTCCGTGCGCAGCAGCCACCCTCCCGGCACCCGTTCGACACCGGTCACGGTGCCGCGCACGAGCCGCGCGCCCGCTGCGGTGGCGAGCGTCAGCTGGGCACTGACCAGCCGCCGGGGGTTCAGGTACCCTGCCTGCTCGCGTTCCAGCAGGCCCATGACCCCTCCCTCCATCGGCGGCAGGCCGAGGTCGGGGAACTGGCCGCGCAGGTCCTCTTCGGACAGTTGATCGACGGCGATGCCGGCGGCCGCGCACTGGTCCAGGATCGCGTTCGTGCGGTGCGCGATCGAGTTCGCCATCAGCACGAGCGAGCCGCATTCGTGGAAGAAGCTGATGCCGGACTCGTTCTCGATGTCGCGATAACGTTCCTGCGACCGGGCGTCGGTCATCTCCCACACCGGGTCCCAGCCGAGCCGGCGGGTGATCCGCGCCTCGTCGAAGTGCGCGCCGAACGAGTGCTGGCTGACCGGGTCGCCCTCCCGCGGCTCGGCCGGGCCGATGATCACCACGTCGGCGCCCGCGCGGCTGAGGTGCTTGCCGGCGGCGGCACCGAACATGCCGGCGCCCACCACCGCTACTTCACAGTCGTACGTCAACGTCTGCCCCCTGCGACGCGTTGTCGGCTGCCGGGACCGCGACCAGGTCCACGGCTGCCCGCACCCGGCCGGCGAATCCCGACAGCTCCTCGGTGGTCATCCCTCTCGTGTAACCGTCAAGAGTCGCCAGTGCGACCAGCGCTGCGAACGGCTCGGCTCTGCGGAGGTCGTCGAGGCAGTCGTCGAGGGTGTAGTCGAGGTGGCGATGAGCGGTCAGCGTCGAGTGGTACTCGTGCAGGAGCTCACCCTCCCACGCGCTGCGCGACTCCGGTGTCAGCGACGACAGGAGGAGAAGCGCGACGTCGGACAAGGGGTTGCCCCACATGGTGAACTGCCAGTCGATCAGGAGGGCGGTGTGCTGCCAGGGAGGTTCACCGGGAACGAAGAGGATGTTGCTGGCCCACACGTCACCGTGGCAGAGGGAGACACACCTCGCTCCGAGGTGCGACTCGGCGACCACCTGCGCGATGTCGGTGTCGAGGACTCGCCGCGCGTCTGTTGTGGACAGATCGTGCGGCCAGCACTCCTCGATCATCCGCGGGAGATCGTCGAGTCCCATGCTGATGGCCGCGAGCAGCCCCTCCGAGGAGACTCCGTACAGCCACGGGTGGGGAAGTGCCCGCGGATCTGCTTCGGTGTCCGCCAGGGCGGAGTGGGCCTTCGCCAGGCACCGCACCGCGGCACCGGCCTGCGCGCGGCTCAGGCCCGCGGCCATGACCCCGTCCGCGGAGGGAACGCCCAGGTCCTCCAACGCGAGCGCGCCCCGGCCGTCGCGGCTCGACGCCGACCAGTAGCACTCCGGCGAGACCTTGGGCGCCGATCGCCCGCGCGACTGGAGGAAGCGGTAGGTGCTCACCTCCCGCAGCCCGATGTCGGTGAGCAGGTTTCCCCAGTCGCTGGAGTCGTCCGGTGGTCCTTTGAAGATGAAGGACCGGCCCGCGCAACTGACCTGGTCCACGCTGCCCATGACGCCGCCGGAATGGGAAATCGAGCGGATGCGGATCACCTCGTCGCCGGTCAGCGGCCAGTTCAGGTGACGGCGAAGCCACCGGTGGTCGATCCGGGTCACGTCCATGACCGGCTCGGTGGACTCCGGCCGCCTCACGACGCGGCCCTTCGGCGCGACAGCTCGGGCGGGCCTTCCAGGAACCCCCGCTCGGCGAACCTGGTGAGGTAGAGCGGTATCAGCTCGAGGATCGGGGGACAGGCCTCGATGCGGGACCGGGCCCCGGCGTGTGCGTTGCGGACGTCGAGCTTGGCCGGGCGGAAGAACGGGTCCGCCGACTCGGTGAACAGGGGCAGCAGCGGGTACAGCGCGTTGTCGTCCTCGTAGCGCAGGTTCGCCAGGACCGGTTCCCACTCGTGCAGCGGCACGACGTCGAGCTGGTAGCCGGTGTCCCGGATGGCGTCGATGAACTCGCGGTAGGTGATGGGATCGCGATGGGTCAGGTGGAACGTTCGCCCGGAGGTCGTGTCCCGCGACAGTTCCACGATCATGCCGGAGACGACGTCGACCGGACTGAAGTCGATCGTCGCGGCGATCTCGGGACAGGCGCCCAGCTGCAGGACTCCCTTGATGAACCGGGTGAAGTAGTCGCCCAGCTGGCCACAGCCACCCGCGAGGGCACCGGTGATCGTGCCAGGACGGTAGATCGACGCGGGCAGGCCGGCGGCACGCGCGTTCTCGACGAGCTTGTCCGCCACCCACTTCGACTCCGCGTAGCCGCCACCGTAGAGGCTGTCGCAGTGCGCCAGCGGCTGGTCCTCGTAGATCGTCGCGTTGCGCAGATAGCCGTAGGCGTCGAAGACGGCGTCGGACGAGATGTAGTGGAAAGCCTTGGTCCTGCCGTCCACCGCGAGCCGCAGCAGCTCGCGGGTGCCCTCCACGTTGGCCAGCCGCAGCTTGTCGTACGGCAGGAGCGAGTTGACGTGCGCGCCGTTGTGGTAGATCGCGTCGATCTGGCCGCCCAGCTCCCGCCACGCCGCGTCCGACAGCCCCAGCCGTGGTTGCGAGAGGTCCGCGGGAACTCCGATGACGCGGTCCCGCGCCGACTCGGTCAGGCATCCGTTCGCCGCGAGGTTGTCGATCACCCGTTGCCGGGCTTGCCCGGCGTCACGGGCCCGCACCAGGCAGTGGATCCGCGCCGACGTGTCGCGCAGCAGATCATGCGCCAAGTGCGCGCCGAGGAACCCGGTCGCGCCCGTCAGCAGAACGTCTCCACACGCCGCCCCGGTAGTACGAGGGGGCACGGTGAAACCGCGGTCGAGGCGTGCGTCCTCGGCGAAACGCTCTCCGCGCCGCGTCGTGGTTCGCGCGGCGGGCACCGCGCGACCGAAGAAGCCACCGTCGCGCAACGCGTTCAGGCACGACTTCGCGGTGTCGGAGATGTGCCGCAGATCCTCCTGGGTGTGGCCGGTGGACAGGAAGCACACCCTGGTCTCCAGGACGTAGATCCCTTTGAGCGCCAGCAGGTGGAAGAACAGGTCGATGGCCATCGGGTAGCGCTGCAGGCTGTACTCGCCGTCGCCGATGAACCGGAACACCGACGAGAAGTGCACGATCCGGAGCGGAAACTCTTCCTTCTCGCAGAAGGTGTTGAAGTCGTGCGCCAGCCAGGCGACGTTCTCCGCGAGCCGCTGCTGCAGCTGCGGACCCTGTTCCTTCAGGTGGGTCAGCACCGCCTGCGTGGCGGCCATGGTCATCGGGTTCTTGTTGAAGGTGCCGCCGAAGAACGTCGTCGGGACGGTGGGCGTCGAGTCGTCGCCGTAGTTCCACTGCCCGCCGTCGACGGTGTCCATGAACTCCGCGCGACCCGCGACGGCGCCGACCGGCATGCCTCCGCCGAGGATCTTCCCGTAGGTGACGATGTCGGCGTCCACTCCGGACCACACCTGTGCGCCGCCGGGATGGACGCGGAACCCGGTGACGATCTCGTCGAAGATCAGCGCCGTGCCGGATGCGCGGGTCAGGTCGCGAAGCTCTTGCAGGAAGCGCTTCGGCTGCAGGTCGGGTCGCCGGCTCTGCACCGGCTCGACCAGCACCGCCGCCAGTTCGGGGCCGAGCGCGCGAATCGTCTCCAGGCTCTCCTCGGCCCCGTATTCGAGCACCACCACGTCGTTCATGGCACCCGCGGCGATGCCCCGTGCCATCGGGATGGAGTTCTGCGTGCCCGACGGCAAAGCCAGCGTGTGGTCGGACCACCCGTGGTAGGAGCCTTCGAACATCACGAACCGGGTGCGTTTCGTCGCCGCGCGGGCGAACCGGAGCGCGGCCATGACGGCCTCTGTGCCGGAGTTGCAGAACACCGCCCGCTGCATCCCGGTGAGCTCGCAGAGCAGGCGCGCGGCACGCCCGGCCTGGCTCGACTGCGGACCGATGTGGAAACCGTCGGCGAGCTGGCTCTGCAACGCGTCGACGATGAACCTCGGCTGGTAGCCGAAGAGGTGAACTCCGTATCCCATCGAGATGTCGAGGTACTCGTTGCCGTCCACGTCCCAGAAGCGCGGACCGGCCGACCGCTCCGCGATGATGGGATAGGACATCTCCTTGCAGATCGCCTGGAACGGAGGCATGCGGCAGTTGGCCATGAACGGCCGGTCCAGCTCCGCCTGTTCCTTCGACGCGCGGGTCCTGGCCGTGTAGGCGTCGACGAGCTCCGTCACGAACCGGGCCTGCCGGTCGGTCAGCCGCTCGGCTGCCTGGGGAGCCTTCAGCAACGTGCTGGGTCCGGACCTGAACTCGGGCTCTGGCTCGCGGACCGGCGCGGGTGCGACCGGTGCGGTCTCGTGCGGTGCGGGCCGGGGCATCTGGGCGGTCACCAGGGCCGCCAGCTCCACGAGGGTGCTCGCCTCCTCGATCAGCTGCTGGAAGGAGATCACCAGCAGGAAGCGGTCCCGGATGAACTGGCTGACCCGCATGAAGATCAGTGAGTCGGCGCCGAGCTCGTCGAACGGCACCGTCGCCGGCAGGTCGTCGGCGGGCATGCCGAGCAGTCCGGCGACCTGTCCGCGCAGCTCCTCGATCACGCCGTCGTGGCGGGGGACCACGGTCGGCGGTGCGGCCGGTGCCGGTTCGGGGAGGGGTGCCGGCGTTTCCCGCGGGCGCTCGTTCTCGTTGATCCACACCCGTTCACGCTTGAACGGGTAGGCGGGAAGCGAGACGCGTTGCGGGCGTTGCGGTTCGTGGAGGCGTTGCCAGTCGATTTCACACCCGCCGCACCACATCTCGGCGAGACCGGTGAGATCGCGATCCGCGACCAGCCGGGACAGCGTTTCCACGGCGAGCCCGTCGTCCTCGCCCGCCTGGCCCTGGACAAGTCCGGGTACGTCGGTCCGGCCCTGGAGGAACGCCAGCAGGCGCTCACGCAGCACGGTCGTGTCCGGCGCCACCACGGCGAGCCGGCAGCGGTGGCGCCGGCGGCCGGTCTGCAGGGTGAACGCGACCTGGGCCGGATCGTGACGTGTCGGCAGGACGTCGACGAACCGGCGGAGGACGGCGTCGAGGTCGGTTTCGTTCCTGGCGGAGAACGTGAAGACGTGCCGGTCGTGCGTTGCACTCGTGCGCGCGGGCTGGGACTGGTAGGCCTCGATGACGACATGGGCGTTCGTGCCGCTGGCCCCGAAGGAGCTCACGCCGGCGATGCGCGGGGCGTCCGCGGGCCAGGCGGTGCCGGTTCGCTCCACGACCACCGGCAGGTTCCGCCACTCCACCTTGTCGGTCAGCACGTCGCAGTGGATCTGCGGCGGGATGATGCCGTGCCGCACCGCCAGGACCGTCTTGATCAGCCCTGCCAGTCCGGCCGCTTCCTCGAGATGACCGATGTTCGCCTTGACCGAACCGATCCGCAGCGGGGACGTCCGGTCCCGGAAGACCGCGCCCAGCGCGTTGATCTCGATGGGGTCGCCGAGCGGGGTGCCGGTGCCGTGCGCCTCGACGTAGGTCACGTCGGCCGGAGCGACCCCGGCGTCGGCCAGGGCCGTCGTGATCAGACGCGCTTGAGCGCCGCCGTTCGGGACGGTCAGGCCCGAGCTCGGACCGTCGTGGTTGACCGCGGTTCCGCGGATCACCGCCAGCACGGGATCGCCGTCGGCGATGGCGCGGTCGAGGCGTTTGAGCAGTACCGCCGCGCATCCCTCGCCGCGGCCCAGTCCGTCACCGTCCGCGGCGAACGCCTTCGAGCGGCCGTCGGGCGCCAGCACCCGCAGCTTGCACAGCTGGACGGTCTCCTCGGATCCCAGGACGAGCTTGGCGCCTCCGACGATCGCCATCCCGCACTCGCCGCCGCGGATCGCGCGCACCGCCGAGTGGACGGCGACGAGCGACGACGAGCAAGCCGTGGCGATCACCATGCTGGGACCGTGCAGACCGAGCTTGTACGACAGCCGTCCGGCGGTGAAGCTCAGCGTCGTCCCCGTCGAGATGTACGGCTCGGTGCCCAGCTGTGGCTCGGCCTGCCTGAGGTAGTCGTTGGCGAACTCGTCACCACCGAGGTACACGGCCGTATCGGTGCCACGCAAGGACATCGGGTCGATCCCGGCGTCCTCGATCGCCGACCAGGCCGCCTCGAGGAGCATCCGGTGGCGCGGGTCCATGCTGAGCGCCTCGCGCGGCGAGATGCCGAAGAACGCGGCGTCGAAACAGTCCGCGTCGTCGATCAGCGCCGCCTGCCGGATGTAGATCTTGCCCGGTGCGTCGGGCGAGGCGTCGTAGAGCGCGTCGACGTCCCACCGGTCGCCGGGTACGTCGCGGACCGCGTCCCGGCCCTCGCTCATCAGCTTCCAGAACTCGTCCGGCGTTGCCGCACCGGGGAAGCGGCAGGACATGCCGATGATCGCGACCGCGCGTTCCGCTTCGGCCGGGGACGCGCTCCGCCGCGTCTCCGTCTGCTCGATCACGGTGCCGGAGCTGGGCATGGTCAGGATCTCCTCCGCGAGGTGCTCCTCCTCGATGTGCCGGATCAGCGCGTCGAGGCAGGGATGGTCGAAGGCCAGGGTGGCCGGCAGGCTCAGACCGAGCTCCACCTGCAGCTTGCCGCGCAGGTCCAGCGCGCCCAGGGAGTCCACGCCGAGGTCCGCGAAGCCGCGGGTGGGAGCCAGCTCGTCCGCCCCGCCTCCCAGCACGCTCCGCACGGCCGCGGTCACGGTGTTCCGCAGGATCGCCCGGGCCCTCTCCGGTGGCGCCTGACGCAGCGTGGCCCGGTACGAGGTGTCCGCCGTGCCGGTGGCCGGTTCAACGTCCTGTTCCACCAAGGCCTTGATCATGGACGGCACGCGGGGGCGCGATCGGGCGAACGTCGTCCAGTCCATGTTCGCGACAGCGACATGCGGTGCGTCGCCTGCCATCAGCGTCGCCAGCGCGGTGAGACCTTGGTCAGTCGAAAGTGGAGTCTCACCGTCGTCGCGCAGGCGAGCCCGGTGCGCCTCGTGGATCCGCGCGGTCATTCCCGACTCCGCCCAGCTGCCCCAGCTCACGCTGAGGGCCGGCAGCCCGCGGTGCCGCCGATGCCGCGCGAGCGCGTCGAGGAACTCGTTCGCGGCGGCGTAGCTCGCCTGGCCGCGATAGCCGAGCATCGACGCCGAGGAGGAGAACAGGACGAAGAAGTCGAGATCGTGATCCCGGGTGAACTCGTGGAGCAGCCACGCTCCGTCCACTTTGGACCTTAGTACGGCGGAGAGCCGTTGCGGGGTCTGCCGCAGGAAGATCCCGTCGTCCACCACGCCCGCGCAGTGGAACACACCGCGGAGGCCGGACCCGCAGCCGGCCAGCACCTCGCGCATCCGTGCCGCGTCGGCGACGTCGGCCCGCACCGCGTCGACCGGCACACCCGTCGCCGCCAGTTCCGCCCACGTCGCCGCGTCCTCTGGCGCGGGGTGCCCGCTCCTGCTCACGAGCACGATTCGGGCCGGCTTCAGCCGTGCGGCGGCGACGGCGAGCCGGAGCCCGAGTCCGCCCGTACCTCCGGTGATCACGTAGACCCCGCCGGCGCGGATCGGCAACCGCGGCACGGCGGTGCCGGCCGGCTCCGGACGAGCGTGGAGACGTGCGAGATGCACTCGCCCCTGGTGCACGGCGAGCTGTTCCTCGCCCGCCGGCGCGGCACCGCCGAGCAACGTCGCGACCAGTTCGGCCTCGTGGCTGTCCAGCACCGGTGGCACGGTCAGCGCGACGCAGTCGAGCTCAGGATGTTCCGCGTTGATCGTCCGGGCGAGCGCGGCCAGACCGGCCTGGCCCAGCTCCGCCTCGGTGGTGGGAGTGCCGAGCTCGCTCTGCCGCGTGACGAACCACAGCTTCTTCGCGGCACGAGGTCCCACCGCGAGCTCGACGATCGCCCTGGCATCGGCGAGCGACCGGGCAACGGTGCCGGGAACGTTCGCGGCTTCGGGGACGAAGACGATGTCCGGCCCGGGGGCGGTTCCGGCGAGCTCCCGGTCCAAACCGGTGCCATCGGACAGCGTCACCTCGGCGCAGGCATGACCGCGTGCCTTCAGCTCACGCGCGATCCGGCCTGCCAGACCTGACGTGGCACCGATGATGACGTAGTGGCGCACCGCCGGCGTCGTCGCCGCGAGCTGTGCCACCGGCTCCCAGCCGAGCTCGAACGTGCGTGGCGGCTCGGCATCGCCCTGGACGTGCCCGGCCGGGCGCGGACCGGCGGTGGTCTTCGGCTCGATCCAGTGGCGCGTGCGTTGGAAGGCATAGGCCGGCACCTGCACGCGGCGCCGGCGGAACGGAGCGTCGAAGCCGTGCCAGTCGACGTCGGCCCCGCCGAGATGGAGCTTCCGAAGACTGTCGAGGGCGGCGTGCGGATCCTTCGGGGTGAGGCTCGGCAGCCAGAGGAGGTCTCCGGCATCCAGGCACTGCCGGCCCAGGTTGCTGAGCGTCGGCTTCGGTCCCATCTCGACGAAGGCACGTGCCCCCAGTCGATGGGCGGCCCGCACCGCGCTGTCGAACCGGACCGGGCGGAGGACGTGCTCGACCCAGTAGCCGGCCGACTCCCATTCGCGGGCGTCAGCCGGTTCACCGGTCACCGTCGACACGACGCGGACCGTCGGCGGCGAGAACCGGACGCTTTCCGCCACGGCGCGAAACGGCTCGACCATCGGTCGCATCAGCGGGGAGTGCGCGGCGTGGGAGATGTTGAGCGGAATCGTCTCCACTCCGTCGCCCCGCAACGCCCGGCAGACGTCGTCGAGCGCGTCGGCCCGGCCGGAGATCACGGTGGTGGTCGGCGAGTTGACGGCCGCGATCGACACCGCTGCCTGGTGATCGGCCAGATACGGCATCACCTGCTCCACACCGGCGTTCACGAGGGCCATGCCACCGACCCGCGGCAGGCTCTGCATGAGCTGTCCCCGCGCCGCCACCAGCTTCAGCCCGTCCTCCACGCTGAACACGCCCGCGGCGCAGGCGGCGACGAACTCCCCGAGGCTGTGGCCCAGGACGAGGTCCGGCCGGATGCCCCAGGACTCCCACAGCCTGTTCAACGCGTGGCCCACGGCGAAGAGGGCCGGTTGCGCCACCGCCGTCTCGTCCAGTGACGGGTCCGGGTCGGTGCCGTACACCGTGTCGACGAGCGATCGGCCGATGAGCGGCCGGAGAATCTCGTCGCAGTGATCGATGGCGGCGCGGAACACCGGTTGGGTTTCGTACAGCGAGAACCCCATCCGGGCGTACTGCGAGCCCTGTCCGGTGAACAGGAAGGCGAGCGCCGGCCGCCCGTCGCCGGGGTGGGACGTGACCGCGGGGAAGTGGGGCCGCGCCACCAGCGCGTCGAGCTGGGAGCGGGCGTCCTCGGCGTTCGACGCCAGGACCGCCACCCGTGTGTCGAAGTGCCGCCTGGCGGTCGCCGCCGAGTGGCAGATGTTCGCGAACTCGACGTCGTCCTGGCCCTCCAGGCGCTCGATGTAGCGGTGCGCGGCGGTCCGCAGCGCGGCGGCCGAGCGGGCGGAGATCGGCAGGATGTGCGCGGCCCGGTCGCGAGAAGGCGGTTCGTGCTCCACAGCGGGCGGTTCCTCGAGAACGACGTGACAGTTCGTGCCGCCCATGCCGAACGAGCTGACTCCCGCTCGCCGGGGCCGGCCGTCCGGCGCGGGCCACTCGCGCAGCTCCGCGTTGACGTGGAACGGGCTCGCCTCCAGCCCCGCGAGCGGGTTGGGCGAGGTGAAGTGCAGGCTGGGCGGAAGCTCCCGGTGCGACAGGCCGAGCACGGTCTTGATCAGTCCGATCACACCCGCCGCCTCGTCGAGGTGGCCGACGTTCGTCTTGACCGAGCCGATCGCGCAGCGGATGTCCGCACTGGTGGCGGTGCGCCGGAACGCCTCGGTCAGCCCCGCGATCTCGATCGGGTCGCCGAGCAGTGTCGCGGTGCCGTGCGCCTCCACGTAGGAGATGTCGTCGGCGGTGACTCCCGCGTTGGCGTGCGCCTGTGCGATGACGTCGGCCTGTGCCGCGGCGCTCGGACCCGAGTAGTCCATTTTGGACTCGCCGTCGTTGTTCACGGCGGAGCCCTTGATCACCGCGTGGACGTGGTCCCCGTCGGCGAGCGCGGCGGACAACCGCTTCAGCACGACCACACCGAGCCCGTTGCCGAACACGGTGCCGCCGGCGTTCGCGTCGAAGGCCCGGCAATGACCGTCGCGAGAGAGCATCATGCCGTCCCGCCACAGATATCCCGTGTGCTGAGGAGTGATGACGGAGACGCCACCCGCCAGAGCGACCTCGCAGTCGCCGTTCAGCAGGGCCTGGCTCGCGAGGTGCACGGCGACCAGGGAGGTCGAGCAGGTCGACTGCACGTTCACGCTCGGCCCGCGCAGGCCGAGCTTGAACGAGACGCGCGTGGGCAGGTGGTCGTTCGCGTTGCCCTGCTCGATGCGCAGCTCGGACGCCCGGTCGAAGTGCCGGTGGCTGAGGAACGTGCCCGACCTCAGCTTCGCCGGCAGCACGTTGTTGACGAGGTAGGTGCTCATGCTGGCGCCCGCGTAGACGCCGGTGCGCCGCTGCCGGGGGTCGATGCCCGCGTGCTCGACGGCCTCCCATGCACATTCCAGGAACAGCCGCTGCTGCGGGTCGATCACCTCGGCTTCCGCGGCGCTGTAACCGAAGAACTCCGCGTCGAAGCGGTCCGCGTCGTCGACCACGGCGCCCACCCCGACGAAGTGCGGGTCGGTGGTCTGGTCCGGGTCGAGCCGCACGATCTCCTCGGCGGTGAGCGGCCGGATGCTCTCCACGCCGTTGCGCAGGTTCGCCCAGAACTCGGAGACGTTCCCGGCTCCTGGCACGCGGCAGGCCATGCCGACGACGGCGATGTCGCGATCGGCGGACCGAGCCGCGGGACTGGTCACGGCAGGGGCCTCTGGCACCTGTCCGTCGAGGAACCTCGTGAGCGTTTCCGCGGTCGGGTGACGGAACAACGTCTCGACCGGAAGCTCGACCCCCGTCGCGGCGCACAGCTGCTGGTGCGCCCGGACGAGCAGGACCGAGTCCCCGCCGAGCTCGAAGAACGTCTTGCGGGGATCGAGGTGGGGCAGTTCGAGCAGCTCGCACCAGATCCGGGTGACCAGAGCCGTGTGCAGGGAGGAGCCGACGGGCGTGGCCGGTGGTGCCGACGAGGGATCGGGCAGATCGCGCACGCTCACCTTGCCGCTCGGGGTCAGCGGCAGCGCGTCGAGCACGACGAACGCGGACGGGACGAAGTGCTCGGGCAGCCGTTCGGCGACGCGGGCGCGCAGCACCTCGGGCAGCTCAGCGGAGTCGTGGCCGGCGTGCGGCACGACGTAGGCGACGAGCCGGGTGCGCCCGGCCGCCGTGGTCCGGGCCGCGACCACGCACTCGGCGACCGCGGGATGCTCGGCGAGCACCGTCTCGACCTCCGCGGGTTCCACCCGGAACCCGCGGATCTTGAGCTGCGTGTCGACCCGGCCCAGGCACTCGACGGTGCCGTCTGGCAGGTACCGGCCGAGGTCGCCCAGGCGGTACAGCCGGGTGCCCTGGACGCCGAACGGGCTCGGCAGGAACCGCTGCTCGGTCAGCTCCGGGCGGCCGTGGTAGTGCCGTGCCAGGCAGTCGCCCTCGCCGTAGAGCTCACCGACCACGGCGACCGGAAGCAGCTGCTGTGCGTCGTCGAGCACGTAGAGGTTCATGTTGTGGACGTTGGCCCGGCCGATCGGCGCCACGTCGGGCCACCGCGCGGGATCACCGGACAGGGTGTGCGTCGTGACGTCGACGCACTCCGTCGACCCGTAGTGGTTGTGGATCACACAGCCGGTGCGCCGGGCGAAGTCGCGGATCTCGGGCGTGATCCGCAGCACCTCACCGCCGACGATCAGCTCACGCAGGCCGGTCGGCACCTCGGCCGTCCTGGCCACCTGCGCCACCTGCTGGAGCGCGACGAACGGCAGGTACCACTTCTCGACGTCGTTCGCGCGGACGAAGTCCAGCAGCGCCATCGGGTTGCGGCGCGTGGTCTCGTCGACCTGCACCAGCGTGGCCCCAGTGCACAGTCCGGCGAGGATCTCGTGGAACGACACGTCGAAACTGATGGGGGAGTACAGCAACACCCGCGTGCCCGGCTCGGCGTGCCACGCGTCCGCGTGCCAGGCCACGAGGTTCGCCACGGCCCCGTGGTCGACCACGACACCCTTCGGCTGTCCGGTGGAGCCGGAGGTGTAGATGCAGTACGCGGCAGCGTCGGGTCCGAGGTCGTCGCCGGGTTCACCGGCACTGCCGGTGATCTCGTCCGCGTCGAGCCGGATCGGTGCGCCGGCCGTGTCCGGCAGGCGGCCGGCGAGCTCACGTGTGGTGATCACCACGCGGACACCGGCGTCGGTGACCATGTACTCCAGGCGTTCCTGCGGATAAGCGGCGTCGAGCGGGACGACCACGCAGCCCGCCTTGAGGATCGCGAGCACGGCGACGACCAGCTCGGCCGACCGGTCCAGGCACAGGCCGACCATGTCCCCCGCCACCGCGCCGCGGGCGAGCAGGTGCCCGGCGAGCCGGTCCGCCCGCCGGTCGAGCTCGGCGTAGCTGAGCCGTTCCGCGCCGAACTCCACGGCGGTGCTGTCCGGCGTGCGCCGCACCTGGTCCTCGATCAGCCGGTGGACCGGTTCGCGGCGGTACGGCGTGCGCGCGGTGTTCCAGTGGCGCCGGATTTCCTCGTGGTCTTCCTCCGACAGCATCGGCAGGGTGGCCACCGCGGCCGCCGGGTCCGCGACCGCGGCCGCGAGCAGCGAGGTGAAGTGCCGTGCCACCGCGGCGATCGTCCGCGGCTCGAACAGATCGGCGTCGTAGACCCAGCACAGCGCCACACCGGCGGCCGTCCGGCGGGCGGTGACCACGGCGTCGTGCAGCACGTGCGCGGGTGGCACGTCGAAGTGCGCGACGTCGAGCCCGGTGGCCGGTGCGAGCGGTGTGGCAGTGTCCAGTTCGGACTCGAAGAGCAGCTGGAAGAGCCCGGCCGCGGCGGTGTCCGGGGTTCGGCCGAGCGCGCGGGTGAGGTGCTGGAACGGGTGGTCCCGGTGTGCCGCCGCCTCGGTGAGCTGCCGTGCGGTCTCGTCGAGCAGCGTCCGGAAGCCGGTGCCGGGTGACATGGCGAGGCGCAGCACCGCGACATCGCCGATCGGCCCCGCCGTGCCCGCGGGCCGGTCACCGGGCAGGTGGTGGCCGAGGACCACGTCGGACCGTGCCCCGTAGCGGTGCAGCACGGCGGCGAAGCACGCCGCGAGCACGACGGACAGCGAGCAGTTCGCCTCGTCCGCCAGCTGTCGCGCGTCCGCGAGGAGCTGGTCGGGCAACGGTTCCAGGTGCCGGCCCGCCCGGTGCTCAGCGCTCGCCGGCCGCGGGCGAGAGAGCGGCAGCTGGGCGGGGGCCGGTTCGTCGTCCAGCAGCGACAGCCAGTGATCCCGGTGCGCGGCACGGGTTTCCGCGTCCACCGCGTGCTGCCGGGCGGCGTGGGCGGAGTACCTGCCGGCCGGACCTGGCTCGGTGCCGAGGAGTTCGGCGAGCACCAGTGCCAGCGTGCCGGCGTCACCGACGGCCGGATGCATGCTGAGCACGAGGACGTGCCGGTCGGCGGCCACCTGTACCAGCAACACCCGCCACAACGGGACGGTGCCGAGGTCGAAGGGCCGCGCCACGAACGCCCGCGCCACGTCGGAAGCGTCCACTTCGGACGCGGTGACGACGGTGAGGTCGATGTCACACCGCTGGTGGATGATCTGCTCCAGCCCGTTCGCGGTGTCGCGAAGACCGGTGCGCAGGATCTCGTGCCGCGCGGCCGTGCGCTGCGCTCTCTCTGTCAGCGTCTCGGGTGACAGCGCGCCGGTCACCAGCAGCGCCTGGTGCACACCGGGGGTGCGGCCGGACGTCAAGCGGTCGGTGACGTAGGCGCGTTCCTGTTCGAAAGACGCGCGGAAAACCTTGTGATCAGGCATGAGAATTGATCGGCCGCTTTCGTTACACGGAAATGGGAACTTCGTGAACGGTCAGGCCTGAAAGTAGATTCTCGTACATTTCAGCCACCCCCCCAGGTGTGAGTGAAAGCGGGAACGAGCGCGCGTGCCGAATCGGCTCGGTGTTTCCGCGCTCTTCCGAGTCTGGGCACTCTAGCCCGGTCGAGCGAGTCCCGACAAGGGTGTGATCTCGAAACGTTCGGTCGACTGCCCTGATCACACGGTTGCGGGACGGCTGGATCTGGGTACTATGGCCGCGACCGCCTGGGGGGTGTGGATATGCGTGCATTGGGCCGTGCGTGCCTTCTTGCGTGCGATTGGGTCGCTGATCGGTTCAGTCGTTGACACGCGAGCCGGTGTATTCGAAATCACTTGTGCCGGGGACTGGTGCGATGTATTCCAAGGCAGCTGCGGCGGATGTCGCGCGCGAACTCGTGCCTCTTCTGCGGGCGCACGCGCGTGAGGTTGACGCGAAAGCCGCGTTTCCGGTCGAAGCGTTGCGCGCCTTGCGGGACAGCGGGCTGATGGGACTGCTCGTCCCCCGTGAACACGGCGGAATGGGCGGTGGCGTGCACGACGTCGCCGAGGTCGGCCGCGTGCTGGCACACGGCTGCGCGTCGACGGCGATGATCTGGGCCATGCACTCGCAGCAGGTGGACTCGATCGTCGCGTTCGCGGACGCACGCCTCGCGGAGCGGTTGCTGCCCCGCGTCGCCGCGGGCGAGGTCTTCATCGCGTCGGTGACGACGGAACCGGGCAGTGGCGGGCAGATCCTGCGGGCCTCCGCCTCGCTGACCGGCGGCACGGGGACCCTCGCCCTGGACCGGAAGGCGCCGATCGTCACCGGCGGCGAGCACGCCGACGGGTTCCTGATCACCATGCGGGACAGCGCCGAGTCCTCCGCGGACAGCGTCACCCTCGTGTACGCGGACCGTGACCAGCTCAGCCTCGAGGTCACCGGCGACTGGGACCCGATGGGCATGCGGGGAACCCGCAGCGTCGGCATGCGCGTCACCGGTGAGGTCGAACCGGACCAGGTGGTCGGGGAACGCGGCGGCTTCCGGCGCGTGGCGCTGGCGAGCATGGTTCCCGTCGCCCACGTCGCGTGGTCGGCGTGCTGGCTCGGCGCCGCCCAATCCGCGCTCTCCGACGTGGTGCGGCTCATCCGGTCCGCCGCGAAGCCCGGTGGCCTCGACCCGCATTCGGACCTGGTCACCGAACGGCTCGCGCGGGTCCGCATCGACCTGGAGCTGGTCAGCGGATACCTGCGGCAGGTGTGCGACAAGGTGGCGGCGCACCGGGCGCAGGGACGCCCGCTCGACGACACCGCCACCCAGATCCACCTCAACACACTCAAGGTCGCGGCGGCCGAGCTCACGTTCGGGGCGGTGGACCGGTTGGTGCAGCTGTGCGGGATGGCGACCGGCTACCTCAAGACGTCCGAACTCCCGCTGGAACGCCACTTCCGCGACCTGCGTTCGGCGTCGCTGAACATCGCGAACGAGCGCCTGCTCAAGGTCACCGGCGCACTGTCCTTGATGGACAGGCCGGTCACTCTCATCTGAAGGGAAGCCAGCATGGCCACCGAATGGCTGCCCGAGTTCGAAACGGTCGTACGGCGGCACCTGCCGCTGCTCGACGCGAACACGCCGATCACGCCGGACCTGGCGCTGGCCGACCACGGGCTGAACTCGCTCGCGATGATCCGCCTCCTGGTGGACCTCGAGGACGGGTTCGGGGTGGAGTTCCCGGACGACGTGCTGGCCGCGACGGCCTTCCGCACGCCGGGTGCGTTGTGGACGTTGCTGAATCAGGTGCTGGCCGCCTGACCGGCGTTCGACACGGGGTTGGGGGTCTGTGTGCGTGACGGGATCGCGTTGTCGTCCGGCCAGCAAAGGCTGTGGCTGATCCAGAGGATGAATCCGGCGGAGACCGCCTACAACCTGCCGCTGGCGCTGGCGCACCGCGGCGGGTTCGACCTGGCGGCACTGCGTCGCGCGCTCGACGTGCTGGTGTCCCGGCACGAGGTGCTGAGGTGGCGGTTCGAGGCCGACGAGGACGGGAAGCCGCGCGCCCTCGACACCACCGGCCGCACCGTCGAGCTGGAGCGGGCGACCGCCGCGGACTGGCGAGCCGTCGCGGGTGCGTTCACCGACCGGCCGTTCGTGCTGTCCGAGGCTCCGCCGATCCGGGCGATCGTGGTGCATCTGCCGCAAGGCGGTGACGTGTTGTGCCTCGTGGCCCACCACATCCTCGTCGACGGCTGGTCGTTGCGCATCATCGCGCGTGAACTGTCCGCTTTGTACGAGGCGGCGGTGGCGGACCGATCGATGGACCTCCCGGTCGCACCGGGCAGGTTCACCGATCACATCGCCAGGCAGCACGACGAGGCCGCCGACGCCGCGCGGCACGTCGAGCACTGGCGCCGCGAGCTCGCCGGGTTCGAGCCGCTGAGCCTCCCGCTGGACCGCCCACGTCCCGCGGTGGACGACTCGTCCGGTGACCAGGTGGTGTTCACCCTGTCTCCGGCGACGACGCTCGCGTTGCAGCGCCTCGCCTTCCGGAGCCGGTGCGCGTTTCCCAGCGCCCTCGCCGCCGCCTTCACGGCCCTGCTCGCGAGGCAGTGCGGCCAGGAGGACGTCACCATCGGCACGCTGCTGAGCGGTCGCCGACGGGCCGACATGTCCGATGTGGTCGGTT
This sequence comes from Lentzea miocenica, assembly GCF_033949945.1. NCBI lineage: Bacteria > Bacillati > Actinomycetota > Actinomycetes > Pseudonocardiales > Pseudonocardiaceae > Lentzea > Lentzea miocenica. The sequence goes on from NZ_JAXAVW010000010.1 coordinate 163,695, forward strand.
TCTTCGTCAACACGGTGGTGTTGCGGGCGAACGTGGCACCGGACACGACGTTCCGCGAGCTCCTGCGGACCGTGCACGGCGGGCTGGTGAGCGCCGACGAACACCAGGACGCGCCGTTCGAACAGGTGGCGGCCGCCGTCCACCCCGATCGCGAGGCCGGACGCAGCCCGATCTTCGACGTCGTGCACGTGCACCACGGCGACCTCTCGGCCGGGGACACCGGATCGGACGTGCTGGAACGGGTGGAGCTGCTCGCCCCGACGTCGCCCTACGACCTGGAGCTGAGCACGGCCGTGGTGGACGGCGCACTCGACGTGGCGCTGACCTACCGCACGGCGCTCTTCGACCGGGCCACGGCGGAGCGGTTCGCGCGCCAGTTCGCCCTCCTGCTCGACGCGATGACCGCGGAACCGGACCGTCCCGTCGCCGAGATCGACCTGGTGACCGACGACGAACGCGCGCTGCTCGCGGCGTGGAACGACACCGAGGTGGCGGTACCAGACGTCACGCTCACCGAACTGCTGGAGGAGCAGGCGCGCCGCACCCCGAACGCGGTGGCGGTCGTCTTCGAGCAGGAACAGATCACGTACGCGGAACTGCACGAGCGGGCGGGTCGGCTGGCCGCGCTGCTGGCCGACCGCGGCGCTGCGCCGGAGACGTTCGTGGCGGTCGCGGTGCCGCGGTCGGTCGAGCTGGTGGTGGCGCTGGTCGCGGTGCTGCGCAGCGGTGCCGCCTACCTGCCGATCGACCTCGGACATCCGGTGGCCCGCGTCGCGGACCTGCTCGACGAGGCGAAACCCGTTGCGGTGCTGACATTCGCCGAACAGGCCGACCGGCTGTCGGGCACAGCGCACACCGTGCTGGCCGTGGACGAGATCGAGCTGCCGCCGGCCGAGCCGCCGCGGGTGGCGCGGAGCGGTACCGATGCCGCCTACTGCATCTACACGTCCGGCTCGACGGGCAGGCCGAAGGGCGTGGTGATCGAGCACAGGTCGATCGTCAACCGTCTGCTGTGGATGCAGGCCGAGTTCGGTCTCGGCCGCGACGACCGGGTGCTGCAGAAGACCCCGGCCGGGTTCGACGTGTCGGTGTGGGAGTTCTTCTGGCCGCTGATCACCGGTGCCACCCTCGTCGTGGCGGTGCCAGGTGGCCACCAGGACCCCGACTACCTGTGCCGGGTGATCACCGAGCAGCGGGTCACGACCGTCCACTTCGTACCGTCGATGCTGCAGGTGTTCCTCGCGGGCGAGGACGCCGCGGCGTGCGGCAGCCTGCGCCGGGTGATCTGCAGCGGTGAGGAGCTGACGTCGGCGTTGTGCGAGCGGTACGCGGAGGTGCTGTCCGCGGCGCTGTACAACCTCTACGGGCCGACCGAGGCCGCGGTCGACGTGACGAGCTGGCGGTTCGATCCGGCGCGGCCGCCGCGCGGGTTGGTGCCGATCGGCGCACCGGTGTGGAACACGCGGGCGCACGTGCTGGACGCGCGCGGGCGGCAGGTTCCGGTCGGGGTCGTGGGAGAGCTGTGGCTCGCGGGCGTCCAGGTCGCCCGCGGGTACCTGAACCGGCCCGGTCTGACGGCCGAGCGGTTTCGCGTCGAGCCGGGTGGCGACGGCCGCATGTACCGCACCGGCGACCTGGTGAAGTGGACGCGGTCGGGAGAGCTCGTCTACCTCGGCCGGGCCGACGACCAGGTCAAGATCAGGGGTGTGCGGGTCGAACCCGGCGAGGTCGCGTCGGTCCTGACCCGGCATCCCGGGGTCGAGCACGCCGCGGTGGTCGCGCGCGAAGGTGCGCTCGTCGCCTACGTCGTGCCGGATGCGCGGTCGGCGGCACCAGTGCGCCGGCTGGCGGCGCTGGAGCAGGGCGGCGCGCTGACCGGCCTGCCCCGGCACGAGCTGCCCGGCGGTGCGGTGCTCGTCGGCCGGGGTGACGCCGAGGTGAGGTTCCTGCACGAGGAGATCTTCGAGCGCCGCGAGTACCTGAGGCACGGCGTGACGATCGGTGCGGGTGCCGTCGTCTTCGACGTGGGAGCGCACATCGGTGTGTTCTCGTTGTTCGTCAACAAATACGCGCCGGACGCGGTGGTGTACGCGTTCGAACCGATCCCGGACCTCTTCCGCGAGCTCGCGATCAACACCGAGATCCACGGCGTGACCACGCGGTTGTTCAACTGCGGGCTCGCCGACGTGCCCGGTGAGGCCGAGTTCACCTTCTACCCGCAGCTGTCGATGCTGTCCGGCCGCTACGGCGAGGCCGCCGGGGACCGGCAGCTCGTGGACGCCCAGGTGGCGCGGGACGTCACCGAGGAGGTGGCGGCCCAGCTGAGCGAGCTCGTGGCGCGGCGCATCGAGGAGCGCCAACTGGTCAGGTGCGAGCTGCGGACGGTCTCCGACGTCATCGACGAACACCGGGTGGACGCGGTCGACCTGCTGAAGATCGATGCCGAGCGGAGCGAGCTCAAGGTGCTGCTGGGCGTCCGGCCGGAGCACTGGCCACGGGTCCGGCAGGTCGTGGTGGAAGTGCACGACGAACACGGCCGCGCGGACGAGGTCGTGGCGCTGCTGACGGCGCAGGGCTTCGCCGTGTCCGTCGACGTCTCCTCCCCGCTGAGCGACACGCCGCTGCGCAACGTCTACGCGGTGCGGCCCGGCACGCCGCCGTCGCGACGCGCGGAGAACCCGCGGGAACCGGCCTGGCGCAACCCGGCGGCACTCGAAGCCGCACTGGTCGAACACGCTCGCGCGATGCTCGTCGACCAGATGAGGCCGACCGGTTTCGTCTTCCTCGACCACCTGCCCGTGACCGCCAACGGCAAGCTGGACCGGCGCCGGCTGCCCGCGCCGCGGCGGCGCACTGGGACGGCGTCGCTCGCGCCGCGTTCGCCGCGGGAACGCCTGCTGTGCGACCTGTTCGGCGAGGTGCTCGGGGTCGATCGGGTCGGTGCCGACGACAACTTCTTCGAGCTGGGCGGGCATTCGCTGCTCGCGGTGGGTCTGCTCGCGAGGGTCAAGGCCGCGTTCGGGGTGGAGCTCTCGATCGCCGAGGTGTTCCGCTCGGCGACACCCGCCGCGCTGGGCGCGCGGCTCGACGAGAGTAGTCGTGCCGCCCGTCCGCCGATCGTCGCGCGTCCCTCGGTGCAGCGCGTTCCGCTGTCCGCCGCGCAGGCGCGGATGTGGTTCCAGCACCAGCTCGACGGCCCGAGTCCGGTGTACAACCTGCCGGTGGTGCTGCGGTTCACCGGAGCGCTGGAGCGGGACGCGCTGGTCGCGGCGGTGGCTGACGTCGTCCGCCGGCACGAGCCGCTGCGCACCCGCTACCCCGAGGTGGACGGTGTGCCCTGGCAGGAAGTGCTCGACGTCGTGCCGGAGACGACGGTGGTCGAGGTCGGCGCGGAGGAGGAGCTGCAGCGAGAGCTGGGCGCCGCGGCGAACCACGAGTTCGACCTGACGCGGGACATCCCGGCGCGGGCGTGGCTCTTCGCCGCCGGGCCGCACGAACACACACTTTTGTTGCTGTTGCACCACATCGCGGCGGACGGCTGGTCGTTGGGGCCGCTGCGGCGCGACCTCGCCGAGGCGTACCTCGCGCGGTGCCGCGGCGAGGCACCGGCGTGGGAGCCGTTGCCGGTGCGGTACGCGGACTACGCGCTCTGGCAGGCCGAGATGCTGGCCGCGCAGGACGATCCGGCCGGCATCGCCGGACGCCAGGCCGCGTACTGGCGGCGGGCGCTCGACGGTGTGCCGCAGCGGCTGGAGCTGCCCGCCCGGCCGCAACCGGGCAAGCCGGGACACGAGGGCGGCTGGGTGCCGATCGAGCTGCCGCCCGACCTGCACGCCCTGGTGCGGCAGGCAGCGGCAGCGGGGCAGGCCAGCACGCCGATGGTGCTGCGCGCGGTGCTCGCCGTCCTGCTCGGCAGGCTCTGCGCCGCGACGGACATCCCGATCGGCGGTGTCACGGCCGGTCGCGCCGACGCGGCGGTGCACGACCTCGTCGGGTTCTTCGTGAACACCGTGGTGTTCCGCTACGACCTGGCCGGCGCGCCGTCGTTCGACGAGCTGCTGGGCAGGCTGCGGGAGGTCGACGTCGCGGCGTACGACCACCAGGACCTGCCGTTCAACCGGGTGGTCGAGATCGTCAACCCGGTCCGCACCAACGCACGGCACCCGCTGTTCCAGGTGATGCTCGCCTTCGAACAGGAGACCGGTGACGAGTTCGCCGTGCCGGGCCTGGACGTCACCTCGACGGTCGCGGGGCTCGACACCGCCAAGTTCGACCTGAACTTCTCCTTCACCGAACGGCAGGACGAGCTGATCGGCGCGCTGATGTTCGCCGTCGACCTGTTCGACCTGGCCACCGCGCAGCGGCTCGCCGAGCAGTACACGAGGCTGCTGCGCGCGTTGCTCACGGCGTCCCACCTCCCGATCACCGAGGTCGGCGTGAGTGGTGACGACTCCCTCGGCCGACTGCCGGTGACCACCGACAGCAGCCGGAACCGGGGCCGTCCGCCGGCACCACGCCGGCGCACGGGTACGGCGTCACGCGCGCCGCGTTCGCCGCGCGAGGAGCTGCTGTGCGAGCTGTTCGGCGAGGTGCTCGGGGTCGAACGGGTCGGTCCGGACGACAACTTCTTCGAGCTGGGCGGGCATTCCCTGCTCGCGGTGCGGGCGGTGGCGCGGATCAGGTCCGTCCTCGGCGTCCGGGTGGCGGTCCACGACGTGTTCGACGCGCCGACGGCCGGAGAGCTGGTCGGCCGGATCGAGCGCGAGATCGGTGCGGAGACGGGGCCGTTGCTGCGGATCCGCGACGGCGACGGGCCGCCGATCTTCTTCATCCACCCCGCCGCCGGCTTGAGCTGGTGCTACTACCCGTTCGTGAAGCACCTCAGGAACGTCCCGCTCTACGGGGTGCACGCGCGGGGACTGACCGGCACGCTCAGCGCCGAGCCCACGCTGGCCGAGCTCGCCCGCGGGTGCGTGGAGATCCTGAGGTCGGTGCGCCCGGCCGGGCCGTACCGGCTCGTCGGCTGGTCGTTCGGCGGCAACCTCGCCCACGAGATGGCCGTTCTGCTGCGGGAAGAGGGAGAAGTGGTCGATCTGCTCGCCGTCGTCGACGGGTATCCGCACGCCGGCGTGGCACCGGGCGGCGCGCTGCTGGAGCGGGCCACGCCGGAGGAGGTGCGGGAGGTCTGCGCGGGACTGGACCTCGACGACCGGCAGGTGGAACGGATCAGCGAGGTGTGGACGGCGAACACCCGCGCCGCCGTGGCGCATGAACCGCGCTGGTTCGACGGGACGCTCACGTTCTTCCGCGCGGACTGGCCGGACGACGCACAGCTGTCGGCGCGGCGCTGGCTACCGCACGCACACACGGTGGTGGAGCATCCGCTGGGTGCGAGCCACGCCGACGCCATGCAGCCGGAACCGCTGGCCCGCATCGCCGCGGTGCTGCGTGGGTTCGACGTCGACCAGAGAAACTGAGGAGCAGATGCAGACACACGCCACCGCGAGGGACACGGCGTCCCCGGAGATCGAGCTGGCGCTGCTGTTGTCCACGCCGGAGCTCACGCCGGACGAGCGGTCCGCGCTGCGCGAGCGCATCACCGGCGTGCTCGACTGGAACCAGGTGCTGGGGATCCTGTTCGCCCACCGGACCGTGGGCACCGCGTGGCTCAACCTCTCGGGTCTTGGGGTCGACGCCCTGGAGGCGTTGCGGCCCTACTACGTCGTGCCCAGCCTGCAGATCAACTACGAGGCGCAGCGCATGTACGGGATCGACCAGACCCGTGGCACGGCACGGCTCATGCGGGCGTTCGACGAGGCGGGAATCCGCTGCGCGATGATGAAGGGCGCCGCTGTCGCCGCCATGGCATACCCCGACCCCGCGGTCCGGCTCTACGTCGACAACGACCTGTTGTTCCACCGCGAGGATCTGCGCGCGGTGGGCGAGGTGCTGCGGGACCTCGGCTATCTCCAGGGCGTCTGGGACCCCGTCGAACGCGTCGTGCAGCCGGCCTCCCGCAGCGAGATCCTGCTGCACGCCGTGCATTCCCACGAGACGTTCCCGTACGTCGGGGTGATCGGCGAACCTCTGATCCACGGCGCGCACGAGGTGGACGTCCACTTCTCCATCGACCTGCTGACGAGCAACAACAGTGACGACGCCGTGGCAGAGCTGCTGTCCAGGCGGATCCAGGTCGAGGGTGCCAGTGGCGATCCTTTGTGGACGCTGGACCACGACGACATGTTCTTGTTCGTGTGCGTGCACTTCCAGCGCGAGGCCGTCCACCTGAGCGAGGTCGAGACGACCAAGGACCTCGTGCTGTACAAGGCGATCGACCTGCTCGGCATGATCAGCGGGGCCGGCTCGCGGGTGGACCTCGCGACGGTGGTGAAACGGGCTCGCGCGCTGGGGTTGACGCGGGAGGTGTACTTCAGCGCGCACTACGTGGACGTGCTGTTCCCGAACCGGGTGCCGGCGGCTTTCCTGGAGGAGCTGCGGCCGGACTCCGTCGAGTACCTCCACGAGGTGTGGGACAACGACGGTCCGGTGCACCGGTGGCGGCAGGGAATGTTCGAGCGCTTCTTCGACATGCGGCGCTTCAGCGAACTGGAGGACCGGTGACCACGGCGGCGGTGCGGGTACGCGGTCTCACCCGGGAGTTCACCCGTCGTCGTGCGCAGCCGCGGCTCGCACTCGACGCGGTGGACCTCGTGGTGGAGGAAGGTGAGGTGCACGGCCTGCTCGGCCCCAACGGTGCCGGCAAGACGACGCTGTGCAAGATCCTGAGCACGGTTCTGCTGCCCACGTCGGGCACGGCGCTGGTGAACGGCTTCGACGTGGTGCGCGAGACCAAGCAGGTGCGGCAGGGGATCGGCATCGTGTTCGGTGGTGAGCGCGGCCTCTACACCAGGCTCACCGCGCGGCAGAACCTCATGTACTGGTCGGCGCTCTATCAGCAGCCGACGCGGATGGCCAAGGCACAGGTCGCGGAGCTGCTGGAGAGGATGGGGCTGCTCGAGCGCGCCGACGACGCGGTCGAGACGTTCTCCCGCGGCATGAAACAACGTCTGCACCTGGCCCGCGGTCTCATCGGTGACCCGCGGACGTTGCTGCTGGACGAACCGACCGTCGGCATGGACCCGGTGGCGGCGCGGGACTTCCGCTCGCTGGTCGCGGAACTGCGCGGTGAGGGCAGGTCGATCCTGATCACCACGCACGACATGGCCGAGGCGGAGTCGGTGTGCGACAAGGTCTCGCTCATCGACGGCGGAAAGGTGATCGGCACGGAGTCGCCGAGGACGATCGGCGGCTGGATGTCGAAGTACGAACGGGTCCGGGCCCAGGGCGTGCCCGACGAGGTGCTGGCGAGGTTGCGCGCCCTGCCGGGCGTGTCCGAGGTGCGTGTCGAGAACGACGACGAGGTGCTGGTCTCGGTGGACGCGGAGGGTGCGGCCGCCAGGGTGCTGCGCACGCTGGTCGACGCGGGGGTCAGCGCGGTGTCGACCTCGCGGCCCAGCCTCGAGGAGGTCTACCTCCACGTCATCGGTGACCGCGGGCTGGCGGTGCGGTGATCGGCCTCTTCCTCGCGGCGATGAGGTTCCAGGCGCAGGTGGTGCGCCGGGAGCCGGACTATCTCATGTCGCTGGTGACGATTCCGCTGCTGACGGTGGCGTTCCTGGCCATCATGGGCAACGCCGGCCGTGCGGACCTCGCCCCGTACGCGGTGATGGGCGCGGCGCTGATGACCATCTGGGCGACGGCGCTGTTCGTGTCCGGTGAGCTGATCGACGCCGACCGCTGGGAGGGCACCCTCGAAGGGGTGCTCGCAGCCCCGGCGCCCTACCAGGTCGCGTACCTGGGGCGGATCGCCACCGTCACGATGATCAGCTTCCTCGGGCTGGTCGAGAGCGCGCTGATCGCCTGGCTGGTGTTCGGGGTGACGTTCCCGGTGCCGCACGCCGGGTTGCTGGTGCTGACGTTGGCGTGCACCGCGTTCTCGATGGTCGGCACGGCGTCGATCATGGCACCGCTGTTCGTGCTCGCCCGCTCGGCGCGGATCTTCCAGAACTCGTTGTCCTACCCCTTCTACCTGCTCGGCGGAACGGTGGTGCCGGTCGTGCTGCTGCCGGAGTGGCTGCGGCCCGTCTCGAACGCGATCTTCCTGTCGTGGGCGTCCGATCTCCTGCGGGACTGCCTGCGCGCCGAGGAACCGGTAGCGGCTCCCGCGCGGCTCGGCGTGATCGTCGGGCTCGGTGTGCTGGGCTTCGGCATCGGTCATCTGCTCACCAGGGCGGTGTTCAAACGCGTGCGCGAGAACGGTTCGGTGGGATTCGCATGAGGAACACCGCACGGGTGCTGAGGTACGCGTTCGCCAGCGCGATGGCGGACCTGCGTGCGACCTACACGTGGAAATCGTGGGGACTTGCCTGGCTGCTGCGGATGTTGTTCCAGGTCACGCTGTTCGCCTTCGTCGGCAAGCTGATCGGTGACCCGCGGGTCGTCGAGTACCTGGTGATCGGCAACAGCGTCTTCATCATCGCCGACGTGGTGATGCTGGTGTGCGCCAGCACCTCCTGGGAGAGGATGTCCGGCACGCTGCCGCTGCTGGTGGCGAGTCCCGCCGCGCCGTTCACGGTCTTCACGGGCCGCAGCGTGCAGTGGCTGCTGGACGGGCTCGCCTGCAGCACCATCTCGCTGCTGGTGCTGCCGCAGTTCCTCGGCGTGCAGCTGCCGCTCGGCACCAGGCTCGCGGTGGTGCCGCTGATCGCGGTGATCGCCGTGAGCGTGTACTTCTTCGGGCTGGTGCTGGGCGGCCTCGCGTTGCGGGCGATGGCGGCGCGCAACCTCATCGGTCGTGTGGGCAGCATCGGGCTCATGCTGCTCACCGGCGTTCAGGTGCCGGTGTCGTTCTGGCCCTCGCCGCTGGAGTCCCTCGCACAGCTGCTCCCGCTCACGCACGGCCTCGGCGCCGTGCGAGCCGCACTGGGCAACGGGTCCGCGAGCGACGTGCTGCGTGGCATCGCGCTGGAGATCGTGGTGGGCATCGGCTGGGCGCTGGTGGCCGCCTTCACCTACTGGCGACTCGTCGAGAGCGGCCGGCGCGACGGCACGATCGAGTTCGGCGGATGAGGAGCGGGCTGATGACGTTGTGGCTGCCCGTGTCGAACGAGCGCGGCGACCGGTCGATCTGGCGGGCGGATCGCCGGCCGCCGGAGGGCTGGTGTGCGCTCGGGCCCGCGACCGACCGCGAGCAGGCCCTGGCGGTCGCCGCGGAGGCCGGCCCGCGCACACCGGGGCCGCACGGCGGATCCCCGACGGTGGACGGGGTGTGCGCCGAGGTGGCGAGCCGCCATCCCGACCGTGTCGCGGTGCTCGACGGGGACCGGGAGATCACGTACGAGGAGCTGTTCACCCGTGCCGCCGGCGTGCGCGCCGGCCTGGTGCGGCTCGGAGTCCGCCGGGGTGACGCGGTCGGCGTGTGCCTCGACCGCGGCACCGAGATGATCGCAGTGCTGCTCGGAACTCTCATGGCGGGCGCCGCCTACGTGCCGCTCGACGGCCGTTCCCCGGCCGCGCGGCTCGAGTTCGTGGCGTCCGACGCGGAGTTGGTCTGCGTGGTCGCCTCCGAGTCCTGCCTGGAGGCCTGCACCGCCGGCGGCGTGCCGGTGGTGCGGCCGGAGGAGCTCGACGACGAGCCGCTGCGGCAGCCGAGCGCGAGCGAACCGGACGACGTGGCGTACGTGATGTTCACCTCGGGTTCGACCGGCCGGCCCAAGGGCGTGGAGGTCACGCACCGCAACGTCGTCGCGTTCCTCGACGCGACGGCCGCGTTGCTGCCCCCGTCAGCGCCGCAACGGGTGCTGTTCGGCACCAGGCTCACGTTCGACATCGCCGGGCTGGAGATCTACCTCCCGCTCAGCTGGGGTGGCACGTGCGTCGTCGCCCAGGACACCTGGCTGCTGCGACCGCGGTCGCTGGCCAGGCTGATCAACGCGGTGCAGCCGACGCTCGTGCAGGCCACGCCCGTGCAGTGGCGCCTCCTCCTCGACGCGGGTGCCACCTTCAGCGCCGAGCAGACGCTGCTGTGCGGAGGTGATGTCCTGCCACCCGGCCTGGCCGCACAGCTGGCCGGGCTGACCGCATGGAACGTCTACGGCCCAACGGAAGCGACGGTGTGGGCCACGGCCTGGCGAGCCACGCCCGGCGCGGTGCGCATCGGCAGCGCCATGGACCACGCGACGGTGTACGTGCTCGACGAGCACGGTGATCGGGCAACTGAGGGAGAGCTGTTCATCGGCGGGCCGGCGGTCGCCGCCGGTTACCGGGGCAGGCCGCGGCTGACGGCGGAACGGTTCGTGCCCGACCCCTTCTCCCCGGTCGCCGGTGCTCGCATGTACGCGACGGGAGACCTGGTGCGTGCCCACGGCGACGAGCTGGAGTTCCTCTGCCGCAACGACAACCAGGTCAAGCTCAACGGAGTCCGGCTGGAGCTGGGCGAGATCGAGTCGCTCGCGGCCGGCGTGCCGGGGGTGCGCGCCGCGGTGGCGGTGGTCGTCGCGAACGACGGGGTCAAGACGCTGCAACTGTTCCTGGACGCGCCGGCGCCTTCGTCGTGCGACGCGGCCCGGTCCGCGCTGGAACAGCACTTGTCGTCGTCGGTGATGCCCAGCCGCATCGTGGCGATCGACTCGTTCCCCACGACGGCGAACGGGAAGATCGACCGGAAAGCTCTGGCATCCCTGGCGGAACGGCGTTGAACAACTCGGAAGGCGGCGCGGTGGCCCATTACTACGACGTGTTCGCCGAGGTGTACGACGAGCGGTGGGGGCAGCAGGACTACGCCGGTGCCGAGCTCGCGTTCCTGCGGGAGCTGGCCGGAGACGAGCCCGCGCTGGAGGTCGGCATCGGCACCGGGCGGGTCGCCATCCCGCTCGCCGAGGCCGGTGTCACGGTGGTAGGCGTCGACCCGTCACCGAAGATGCTGGCCGTGCTGGCGCGGAAGCTCGCCGGTGCGCCTCACCTGAAGGTGGAGGCCGGCGTGGGCGACATGACGCTAGCCGGCGTGACCGGTCGGTTCGGTCTCGTCTTCTGCGTCTACCACACGCTTTTCTACGCGGACTCACGCGAGGAGCAGCAACAGTTCTTCCACCGGGCCGCGCAGCTGCTTGCTCCCGGCGGTGCCGTGGTGGTCGAGGGCTACCAACCCGGACAGACCCGCAGAGCACGCTGGGCCAAGGGAGTCCGGGTCTGCGAGCTCTCTCCCGACGGCTTCGAGTACGAGCTCTACCGGCACGACGAGGCGAACCAGACGCTCGAGGTCGGCTGCCACTCCTTGACCGGCGGGCAGCTCCAGTACTCCTACTGGGTGGAGCGCTACCTCACCGCGGGGCAGACCGACGAGCTGGCGGCCGAGGCCGGGCTGGCGCTGAGCGAACGCTGGGGCAGCTATGCCCGTGCTCCGTTCGACGACGCGAGCAGCCGGTGCGTCTCGGTGTATGTGAGCTCATCGTGCTGACTGCGCACGCATTGTGGGGCGTTGTTGCCCCGCAGCGGGATCCCGTCGTCGTTGGTGGTGACCTCGGACCCGTTGCCGCGCACTACGAGCGCCCGGTTCGTCGTCGCCGCGTTCGGGCTGGACGTCGGTCCGGCGGAGCTGCCGCCGGACCATGACCTGCTGAGCCGTGTTGTGGCGCCCCACAGGGACCCGCGACCCGTCGAGGGGCCGCGGGCCGGGTGCGGTCAGCGTCGGCGAGGTCCGGCTTGCGCGCGTGCCTCGGCGGCGTCCAGGTCGGCCGCGTCGGTCAGGGTCGCGTTGTCCTCGTAGGTGACCGAATCCGGTACGGCGTCGCTGCCGACCGGGTCGGCGTCCCACACGTTGCCGCGGTAGACCACGTTGTCCAGCGGCGGGTGGACGTGCAGCACAGCGGTGTTGTCGGCGCGCCGCACCACGTTGTCCGCCACCGTCACCCACGCCGCGCCGTAGTCGGTGTAGAGGGCGAAGTTGTACGGCGTGCGGGTGTCGGTGACGACGTTGCCGCGCACCACCGCCCCGTCCTCGTGCGATTCGCCCTGCGGCCCGGCCACGTAGATGCCGCCGCCGTCGGCCAGCACCCCCATCGCGCCGGTGACGTGGTTGTGCAGGATGCGCGTGCCCTTCGCCGGGCCGCCCACGATGCCGCAGTGCGGGACGTCGTCCACGCGGTTGTGCGCGACCGTGCAGTCCACCGTGGCGAGGAGGGCGATGCCGGGCGAGCCCGAGTGGTCGAGCCCGACGCGGCGGATCTCGTTGTCCTCGACCACCGCCCGGTAGGTGCCGGTCAGGGTGATGGCGCCGGCGGCGAGGGTGTCGAACCCGCACCCGCGCACCACGGCGTCCGCGCCACCGGTGACGCCGAGCGCGGTCGAGCCCAGGCGGGTGAAGCGGCAGCCCTCGAACCGGATGCCGGTGGTGTCGACCAGGGACACGGACGCCGGGACGGTCTCCGGCTCGCCGGTGACGGTCAGCCAGGACTGGCCCTCCACGACGACCACGGTGTCGATCCGGCCGCCGTCGTGGAAGCCGCTGCCGTGGTAGTGCAGGAAGCCCCGGTCGCCGGTCGGGCGCAGCCAGGTGGTGTCGGCGAAGGTCAGGCCGCGGAAGGAGATGCCGCTGGCCCCCGTCGCCACCAGCAGGGTGTCCCGTTCCGGAGCGACGACCTGGGTGGCGGCGGGGTCCTCGCCGGTGCGCGGGAGGTAGTGCAGGACGTGCTCGCCGGGGCGGGAGCGATCCAGGGCGAACGTGCCCGGTGCGGTGAGGAAGGACGGGTCGTTCTCCACGCGGGTCGGCAGGCCGGGGCCGGAGGAGGTCTGGCCGTCCCAGGAGGAGTTGTAGAGCTGCCGGGCCCAGGAGAAGGCGGGCTGCTTCATGGTGATCGTGCCGTCCGCGACCGACTCGACCGCGAGCCGGGCCTCGGTCCACGGGTAGACGCCCCGGTGGACGAACTCGACGCCCGCTCGCCAGTCGAGGCGAGCATCCGTGACGTAACCCGACTCGTTTTCACTCACTTCGCCCGGGATCCCGTCGATGGCGGCCCGATCGACGCGCCGACCGTCGACGGTGAGGTGGCGGGTGTCGAGCGTGCCGACGTCCACGACCCAGACGCCGTCACCGCCCACCCGCCAGCCGGTGATCACCCGTCCGCCGCCGATCACCACCTCGTCCTGCGCGGGCGTGCCGAACCCGTTCGCCTGGTAGGTGATCCGGCCGCCTTCCCGCGCGGAGTCCTCCGCGGTGAACTCCCACGGCCCGGGGTAGGTGCCCGCGCGCACGTGGACGACCACGTCGCCCGCCGCCTCCCTGGCCGCCCTCCGCGCCCGGTCGATCGTGGCGAAGGGCCGTTCCGGGCTGCCGGGGGCGTCGTCGTCGCCGTCGAGGGCCACGTGGACTTCCGTTGTGTATGCCATAAACGCATTTATACTATAAACAGGAGGTACTGGTGACGAAGGACAACGAGCGGGTCGAACTGCTGTGGCGCGACGAGGACGCCCGGCCGGGGTTGAGCCAGGACCGGGTGGTGGCCGCCGCGGTGGAGGTCGCCGACGCGGAGGGCCTGGCGGGCTTGTCCATGCGCAAGGTCGCCGAGCACCTGGGCTTCACCACGATGTCGCTGTACCGGCACGTGCCCAGCCGGGAGCACCTGGTCGACCTCATGCGCGACGCCGTCCTGGACGCGCCCGCGCCCGACGACACCGGCGCACCGTGGCGCGAGCGCATGGAGACGGCCGTCCGGCACGGCTGGGAGCTGCGCAAACGCCACCCGTGGCTGGCAGAGGAGCGCAGCACGCGGCACCTCCCGGGCCCGAACGCGCTGGCGCACTACGAGCACCTGCTGAGCATCCTGGCGAGCACGCCCCTGCCGCCGGCGGAGGTCGTGGCGGCGGCGGGCCTGCTCGGCCGCTTCCTCGACGCCGAGGCCCTGGCGCTGGTCGAGGCGGCGCGCGCCGAGCGGGACAGCGGGGTGAGCGACGAGGAGTTCTGGGGCGCGCGCGACGGGCTCTGGTCGCGGATGAGCCGCTACCCGACCCTCACCGCACTGTGGGAGACGGGCGGTTTCGAGCAGCCGGACCCGTTCGAGTTCGGCCTGGCGCTCCTACTCGACGGCGTCGAGCTGCGCATCGCTCAGCGTGAGGGAACACGTGACGAAACCTGCGCGATGTGCGGCGGGCCGATCGAGCAACCCGTTTCGGGCCGTCCACGCGCCTACTGCTCGCGAAGTTGCCAACAACGCGCCTACCGCAGCCGGAAGCGCTGACACCACCGGATCACGCCGGCGCGGTGAGGTCCTCCGCACCGTGCGGTTGGCCCAGCGGTCCAGCAGGAGCGTGTCGCGGGAGATCGCCAGCCCCCGCGCCAGGCACGCCCGCTGCAACTGCCCGTCGCTGACCTCGTGTGGCCGGCGGGTGAGCAGTGCCGGCTGGCGACGCGAAGGCGCCGACCACGAACGTGCCGTACCAGCTGACGGCCGACGACGGACCCGCGAGCACCGACATGAGCCCGCGCACCCACGGCCCAGGCCGTGTCCTGCAAGGCCGCTCGATGAGAGTCACGGTCAAGTGGTTCGCCGACGGCGTGACTATCACGAACGAGACTTGCAGGACATGGCCCAGGCCAGACGCAGACCGCGCCGATCATTGCGGGTTTGACGCCGCGATCCGGGCTCGCGTGGCCGCGACGGGGGTGCGCAGCGCGAGGCCCAGCGCCAGCATGCACAGGCCGTAGACGCCCACTCCGAGCGTGAGCCCGCCGGTCGCCGCGAGGCCGACCAGCACCGTCGTCCAGACTCCGGCTGCCAGTGGGACATAACGGCGCCAGCCCTGCCACTGACCCGCACGCACGGTGGCGACGCCGGCCATCAGGAAGCCGACCCCGATCAGCAGGGTGCCCAGCCCGAAGACCCCGCCGACGATCGACGGCCCCGTGGCGTCGAGCGGGTCCGCGCGGAACAGGATCGAGGCCAGTTCGGCGACGAGGAGAACACCGGTACCCGCGACGGCGAGCGCGCCACCGGTGCGGGCGACTCGGCTCGTGCCTGTGGCGCCGCTGCGCGCGAAGCCCAGCACACCGACGAGAACGAGCGCGTGGAACACGGCGTACAGCACGCAGACGAGCACGAAGGCATCGCTGGTCCACGGGTAGCTCCACATCGTGTCCGGGACGTCGGCGGACCGGAACTGGACCAGTACCGCGGACACGGCGGTCAGAGCACCTCCGATGATGGCGAACGAGGCGTACATGGCGACCTCCACTTTCGATTGGTTGCCATGAAGAGTGGTCCTCGCGGCGCGCGCGTACATCGGCGCGAACACCGAACGCGATGCAGTGCCAGCACTGTGGTCGGACCTGTCGTGTCCTGCGACGATGATGCGATGCCGGCGCTGCTGTTCGGGCTGACCGTGATCGCGGAACTGGCCGCGATCCCTCTGGTGTGGGGTCTCGAACCGCACTACGACACGGTCATGTACGCGATCTACGCGGTCGTCCTGGCCGGCGCGGGCGCGCTGATCGCCCGGCGCAGCGTGATCGGGTGGTTGTTCCTGGGGTTCGCGCTGCTCAACGCCGTGGCGTCCGATCTGGGGCAGGGCTGGGCGTTGCGCGGCCTGCCGGGTGCGCCGGTCGTGGAGTGGATCGGTGCGATCAGCTGGCTGCCCAGCGGATTCGGCTGGATCCTCACGTTCGTGCTGTTCCCGGACGGCCGGGCCGGCCGGTGGCGGCCGGTGCTCTGGGTGGGGTCCGGGGGCCTGGTGCTGGCCACGGCCGGGTGGGCGTTCAGCCCGGCGCTCGGCGTCAACTTCCACGACGGCCACAACCCGATGGTGGTCGAATGGCTGCCCACCGGCCCGTTGCTCGCCGTCGGGATGACGCTGTTCCTGGGCGCTCTCGCCGCGTCGGTGGTCTCGCTGGTGCTGCGCTTCCGGCAGGCCGACGGCGAGCGGCGGCAGCAACTGAAGTGGTTCGTGTTCGCGGCCGCGATCGCCGGAGTCGGGCTGCCGCTGTCGTTCGCGCTCTGGTTCGTGACGCCCGCCGCCGGGGTGATCGCCGCGGTCTCGCTGATCGGGCTGCCGGTCGCCGCCGCGCTGGCGATCCTGCGCTACCGGTTGTTCGACGTCGATGTCGTCATCAGCAGAACGATCAGTTACGGCCTGCTCACCGTGCTGCTGGTCGCGGCCTACGCGGTGACGGTCGTGGTGCTGGGCACGGCGTTCGGCCGGGGATCGTCCTGGGTCACCGCGGCCGCGACGCTCGTGGCGGCACTGGCCTTCCGCCCGTTGCGGGAGAAGGTGCAGGACGTCGTCGACCGCCGGTTCAACCGGGCCCGCCACGACGCACTGCACCGCATGGCGGACTTCCTCGAAGCCCTCCGCGCGGGCCGGGCCGCGCCGGAGGAGGTGCGCGGCGTGCTGCGGGAGGTGCTGGCGGATCCGGAGCTCGAACTGCTCGTGTACCTGCCGGAGAGCCATGAGCACGTCGACCTCGACGGCAGGACCGTGGCCGGCACCGGTTCGCGGGTGGTGGTCGAACGAGACGGTCAGCCGCTCGGCACGGTCGTCCACTCCAGCCCGCGAGCCGCCCTGGTGCGCGAGGTCGTGGAGGCGGGCGGGCTCGCCATCGAGATCGCCCGGCTGCGGGTCGAGCTGCGCCGGCAGCTCGCCGAGGTGCGGGCGTCGCGGGCGCGGATCGTCGCGGCCGGAGACGCCGAACGCGGCCGCATCCAGCGCGACCTGCACGACGGGGCGCAGCAGCGGCTGGTCGCGATCGGACTGGCGTTGCGGCACGCCCAGCACGAACTCACGACCGACCGGCCGGACCGCGCCGGGCAGACCATCGACGACGCGGTGGCCGAGGTCGCGGTGGCGATCCAGGAGCTCCGTGCGCTCGCTCAGGGCATCCATCTGGAGGGCGGACTCCGGCCCGCCTTCGACGACCTCGCCAGCCGCACACCGTTGCACGTCGAGGTGCGGGCGCCCGCCGAGCGGTATGCCGAGAGCGTGGAGGCCGCGGCCTACTTCGTGGGCTGCGAGGCGTTGACGAACGCGGTCAAGCACGCCCAGGCCACCACTGTCGGCCTCACGGTCGCCCGCCAGAACGGCACTCTCGTGGTGACCGTGACCGATGACGGCATCGGGGGAGCGGCGCCGTCGCGGGGGAGCGGCCTGACCGGGCTCGCCGACCGCGTGGCGGCGCTGGGTGGCACGCTGCGCGTCGACAGCGTGCCGGGCGCCGGTACGACGATCATCGCGGAGGTGCCGTGCGAGTCGTGATCGTGGAGGACCAGGTGCTCCTGCGGGAGGGGCTGGCCCGGCTGTTCGCCGACGGCGGCCACGAGGTGGTCGAGACCCTCGGCGACGCGGGAGAGCTGCTGTCCGCGGTGTCGGCGTTCGGGCCTGACCTGGTCGTGCTCGACATCAGGATGCCGCCGACGTTCACCGACGAAGGCGCCCGCGCGGCTTGTTCGCTCAAGCGGACGCACCCCGCCCTGGGCGTGCTCGTCCTGTCGCAGCACGTCGAGACGACCCACGTGGCAGGGCTGATCACGGTGGGAGGGTTCGGTTATCTGCTGAAAGACCGCGTGCTGGACGTGGCGGACTTCCTCGCCGCTGCGGACCGGGTGGCCCGCGGTGGCTCCGCGCTCGACCCGCAGGTGGTCGCGAGGTTGCTCGGCTCCCATGGTCCACTCGCGACACTCAGTGAGCGCGAACGCACGGTGCTCGAACACATGGCGCAGGGCCTCACGAACACCGGCATCGCGAAGCGTCTGCAGCTCAGCGAACGCACTGTCGAAGCTCACGTTCGGCACCTGCTGATGAAGTTGGATCTGCCGTCCGACGAGGACGGTCACCGCAGGGTGCTGGCCGTCTTGGCGCTGCTGAACGCGACGCGCTGACGACCAGCACTCCGCGTACTACCTGTTGAACCGGAACCAGTTGAACATGGAGCCGGTGCTGGAGCAGCGGCAGAATCGTCGCCGACGTGTTCGCGCGTTTCGGTTCAGCGCGGGAATCCGCACTGGAGTCTTCTGTTCCGAAAGCCTGGCCAAAGGAATCCCGGAAGTGCCCACGAAGGAATCGGACGAGGCCGAGGTGCGACTGGGAAGTCGCTTCCACAGGCTCTTCGGCGCCACGCTGGTGTCGTCCATCGGCACCGGCATGCACGCCGCCGCGTTGCCGTTGCTGGCCCTGCAGGCCACCAGCAGTCCGCTGGCGTTGAGCGCCGTCGTCATGGCGGCCGAGATTCCCTGGGTGCTGCTCTCGCTGCACGCCGGTGTCGTGGTGGACCGGCTGGACCGTCGGCGGGTGATGGTGTGGGCCGACCTCGCCCGGTTCGCCGTCCTGGTCGGTCTCGCGGCGCTGATCCTGACCGCGCAGGTGAACCTGGTGTGGCTGGTGGTCGCGGCGTTCCTGCTGGGGGTCGGCCAGGTCTTCTTCGACATCGCCGCCCAGTCGGCCATTCCGGACTTCGTGTCGCGGGACCCGCGGAACCTGGCCACGGCGAACGGGCGGATCGTCGCCGCGGAAAGCAACGGCGAAGACTTCGTGGGGCCTCCGGCCGGTTCCGCTCTGTTCGGCGTGTGGAACTTCCTGCCGTTCGCCGGCAACGCCCTCTCGTTCGCCGCGAGCGGCCTGCTGATCCTCTCGATCAGGACGGACGCCAAGCCGGAGAAGACGTCCGAAGCGCCGCGCAAGAGCGTGCGGCGCGAAATCGCCGAGGGCATCCGGTGGTTGTTCGGAAACCGGACCCTGCGGGCGCTGGCCACGGTCTCCTGCCTCGGCAACGTGGCCGCCACCGCCCAGTTCGCGATGCTGGCGCTGCTGGCCAAGGAGGTCCTCGGACTTCCGGACTTCGGTTTCGGCCTGCTGCTGACGGCCACCGCGGTCGGTGCGACGGCCGGGGGACTGACCGCCGCGGCCGCCAGCAGGCGGTTCGGTCCCGGCACTGTGATGCTCGTGGGCAAAGCCGGCGTGGGCGCGGCCATCCTGGTTCTGGGACTCGTCGCGAATTCGTGGGTGGCGGCCGCGATGATGATGGTGACCGGTGCATTGATGACCGCGGAGAAAGTCGTCGTGAGCACATTGCGTCAGCAGATGGTGCCCGACGAACTCCTGGGGAGGGTGCTTTCTTCGAGCAGGCTGGTGGTGATGATCGGAGGCCCGATCGGAGCGGCAATCGGCGGCGTCCTCGCGACCGTGTTCGCCGTCCAGGTCTCGTACGTCGCCGCCGGTGTTTTCCTGATCCTGGTGGCATTGGCCTTCTGTCCCGTGCTGAACAACCGCGCCCTGGCGAGCGCCACGGAACAATCAGCCGGATGAGCGCGAGGACTTCGCGTCCGCACGGGAGGTGTCGCTCCGCGCGCTTCGGCTCGTGGACTCACTACCCAGCCAGCGTTGCGTGACACCATCAGCGGGGCTTTCGGTGGTAGGGGGCGCGCGGCAGCAGCGCGCACAGCGCGGATGTCGGTGCGACGCCCAGGGTTTGCCGCAGGATCTGGACGTACGAGTCGTACTGGCGGATCGCCTCGGAGATGTTGCCGTCGGCGAGATGGGCTTCGATCAACGCCCGCTGTGCCGTCTCGCGAAGGGGGTCGGCGCCCACGGCGCGCAAGGCCACCTCGATGGCGGGCTGCGTGTCGCCCGAGCCGGTGAGTTGGCGGCACAGGGTTTCCAACGTGTGCAACCTGATCTGGCGATAGCGCTCGCGTTCGAGCGTCAGCCAGTCGTCCGACCAGTGTGGCAGGAGATCGCAGCTCAGGTCGTCGATGAACTCCCGCCAGCACGAGGAACCGCCGTTGCCCGGCAGGTCGAAGGCGTACCGCGTGGTCCGCCACAGGTCCACGTCGGTGACCGGGCCGAGCACGACCGTCACGACGTCACCGGTGACCATGCCGGGCAGCCGGCGGCGGATCTGCCACAGTGCCGAGCGCATGGTTCCGGCCGCGCGTGCCTCGGACAGGTCCGGCCAGAGGTGCTGGGCGATGTGCGTGCGGTCCTGGGGTCGTGCCTGCGTCGCCAGGAAGGCGAGCAGCCGCTGCGCGCCGAGCGGTAGCCGGACCGGACGGTCGTGCAGGCGCACGGTGAACCCGCCAAGCACACGCAGATGCGGCCCGTCCATCGGTCACTCCCTTCCCAAACGGATATCGACGCAACGGCGCGTTTCGTGTCAAAGAGGACGCAGGCTCGTACGTGTGGGTGACCGAATCCGCACGAATTCCTCTACGCGCGGGATACGGAGCGAGGACGGGGCGTCTGGATGCTGGCTTCCATGGCCGGTTTCGAGAGCGTCGGCGCGGTGGGCAGCAGCCTGGCGCGGCTGCTCCGGCTGGCTTTCGCCGAGCAGCAGCCGATCCAGGGGCAGCAGACCGGCGTGGTGGTCATCCGCACCGATGACCTCGATCTGAAGAACGACACCGAGATCGTCTTCCCGGCGTTGTCGCTGTTGCTGTACCGGGTCGACTTCGACAAGACCATGAGGGCGGCGTGGGCGACGCGAAGCGCCGAGGAGAACCGCACCTTCCTGCCGCTCGATCTTCACTACCTGGTGACCGCGTGGGCGGACAACGCGGTGCACGAGCACCTCATCGTCGGTCGCACGCTGGAGGTGCTGGAGTCGGTTCCGACGTTGTCCGGGCCGTTGCTCGACCCGGCTGGGCGGTGGGCACCCGACGAGTCGGTGAGCGTGGTCATGGAGGACCTGACGACCGACGACCTGATGAGGACGTTCGAGGCGCTCACCGTCGACTTCCGGCTGTCCCTGCCGTACCAGGCGCGGGTGGTCGTGGTGGCGGGTCCGCAGACCGCCGGTCCCCCTCTCGTCGGCACGGTCACGCTGGAAGTGGCGTCGTGACCGCCGGGTTCGGCCTGGTTCACCGCCTCGCGTTCGGCCTCGAGGTCGTCGACGCGATGCGCGGCTCGCTCGCCGACGTCGTCGTGACCAGCGAGGGCCCGCTGGCGGCGAGGCTGGCGCGCGGGCGCCGGCCCGGCCGGTTCCGGCAGCTGGTCACGCCCGGTCTCGCCGCGCCGGTGATCGTGCGCGTCGCCGACGAACGTCGCCGGTACGTGCCAAGGCGGTTCGTCATCCCGTTCGACACCGTCAAAACGCCGAGGGTCGCGCTGTTCCCCGGCGCCGGGTTCGGGCCTCAAGGCGGCACGACCGGGATGCGGGGGCGGGTCGTCGACCCTGCGGGCGCGATCGTGCCGTGGGTGCGGGTGATCGCGCGGCACCCCGCGTCGAACCGGATCGCCGGCCGGGCGGACGGTGACGACCGCGGGGAGTTCCTCCTGCTCGTGATCCCCGGTCCGGCTTTCGTCGACATGCCGGCCAAGTTCTCGTTCCAGCTCGCCCTCACCGTCTGGGCTCTGCCCGGCCCGCTCGCCGGGCCTGTCGCCGAGAGCGTCCCGCCGGCGGGCGAGGTCACCGACATCACCACGGGTCCGGACGCCCCGCCGGGTTTCCAGGACCGCGGCACCACGACCGTCCACATGAGACTGGCTGAGATCGTCAGCCCAGGCCTTCCGTTCACGATCCACTGACACCGCACGGAGTCATGCCATGCCCGAGTACCTCGCACCAGGCGTCTTCGTCGAAGAGGTCAGCTTCCGCGCGAAGTCGATCGAAGGCGTGCCGACCAGCACGACCGGGATGGCGGGGCGCACCCGCTTCGGGCCGGTGCAGTACCAGGACGGCCCCGCGGACTCCGAGCCGCGGCTCATCACGAGCTTCGTCGAGTTCGAGCGCCTCTACGGCCAGCTCGACCAGCTCGACGGTGACGTGACGCCGGTGCTCGCACACGCGGCCAGGGCGTTCTTCCTCAACGGCGGTCAGCGCCTCTACGTCTCCCGCGTCCACGCCGCCGGTCTCGCCGACACCGCGGGTGGGGTGGCGTCGGGAACAGTGCCGCAGACGTTGCCGGCGGGCACCACGGCGACCGCGACCTGGCACGCCCGCTGGCCCGGCCGGATGGGCAACGTCCTGGTCGAGGTGCGACCGATGCGCAGCCGCAACGTGGCGGTCAAGGCGGAGCTCGGCGATCAGGGACCGTTGCGGGCGAACAGGGCGAGGAACGGCGCGCTCGTCGAGGTCGTGCCGGCCGCGTCGCCGATGCCGAAGCCCGACGCGCCGCTCAGCGCCGACAAGCTGCGGGTGGTGAGCGTCGACAACGCGGGCAGGCAGTCGTTCAGCGGCGGCACCGGCGCGATCCAGGCGGACGACCGCCTGCTGCTCGTCGAACTGGAGGTGCTGGTCCGCGTCGACCCGGAACGGGTCGACCGCACCGTGCAGATGGGCTGCCACCCGAACCACCGCCGCTACATCGGCGACGTGCTGCACCGCGATCACCCCGAGGACGACACGGGCGTGGTGTGGCTGGACCCGATGGGCGCGGACGCGATCGTGCTCGCCGTGGCGCTCACCGGCGCGGGCGCCGACCCCGCGGTGGGCCGCTTCGAGCTCGGGGGAGGCAACGACGGTGTCATGCCCACGGCCGACCAGTTGCTCGGCAAGGAGGCCGACCCGGACCACGCCGAGATCAAGGCCACCGGACTCACCGCGCTGGGCGAGATCGAGGACATCGCGATCGTCGCCATGCCGGACGCGGCCGTGCTGGGCGGCGACGCCACCGTGCAGGCCACGAGCTACCTCATCCAGCACGCCGAGAGGCAGGGGGCGTACCGGATCGCCATCGTGGACGCGCCGAAGGGCTCGTCGCTCAACGAGGTACGGGCGTTCCGCGGCAACTTCGACTCGACCCGCGCCGCGCTCTACCACCCCTGGGTCGAGATCCTCGATCCGAACCAGTCTCCCGAGCAGGGCATGCCGCCGGACCGGATGGTGCTGCCGCCGTCCGGGTTCGTCGCGGGCATCTATGCGCGGTCCGACGTCACCCGTGGTGTGCACAAGGCGCCGGCGAACGAGGTCGTGCAGGGGCTGACCCGGTTCGAGGCGAACATCAACACCGCGCGTCAGCAGGTGCTCAACCCGGAAGGCGTGAACTGCCTGAGGTTCTTCTCCGGCCGTGGCAACAGGGTGTGGGGCGCCCGCACGCTCACCAGCGACCCGGAGTGGAAGTACGTCAACGTCCGCCGGTTCTTCCTGTACCTGGAGCACTCGGTGGACAAGGCGACCCAATGGGCGGTGTTCGAGCCCAACGGTGAGGCGTTGTGGCAGAAGATCGTCCGCTCGGTCGAGGACTTCCTCGACGTGCAGTGGCGCAACGGCGCTCTGCTCGGCAGCACGTCGAAGCAGGCGTACTTCGTGCGGTGCGACCGCACGACGATGACGCAGAACGACCTCGACAACGGCCGCCTCATCTGCCTGATCGGCGTCGCACCGGTGCGGCCGGCCGAGTTCGTGATCTTCCGGATCGGCCAGTGGACGGCCGACGCCCGATCCTGACCCGCCGATGAGAGGAGAAGGCGATGGCCACGCGAGACCACCCGTACGGAGCATTCAACTTCCGCGTCGAGATCGACCCCTCCCCGGAGGGCGGGGGCGACCCGATCGTCGCGGGCTTCTCGGACGTGTCCGGCCTCGGCAACGAGATGAACTACTCGGACTACCGCGAAGGCGTCGACCCGCGCAACGCGGTCCGCAAGATCCCCAACACCAACAAGACCGACGAGGTCACGTTCAAACGCGGCATCATCGGCTCCACCGACATCTTCGACTGGTTCGCCCAGGTCCGCGACGGCGAGTACGCCCCGCGCCGGATCACGGTGACGCTGCTGGACGAAGCCAGGACCCAGGTGGTCAGCGTCGAGCTCATGCGCGCCCAGCCGAAGAAGTGGACAGGTCCGACGCTCGCGGCGAAGGGCGGCGGCGAGGTCGCGATGGAGGAGCTGAAGGTCGTCTGCGAATGGATCGAGTACACGTCCCTGTGAGGTGAACGGTGACCACGCCACTGCCTGAGCTGGGCGCGCCAGGGGTGTACCTCGCCCCGGACGTCGTGCACGCGCCGCCCGTCGGCGTGCGCATGGACGTGTGCGCGTTCGCCGGCGTGGCGGCGCGCGGACCGGCGTGGCAGCCGCTCGACGATCCGGCCCTGGACACCGCGGCACTGGCGAACGGCCGTGCGAGGTCGGTGGCGGTGCCGGTGCAGAGCTGGTCGGAGTTCGAGGACCTCTTCGGCGGGCACGACGCGCCCGGTCTGCTGGGTCGCGCGGTCGCGGCCTTCTTCGCTCAGGGCGGGCGCCGGGCGTACGTGGTGCGGATCGTCCCGCGGACGCCGCTGCCCGCCCCCGAACCCCCGGCGTGCACACGGCTCGCGCTGGGGCCTGTGCACATCCGCGCCCGTGATGAGGGCAGCTGGGGCAACTCGTTGTCCGTGCGGCTGACGTTCGGCACCAACGTCGTTCCACTGTCCGATGTGAACTCGCTGCCTCCTGGGCTGGTGGTGCCGCTCGGCGCGGTGCTCCGGCTGCGCGGCAGGACCGGCGCGCCGTCGCTGCACGCCGTGACCTCGGTGGGCAGAAGACTCGCGGCCGGCCGCCTGGCGTGGGAACGGTTCGTGGTGCTGGACCGGCCGTTTCCCGGTGAGATCGCGACGGCCGAGATCGTGACCGCCTCGATGGACGTGTCCGACGGCCGCGGCCGCACCGAGCACTTCACGGGGCTGGGACTGCAGAACGACCACCCCCGCTGGGCAGGTGAGGTGCTCGCCGCCGAGTCGCGGTTGCTGGCGCTGCCGCAGGACGTGACCGAGATCAGGCCGGATCTCGACCTGCGCGGCTGGGAGTCCACTGTGGACACGCTCGGCACCGACCGGCACGGTCTGGTCACCCCGGACGACTTCTTCGGCATCGAGTCCGCGGACGCGGCGCCCTCAGGGCTGGAAGCGTTGCGGGACATTGAGGACTGCGCGAGCCTCTGCGTACCGGACATCTACTCGCCGGAGGAACTCCCGCGGGCCGAGGACGTCAGCACGCCGACGACCTTCGCCGGATCGGGCTTCGCGAAGTGCGAGCCGCTCGCCGGGGTCACGGCGACCGCCCCCGCACGTGTGGAGCTCCCAGGTCTGCGACTGGATCCGGCCGCACCCGCGGAACGTGCGCGCATCATCGCGTTGCAGGGCAGGGTGATCCGGGTCGCGGAGCGGTTCGGGCTGGTCGCGTTGCTCGACGTGCCACCGGGACTGCGGCCGCACGACGTGCGCGGGTGGCGCGCGGCGTTCGACTCCGGTCACGCGGCGGCCTACCAGGGCTGGCCGCTCGTTCCCAGCGCGGCCGGGCTCTCGATGGTGCCACCGTCCGCGTTCGCTGCCGGAGTGCTCGCGTCGGTCGGAATCACCATCGGGCCCGCGTTGGTCGCACTGGCCGGACCGGTCGCGGTGCTGGACGGCCAGACCGATCCCGCCGTGATCCACACCCTGCACCGGGCGGGCCTCAACCTCACCGTGCACGACCGTGCGGCGCTCCGCTTCACCGCGGGCCGGACGCTCGCCCTGGATCCGGCCTGGCGCCAGCTCACCGCGCGCCGGGTCGTCACCCAGCTGGAACGGGCGCTCGCCACCGGCCTCGCGTGGGCCACCTTCGAGCCCAACGGTTCCGCGCTGCGGGAGCGGGTCAGGGTCGCCGTCGAGCACCTGCTCGGTGACCTGTTCTCGGCGGGCGCGTTCGCTGGTGGGACGCCCGCGTCCTCGTTCTTCGTCCGGCTGCCGGACGCGGGGGAGACCACGTTGCTCTGCGAGATCGGGGTCGCGCCGAGCGCGCCGCTGGAGTTCGTGGTCGTCCGGGTGTTGCGCGCGGACGACGGAACGGTGGTGACGGCATGACCACCCCACGCCTCGCGAACGCGTTCCGTTTCAGGGTCACGTTCATCGTGTCCGCGGACGCCGACCCCGCGGCGCCGCCTCTCGGCACCGGCGGGTTCGCCGAGTGCACCGGACTGGACGTGGAGATGGAGGTCGGCGAGTACGCGGAGGGCGGCCGCAACGACGCCGTGGTGCAACGTGCGGGCCGGGCCAAGTACAGCAGGCTGGTGCTCAAGCGCGGCATGCTGCACAGCCCCGCCGGCCGGGTCGAACCCGAGCTGTGGCGATGGTTCGCCGACACCGTCGCCGGGGTCCGGCCGATCCGCCGCTACGACGTACTGGTCGAGGTGCTCGACGAACGCCGCGAGACGGTCGCGAGCTGGAAGGCACTCCGCGCGCTGACCGCGAAGCTCGTCGGCCCGCAGCTCAACGCCCGCACCGGTGAGGTCGCGATGGAGGAACTGCAACTCGCCCACGAGGGTCTGCGGATGGTGCTCGCATGACCACGCCGCTGGTGAAGGCCCAGCTGGAGCCGGTCGGCAAGTCCTCCGGCAAGTCGATCACCGTGCAGTTCAACCCGTCGACACTGCGGCTGCAGATGTCGAACAGCGTCGACATCAAGAAGGCGTTCGGCAACAAGCCGGCGACCCAGTACGACGGCACCTCCACGGCGACCCTGTCGTTCGACCTGATCTTCGACACGGCCGACCTCGGCACCACGGAGAACCCGGTGGACGTCCGCGACCAGGTCGACCCGCTGCGGCAGTTCCTGTTGCCCGCCAAGGGGGCCAAGGCGGTGCCGCCGCGCGTGCGGTTCATCTACGGCACGTTCCGGCTGGTCGGCATCCTCACCACGCTCAACGTCGACTACGACCTGTTCGCCGCCTCCGGCGTGCCGCTGCGGGCCAAGTGCGCGGTGACCATCAAGGAGCACCTGCCGGAGTACGAGGCCAACCAGCTCGGGCCGGGCGGGAACACCGGCGCCGCCGCGAAGGACGACAGCGGGCTGCTCGGCCCGTCGGCGGGAGCCCCCGCGGAGCCGGACCGCGCCGGCACCGCGCTCGAGGGCGAGTCCGCTCCGGACTTCGCCGCCAGAATGGGGCTCGACCCCGGGGCGTGGCCGGAGCTCGACCTCGGTGGACTGGACGCGTTCTCGCTCACCGCGGGCGCCTCGATCGAGTTCTCCGCCTCGGTGTCGCTGGACCTCGGATCCACCGCCGGGGTGACGGCGGGCGAGTCTCGCGGGGGACCGGTGCTCGGGGGAAGCGTGGTGGATCCGCGGGCGGTCACCGCGGCAGGAGGTCTGCAGGGGGCGATCGACCACGACGCCCGCATCGAGGCCGCTGCCGCCGCGACGGCGACCCGCTCGGGGTTCGGAGTGCCGGCACGACCCGCGGCGACGGCTGGACCGACCGGCTCGGCCGGACCGATTGCGTCGGTCCCTCCGGTGGTACGTCCGGACATGCGTTCCCGCACCTACGGATTCGGCGTGCCGTTGCGCGACCAGGTCGGCATCACCACCTCGCCCGCCGGTGCCGCACCGCCGCGGTGGCGGGTCGTTCCGGAGACCGTTGGCACAGGTGGCTGCGGCGGTGCTGGCGGTGGCCGCGGCGGTGGTTGTGGTGGCGGCGCAGGTGGCGGTCGCTCGGGCGGTTGTGGCTGTGGTTGTGGTGGCGGCGGGAGGTGTGGTTGATGCCGGTGCACATCGGTGAGGTCCGCAACGAGATCGAGGCCGTCGGTCCGGCACCGTCCGGCCCTACCTCGGCGCCGGCGGCCGCACGCATGCCGCGGTGGTCCGACCGCGAGCGGCATCGCGCCGTCACGGAGGCGTTGGCGAGAGACGCGGCTCGCGTCGGGATCGGGGAACGCCATGGCTGACCAGTTCGTAGCGGCCGACCCGGTGTTCACGGTGGACGGCCGGCGGGTGCCCGATCTCGGCCGGGACTGCCTGGCCCTGGTGGTCGAGGAGTCGACCGAGGGCCTGCGGACGTGTGTCGCGCATCTGCTCGCCAACGCGCCGAGGCAGGTGCCGAACGACGACGTCGTGGAGTACCTCGACGGGCGCACGCTCGACTTCGGCAAGCAGCTCGCGGTGTCGATCGGCCCGTCCGGCAACGAGCGGGTCGTGTTCGCCGGCGCGATCTCGGCGATCGAGGCGGTGTTCGACGAGGGCGACGCTCCGCACGTCAGCGTGTACGCCGAGGACGCGTTGATGAAGCTCCGCCAGACCCGCCGGTCGGCGACGTACACGCGGGTGTCCGACGCGGACATCGTGCGCCGGATCGCGGCCAGGCACGGGCTCTCCGCGCAGGCCGACGTGACCGGCCCGACCTACGCGGTGGTGCAGCAGGTGAACGAGACGGACCTCGGGTTCCTGCGCGACCGTGCCGCACGGCTGGGTGCCGAGCTGTGGGCGGCCGGGACGACGCTCCACTTCGCCACGCGCGACCGGCGGACCGGGCCGGCGGTGACCTTGGCGCAGGGCAAGGACTTGCTGACCGTGTCGTTGCGGGCGGACCTGGCGCATCAACGAGGTTCGGTCGGGGTGTCCGGATACGACGCGCAGGCCCGCGAACGCATCGACGTGGTGGCCGGCCGGTCCGCGGTGACCGGCGAGATCTCCGGTGGCCGCAGCGGTTTGGACGTGCTGGAGCAGACCGGCGGTACGCACACCGACCAGCGCTCGACGCTCACGCCGGTCACCGGTGCCGAGGCGCGGGCGTGGGCGGAGGCGGATCTGCGCTGCCGGGCCCGCCGGTTCGTCACGGTCGTCGGCACGGCCTCCGGCGTGCCGGAGCTGTCGGTCGGCGCACGGCTCACCCTCACGGCGGTGGGCGCGCCGTTCGCGGGCGGCGGTTACTACGTCACTCGCGCTCGGCACACGTTCGCCCGCGACGAGGGTGGCCTGCGGGTCCACTTCACCGCCGAACGGGCGACCCTCACCTCCAGGGGATCACGATGAGCGCCGCGCTGTGGGGCCTGTATCCGGGGCTGGTCACCGACGTCGTCGACCCCGACCGGCTGGGCCGCGTCGAGGTGCGGCTGCCTGGACTCGGTCAGGCGGGTGACGAGTTCCGCGTCTGGGCCACGCTGCTCACCCCGTACGCGGGGGACGACGAGGGCTTCTGCGCCTATCCGGCGGTCGGCACGCAGGTCGTGATCGGGTTCGAGGCGGGCGACGCCGGGCGTGCCTACGTCGTCGGCTCGTGCTGGAACGGCAGGGAGGCCGCGCCCACGGAGGCCACGCGCCCCAACGACAAGCGAGTGGTGAAGTCGAGGGAAGGCAGCGTGGTCGAGTTCGACGACACCCCCGGCGGTGTCAAGGTGACCGTGCGGACGCGGTCCGGCCACGCCCTGGTGCTCGACGCGGGCGCGCGCGAGATCCGGATGTCGCACGGTGACGGCTTCGGCATCACGCTCACCGCGTCCGGTCAGGTCCGCATCGTCGGCAACGGCCCGGTCGACATCACCGCCCCGGCGATGAACGTGCACGCCGCGACCGCCGTGTTCGACGGGATCGTGACCTGCCAGGCACTCCAGACGAACGCCGTCATCTCGCCGTCGTACACGCCCGGCGCCGGAAACGTGTGGTGAGCCGCGATGACCGTAACTCCGCCGCACGGCTGGCTCCTCACCGCTCCCTGGTGGCACTGGCCCAGACAGGACACCGCGCCGCGCAACACCGTTCCGGCGCTGCAGAAGTACGCCACGGCGGAACTCGTCGACGAGTTCCTGACCGACCCGCAGCGGCGCCTGGTGTTCGACCACCGCGCCGATCAGACGGTGGCGTCGCCGTTCGATCCAGCCACGCTGTTGCCCGTCACCGCGACCGAGGCCAAGCTCCTCAAGCTGTACCTGGCCACGCACCACAGGCACTACCTCGTCACCGTGGAGCTGCACTGCGACGAGCTCGGTCTGCCCAGCCCAGACCGTTCCGACGTGTGCGAGGCGGGATTCATCATCCGGCGCAGACGTGCCGAGATCAGTCCCGCACGGGCGAAGGACGCGCGCAGGCGGATCCGTGACGTGTCGCTCGCCATGGCCCGCCTGGGTGTGCTGGAACGCAGGCTGCGGCAGGCCGCGGCGGCGGGCCGGATCGGGCAGGCGAGGTTCACCGCGCTGGCGGACCAGCGGGCCGCCGCGCTGAGCACCCTGCGGCTCAAGCAGAACGCGTTGACCGCGTGGGCGGCGGAGGCCGGCGTGGAACGAGAGCTGGAGGGCTGGTTCCCCCTCGCGGTCGACGCCGGCGGCGACGTGGTGCGGCTGCCGGAACGCCCGTGCCGAACGCTGCGGCCGTTGCCCCGCATCGGCCGCTGGGGGCCTGTCGGAGAGGTGACCGACGAGGTTCACGAAGGTGTGTTCCCCCTCTATCCGCTCGTGCCCGACCCTCGCGACACCGAGCACGACGCGACCGGCCGCACGATCTGGTTCGGGGTCGTGCCCACCGCGACGCTGGACGTGGAACTCCTGCCGCCGCACAAGAAGCCGAAAGAGGGGTACATCGACCGCGCGCCGCGGTTCGACGACCTGTCCGCGTACGAGATCCGCTGTTTCGTGCGCAGGCACGACCCCGCGTGCCCGCGCAGGCCCGGCGAGCGGGACTGCCACGGCCCGCTGACCTGGTCCGAGCCGACCGCGCCCTACCGGCTCGCCGGGTCGCTCGACCCGCGCGGCACCGCCAACCGGCCGGTCACCATCCGGCTGCCCAGCAAAGCGGAGCTGGCTGAGGGCGCGAAGCTCGGGCCCGGAATGGGCGGGATCCGGATCGGCAGCCCGGACATCAACCTCGATCCCGGCGGTACCGGTTTCCAGATCTGCTCGTTCGGCATCCCGCTGATCACGATCGTCGCGACGTTCGTGCTGAAGATCTTCCTCGGGATCGTGGTGTTCCTGTTCGGGCTGTGGATCCTGCTGGCGTTCAAGCTGTGCATCCCGCCGAGTATCAAGATCACCGCCGACGCGGAGGCGCTCCTCGCCGGGAAAGGGCCTGAGTTCGAGGCCGACGCCGCTTTCGAGGCGCAGCTCTTCGCGGCCTTCCGGCTGGACACCAAGGACGCGCTCGGCAAGGCGGGCCAGGCGATGGACGACCGGTTCGCCAAGGCGGGGCTGAAGCCGACCCCCGAGCCCAAGCTGGCCGATGATCTCCCCGCCCAGCCACCCGGCGACAGATTCCACCTGCTGCGTTCGTTCGCGATCAACCGG
Organism: Lentzea miocenica; assembly: GCF_033949945.1. Classification (NCBI taxonomy): domain Bacteria; kingdom Bacillati; phylum Actinomycetota; class Actinomycetes; order Pseudonocardiales; family Pseudonocardiaceae; genus Lentzea; species Lentzea miocenica. The sequence continues at coordinate 194,672 of NZ_JAXAVW010000010.1, forward strand.
CTCACCGCTCCGGAGGACGACCTCGTCTACGAACCGCGGGTGGAACGGGCGGAGGTGTTCGTGCCGTGAGCACCGGATGGTCTTTCCCCGTGCTGCCAACGCGACCGCACGGCGCGTTGACGACGTGTTCCGGCCCCGCGCTGGTCCGGCAGGCCGTCCGGCTGGTGCTGGTGACCGAGCCGGGCGAACGGATCATGCGGCCCGCGTTCGGCTGCGGCCTTCGGCAGTTCCTGATGGCGCCCAACACCCCCGGCACCCGCGCCGCCATCGCTGAGGCGGTGACCACGGCGCTCGCCACGTGGGAGCCGCGCATCACCCTGCGGGGCGTGGAGGTCGTGCCCGGTGAGGATCCTTCGGTCGCCGTCGTGACGGTTTCGTACGTGCACGCCCGTGACGGCAGCGCAGACGTGCTCCGGCTCGGTGTCGCGGTAGGAGGTCGCTGATGCCGTTCCCGCCTCCGGTCCTCGACGACCGCCGGTTCGCCGACCTGCTCGAGGAACTGAGCCGCCGCATCCCGGTGTACGCGCCGGAATGGACGGACCCGTCGCCGGCCGACCCCGGCATGACGCTGCTCGACCTGATGGCGTTCCTGGGCGAAAGCGTGCTGCATCGGTTCAACCAGATCCCGGACGCCACCCGCCTGTGGTTGCTGCGTCTGCTCGCGGTGCCACTGCACCCGGCTCATCCCGCTACCGGCCTGATCGTCTGCACACCTCGCACCGGCGCGGTCGTGCTGCCGTTCCCGTTCCTGGTCAAGGCCGGCGAGACGCGGTTCGAGACCAACGAGGACGTCACCGCACTGCCGGTGACCGCCATCGTCGCGGCCAAGATCGCCGCGGAGGCGCCGCTCGACGGCGACGACGACGTGTTGTCCAGAGCCGACGCCGCGCTGGACGCGGTCGAGGCGCCAGAGGACGCGAAACGGCTCTACTACACGACGGAGGTGCTGGGAGCGGCACCGCTCGACGTGCCGAACGCGGTCGACCACGCGTTGTGGCTCGCGCTGGTGGCTGTCGACGAGAAGGCCCGCGACACGTTGCTGGCCAAGGACTCCGTGCTCTCCGGCGCGGTGCTGAACGTCGGGGTGGTGCTCACACCGGACGTGCCGTCGCTGGTGAGCCAGGCCAGCGGTGAGCCGGCGGGCCAGATCACGTGGGTGGTGTCCACCCCGGACGACTCACCCCGGTACCGGGCCCTCGACATCGTGGCCGACGGCACCAGGGGACTGCGGCAGGACGGTGTGGTGCGGCTGCGGTTGCCGGACGTGACCGAGCTCGGCCTGGTCGAGCCACCCCCGGACGGCGCGGGCACAGGCGACTTCCCGCCGCCGCTCGAAGGCGACCCACCGGTGGTGTGCTGGCTGAGGGGCACGCCGGTCAGCGGAGGCCCGGACATCCCCGCGCTGCGGTGGGCGGGGGTGAACGCGGCGACGATCGTGCAGGCCGTCACGACCGCGCCGGAGTTCCTCGGCACCGGCACCGGCCAGCCTGGCCAGACCTACCCGTTCGCACACCGGCCGGTCCAGGACGCGGAGCTGACGGTCGTCGTGGAGGTCGAGGAACCGGGCGGATGGACGCCGTGGGTCCGCGTCGACTCGTTCGCCGCGAGTGCCCGCGATGACCGGCATTGGACGCTCGATGCCGAGGCGGGCACGGCGACGTTCGGCGACACGGTGCGAGGCCGCGCACCGCAGCAGAACGAACGCATTCGCGTGCTGCGCTACCGTTTCGGCGGCGGCGCGGAGGGCAACGTGCCCGCGGGCGCGATCGACAAGCACGAGTCGAACGAACAGGTCGACGTCACCAACCCGCAGCCCACCGCGGGTGGCGCTCCCGCGGAGACCCTCGCCGATGGGCTGGAACGCATTCCGGGCGAGTTCCGCAGGCACGATCGCGCGGTGACCCGCTCGGACTTCGCCGAGCTGGCACTCGCGACACCGGGCCGGGAGGTCGGGCGGGCCGAGTGTCTGCCGCTGTTCCACCCGCGCACCCGTGCGACCGACGCGGCCGGCGTGGTCACCGTCGTCGTGTGGCCGAGGCACGACCAGGCGCACCCGGACGCTCCCCGGCCGGAACGCGGGCTGCTGCGCCGGGTGTGCGCGCACCTCGACTCGCGCCGCCTGATCACGACCGAGCTGTACGTGGTACCGCCCGAGTACCGCAAGGTCGCGGTATCCGTCGCGGTGCGGGCGAAACCCGGTTACTCGGCGGATGCGGTCCGCCGCTGGGTCGAGCTGGTCATCCGGCAGTACCTGGCACCGCTGCCGCCGTTCGGGCCGGAGGGGCGCGGCTGGCCGCTCGGGCGCCGCGTGCACTCGCCGGAACTGCAGGCGGCCGCATTGCAGGTCGAGGGCGTCGAGTACATCGCATCGCTCGGCGTGGCCGAACTCGCCGAGGACGGTTCCTGGGTCGCGAGAACCGTGTTGCTGGAGCCCTGGGAGGTCGTCGAGCTCGCTGCGATCGTGGTCGTCGTGGGGGACGCGGCGCCGCCGTTCGGGACGCTGCCGCCGGGGCCGGACCTGGACGGCACGCCGGTGCCCGTGCCGGTGCCGAAGAAGGTGTGCTGATGGACGCCGGGCGTGAGGTGGCGATCGCGGTGGCCGCGCAGTGGCACCGGTGCGTCCACGTCCACACCGTCGTGGACGCGAGCGGCGTGGTGAGCCTTGAGTCGGTCGATGTCGAGCCTTCCTCGACGGCCGGTCCGGTCCCGCGCTCCGCGGGCCTCGCGGTCGGGCCCGATCGCCGGGTCTACCGTGCGATCCCGGAGGACGGCCGGATCGTCCGGTCGCCGTGGCGGCCGGGCACCCGCCAGTTCGCCTCCGAGGACGAGGATCTCCTCACGCCGCAACGTCTACGTGACGCCGGCGCGTTCACCGCGATTGGAACGACGGCCCCGCCCGTCGCCGCTACCGCACTCGCCGTGTCACCGGACGGCCTGCTGGCACTGGTCGACGCGACCGACGGAGCGGTGGTCGTCCTCGATCTGGTGGACGGCAGGCCGATCCGGCGGGAACGACTGTCCGCTGTGGACCTCGCGCTGGCCGGTGACGAGCTGCTGGTGTGCGTGGACGATCCGGCCCAGCCGTTGTGGCGGTTGCCGTGGCGACGGTCGCCGCGACCGGTGTCCGGAAGTGTGCCCGCGCGTCCGGCGCGGGTCGCGGTGGCGGAGGACGGTACGCGGTGGGTGCTGGCGGGCGAGCGCGTGTACGAGATCGGCGGCAAGAGGATCCTCGGGCCGGTCGCGGGTGCCACGGACGTCGAGGTCGACGGGCAGGGCAGGGTGGTCGTGGCCGGGCTGCCTGGCTCCGACTTCGCGCGCTACCTCGTCGGCGACGGGGTGAGCAGCACAGCACCGTTGCGGGCGCCGCGGTACGACGGACGTGGGCTCGCGCGCACCCCGGACGGGCGGATCGCCTACTGGGCGGGGAAAAGGCTGGGAGTCGGGTTCCCCGCCTCGGTCCGGTACCGCACCGAGGGCGAGGTGCGGACGTTCGCGTTGGACAGCGGCGGCTATGGGCGCCGCTGGGGGAGGATCTTCGTGGACGCGTGCGTGCCGGACGGGGCGGCGCTGCGGGTCGAGTGCCTCACTTCTGATGACGGAGAGCCGCCGCCGGCCACGGGGAAGAGCTTTGCCCTCCATCGGCGTGGACAGCCGGAACTGCCGTGGACGCGCGCGGACGACTTCGTGACGTACGAGGCTCCAGTCAACGCGCCACCTGGCCGATTCCTGTGGCTGGTGCTGACGTTGCGCGGCACTCCCGCCGTGACGCCCCGGGTGCGCGCGGTGCGCGTGGAGAAGGCCGCGCCCCATCTGATCGACAAGCTGCCCGCCGTGTACTCGGCGGAACCGAGGGCGGCGGCGTTCCTCGACCGGTACCTGACGATGCTCGCCGGGCCGTTGTTCGACGTCGAGGCCGCGGCCGAGGAACGCCATGTCCTGCTGGATCCCTCGGCCACGCCGGCGGAGCTGTTGCCGTGGCTGGCGTCGCTCGTCGGGCTGGTGCTGGACGACCGGTGGCCGGAGCCGGCGCGGCGCGAACTGATCGCGCGGGCGGTGCCGTTGTTCAGGGCGCGGGGCACGGCAGGCGCGTTGCGGGAGATGATCAAGATCCTGCTCGGCGTCGAACCTGTGCTGGTGGAACGGTTCCGCTTCCGTTCCGTGGCCGACCCCGACCGGGTGGACGCGGGTTTCGCCGAGCACGCGCACCGGTTCTCGGTCGTGGTGCGGGGGCGGCTGTCCTCGGCACAGGCCGCCGCGTTGCGGGACCTGCTGGACGAGCACCGCCCGGCGCACACGGTCGTGGAGATCTGCACCGCTGGTTCGGCACGGCTCGGGCTGGGGTGGCACCTGGCGCTCACCTCGGTGGTGGGGCCGGAAGCCGGGTTCGGCCAGCTGGCGGTCGGCGGCGTGGTCGGGCGGAACGCGGTGCTCGGCCGGCCGAGCGGTGGCCTGCGCGTCGGCGCGGGCCGGTTGGGTCAGGACGCGAGGGTCGAGCCATGACGTCCATCGACTGCTTCACCGTGCGCTGGCGTCTCGCCGAGGGGGAGCCGAAGCGGGACGACGTGCTGGACGCGTTGCTGAGTGGCGCGCTGGACGATGCGCTGGAGGCCTGCCGGATCGGGTGCGACGAGGAGATCGCGATCGCGTCCGTGGACGTTGAGCCACAACGCATCGGGACCGGTCAGTCCGTCGCGGACGCGGCCGTGGTGTGGGCGGAGGCCGTTGCCGCCGCGGTGACCGCGCGGATCACGACCGGCGGGCCTGGCGTCGTCCGCTACCCGAACCGGGTCGCGGCGGTGTCGGACCTGGTGCTGAGCCTGACGAACGGTGACTCGGCCCGGATGTGGGCGTGGCGCCGCCTGGGTCTGCCCTCTGGCGGTAGCGGATCCGAGATCGTGTGCGGTGGTCTGATCGAGGTCGCGGGTCAGGCACCCGCGCTGGTGGCGGCGCTGGCCCGCGCCGGGCGCCTGCCCGCGCTGGTCGATCTCGTGGGAACCGCTGGGGTGAGCCGGATCGCGGCCGCGGCCTGGCGGGCACTGAGCGCTGACCCGATCACCGCCGACGCCATGACGGCGGACTTCACCGTCGGCTCCACGGCCGCCGACCGGATCGACGCCGACCGCCCGAACGTCGGCCCGACCTACGTCGACTCCCCGACCGGTGCCCCGAACGACGCCGTTGCCGCCGACGGCACGGGCCATGACCACGTCGCCGCGGCGTCTGAGCCGCTGCGGGCCACAGAGTTGCTCCAAGACCGTGTCATGACCTCGCCTCTGGCCCGATTCGCCTGCGAAGCCACGGATCCTGTTCTCGCCACAGCCCTCGCGGCCCTAGCGGTGGCGGACACCGAACCCGCGGTCGTCTCTCGCGGCGAGGGCGGCCCGCTCGTCGCGGCGCTCGTCACCGGCCGACCGGTCCTCGACAGCTCCAGGATCCGCCAGGAGACGGACGTTTCGGCGTCTCCCGCAGCTTTGGCACTTCCGTCGTCCGGCGAGACCGCCGGTGCCGAGTCCACATCGGACCCGACGATCGTGGACCGACGCCGGCACACCACCGCCAACGCGGGAGTGCTGTTCGTCCTGCACGTCCTGGAGGACCCGCTGGAGTCGCGCTGGGCGTACTACCACCTCGCCCAGGAGTTGGTCGCGAGGTCCTCGATGGAAGGTGAGCCGCCCGCCACCGACGATCCCGCGCTGCTCGTGTTCTGCGGCCTGCCACCGGGCTCTGAGCCGCCGGAGCAACAACCGGACGACCCCGTCGAAGCACGCGCGGACGCTGTGATCGCCGCCGTCCGAGACCGGCTGACCGGCCGGGACCTGGCGCTGTGCGACGACACGGCGTTGCTGGCCGCGATCGTGCGCAGGCGGGGCGCGGTCGTCGCGGATCCGGGATGGATCGAGGTGGAGCTGGACCTGGACGAGGTGTCGGTGGACCTGCGGGCCGCCGGGCTCGACCTGGATCCGGGGTGGTTGCCCGAACTCGGCTGCGTCGTGAGGTTCCGCTATGTCTGACATCGCGCTGCTCGACCCGACCACGGCCGCCGCGGCCAGGTTGCACCACGGCGTGCTGGAGCTCGCCGGACGGCTCGGCCATCTGCTCGGTGACGACCACGAAGCCGCGGGTTTCCTGGCCGCACTGGGCGAACAGGCCGGACCGGGACCGGCGGGTCCGCACCCGATCGACCGGCTGGCCGTCGGTCTCGGCCTCACCCGCGCGGAGATCGACGTCGTGCTCCTCGCCGGTGCCGCCGAGGAGCACGAGGGACTCGCCAGCGTGCTGCGCGGTCTGCATCCGGGACACCTGCCCGTGGCGACCTGCGGCCTTGTCGCGGCGCTGGCCGAGGCGGGCCTGCTGCACGACGCGCCGGACGATCCGGTCGAGGCACGGCTCTGGGCGCGCTCACAGCTGACCGGGGCGCTGGACCTGGTGCTGGTGCAGGGACACGGGCCTTTCGCGGAACGTGGCCTGATCCTGCCCGAGGGGTTGTGGACGGCGTTGCGCGGCGATCCCGGCTGGCCGGCGGGCGCCCGCGAGATCGACACCGGCGCGATCGGTCCGCTGGGCCTGCGCGCCGAACAGCTCAGCGCCGCACTCGTCGCGTGCGCGAACGGCGTGCCCGTCACGGTCGTCGTCGACGGTGCGGGCGACCCGGTCGGAGCGGCCATGCGGCTCACTCCGCTGCTCGCGGGCGGGGGAGCGAACCCCGTCGTTCTCACCGTGCCCGCGTTGCCCACCGCCGCGGGCAGGGCGATCACGCTTGCGGCGCTGGCGCGAGGTACGACCCCGGTGCTGGTGGCGGACGACCTGCCGGACGGCGTCGCGGCGCTCGACGGCGTGCCCGCGCCGTCGGTCCTGGTGACGTCCGGCCCGGTTCGGATCGGCACGACCAGCCGGGCGGTGTTGCCGGTGCGTGTGCCGCCGCCCAGCCGGTCCCAGCGACGACAACTGTGGGCGCGGCTGACACCGGACTGCCCGGACGCCGCCGAGGTCGTGCCGCCGGGTTGCGGCGTCGCCGTCGCGACCGAGCTGGCACGTGACGCGGCGACTGCCGCGTTGTTGAGCGGAACCCATGTGCGCCAACGAGACCTGCGGGCCGCGTTGGACATCCGGGGCGGCGACCGCACACCGGCCGGTGTGCAGCGCATCCGCCCGGTCGCGGGCTGGGACGACCTCGTTCTGCCCGAGGACCGGCTCACCCAGCTGCACGAGGCGGTCGCCAGGGTCCGTGCGCAGGACGTGGTGCTGGGGCGCTGGGGGTTCCTGGCCGACCGGCCGGGCCGCTACGGCGTGCGCGCGTTGTTCTGTGGGCCGCCGGGCACCGGCAAGACGCTCGCCGGCGAGGTGCTGGCCGGTGCGATGGGCCGCGACCTGCTCGTGGTCGACCTGTCCCGGATGACGTCCAAGTGGATCGGGGAGACCGAGAAGAACCTCGCCGAGGCGTTCGACGCGGCCGAACGCGGGGACGCCGTCCTGCTGTTCGACGAGGCCGACGCCCTGTTCGGCAAGCGAACCGAGGTCGGCGACGCGCGCGACCGTTACGCGAACCTGGAGACGGCCTATCTGCTGTCGCGGCTGTCCTGGTTCGACGGGGTCGCGGTGCTCGCCACGAACCTGCGGCACAACGTCGATCCGGCGTTCACCCGGCGGCTGGAGTTCGTCGTCGCGTTCGACCCGCCGGACGAGGAGCAACGAGTTCTGCTGTGGCGGCGCCATCTTCCGGCCACCGCGCCACTCGCGGCCGACGTGGACCTCGGTCTGCTCGCGCTTCGCTATCCGGTGACCGGTGCGCTCATCCGCAACGCGGCCGTGGCCGCCGCCTTCCTGGCCGCCGAGGCGGGCACCCCGATCGGCGCCGCCCAGCTCGCCTGGGCGATGCGCCGTGAGTACGCCAAGGCAGGCCGCGCCTATCCCGCGATTTCCGAGGAGTCACCGTGACGACGCCACTGACCGAGCTGGCCGACGACAGAGCGAAGCGGGCCACGGCCGCCGTGGCGGCGTTCGAGACGAAGCTGGCGGCTGCGGGCGGCGCGCTCGCCGCCGCCAGGGCGGCCGCCGCGGAGGCCGCCACCCGGCTCGAAACGTTGCGGCAGCTGGAGAAGGAGCTGCGTGCGAAGCTGGGGGTCGCGCCGTTGCCCGCGGACGCCGAGCACCTGAGCGACGAGCTGGAACAGACGCTGGTCGCCCTGCTCGACGCCGTGGCGTCGGCCGCCGCCACGGCCGACGCTCTCGGTGCGGCGCAACGGGATCACGCCCGAATCGCGGGCGTGCTGACCGAGGCGTCCCTCGCCAGGTCCGTCGCCGTCGACGCCGCGGTCACCGTCCACGAGGAGGCAGCTCGCATCGCCGCCTGGCGCGCGGCGCTCGCCGGTCGGCCTGTGACCGACGCGCTGGCCGCAGCCAAGACCGCGAGCGGCGAGGAGCCGTACACCAAGGCCCGCGATCGGCTCTTCGGCGTGGTCGACGCACCCTTGCCCGCCGGCAAGAAGCCCACCAACGCCCATCCGTTCGGGCAAGGGATGCTCGACCTGCTGCACGCCCGCGCGGAGGAAGCCAACGCCAGAAGAGCCCACGTCGAGGCTTCGTGTGCCCGCGTCGCGTCGCTCGTCGGCACCGCAGCCGCCCACGCCGCATCCGAACGGGAGGCGGTGGTCGAGCGGGTCCGGCGCCTGGCGACCGGTGCGGTCGGCGACGTGGAGGCGGTGACGGTGACCTGTCAGGAGATCGCGGACGGGCCGCTGCCGACCGCCGCCGAGCAGGGGAGCCTCGACGGCCTGCACGACGCCGCACTTCTCGTCAGCCAGAAGCAACGCGCGGTCTTCACGGCAGCGCAGGCGTGGCGGGACAGCACCAAGGCGTTCGACGAGAAGGCGCTGACCGAGATCGCCGCGGATCCGGCGTTCGACCCCGCGACGTCGGACGCGGTGAAGGCCGAACGCGAAGCCGTCGACAAGGCCGTCGCAGACCTCAAGACCGCGCAGGACGAGTTCGCCAAGGTGCGTGAGGACCTCGACGTGTGGCAGGTCGCGCTTCCCGACCAGACCAAGGCACACCTCGTGGCGCTGTTCGACGTCGGCGACACGCTGGCCCGGCTGACCGCCGAACCGGTCGCGACCCTGCTCGGCGGGCTCGATGCCGCCGACCAGGCGCTGGCCGACGCGCTGAAGGCACAGGACACCCGGGAAGCCGTGGCCACCCGGTTCGCGCGGGAACTCGCCGACCGGGCGGGCGACGAGGACGCCGTGCTCGCGACGGCCGGCGACCGGCGGGCCGCGCTGATCAGAGGGGAGGGATGATGATCACGCCCGACGTGTCCGCGCCCATCCCCGCGACCGATCCGTTCACCACCCTCGCCCCGCACTTCGGGATGCTGCTCGGCGTCTCGGACCTGGAGGCCGTCGTCGGCCACGCCTGGGCGAAGTCGAGACTCCACAACTCCTGGCAGCACGGAGAAAGCGTGATCTGGGGCTTCGCGCTCTCCGTCGACCCGCCGACCCGCGAGGTGCGCGTCGGCGCCGGCCTCGGCCAGGACTCGCTCGGCCACGAGCTCAGCCTCCCCGCGACCTACTGCCTCGACCTCGCCGCCTGGTGGGAGCAGCACAAGGCCGACCTCGGCCCGCCCGGCCAGCCGTTCGACGCGCACGTGGTGGCCCGGTTCCGCGCCTGCCTCGCTCGTCCCGTGCCCGCCGTGGTGTCGCCGTGCGAAGGCGCCGATGCCGAGACCGCCTACTCGCGGCTCGCCGAGACCGTCGAGCTGTTCTTGCTGCCCGGCAAGGCGGATCGCCCGGCGGACCGCTATCCGCGGCTGCGGGCGTTCCTCGGCCTGGGTGGTGCCGATCCGGACTCGGACGCCCAACGGCAGAGGGTCGCGGCCACCGAGCCGGGGGAGAGGACGACGGCGTGGCTCGCGGCGGTCCGCAGACTGGCCGCGGCGGACGGCATCGACCGCAAACCGGCCGGCGCAGGGCACTTCCCCGGTCCGGAACCGGATCCGGACAAGCCCGCGACCGGCGCGCTGGTGCTGGGCAACCTGATCGGGCTGACCCTCACGCAGACCGATCCGCCGCAGGCATCCGTGGCGGAGATCGACTACAGCGTTCGTCCGTCTCATGTGGACACAGTGACCTTGCTCGAGCTCGCGGCGCGCGGCGAGGCCGACGCGGGCGGTCCGCGGGTGAAGTCGGTCCGCACTGCGGGCAAGGTGATCCACGTCGAGGTCACGCGAGCCGTTGTGCCCACGACGTTGTCGGCGTCCGTGCAGTCGTACGACCCGGCGACCGGGTGGCGTCCGGTGGCCGTCACCGGTCTCGGCTACACCGCGCCGGACATCACGATCGACCTGACCACCAGGCCGGCGAACAACACCCGGCTGCGGATCGTGCTCCCCGGCACCGGTCCGGCGCCGGTCGTCGCCGACGAGGCAGGCGTGCCCGTCGCGCTCGCCGGAGTCGTGGGCGGTCCGCCCGCGGGCCGTGACGAGGGCCGGGACGTCGTTCTCAGCCTGGTTTTCCCGAAGGAGGCCTGAGCGTCATGGCGGACGTGGTGCTGACCGGCGCCGTCGACGGCTACGCGGTGCTGCCCGCCGCGACACCGTTGACCCGCTTGAACTTCTTCGACGGCAGGCGGCTCAGCGGCGCCGACCTGCGGGCCGAGCAACAGGCCGGGCGGGAGCTGACGTTCGCGCTCGGCCGTGTGGGCGGTCCCGGTGTCGGCCACGGCATGGATGTCACGCTGAGCGGCGAGAAGCTGACCGTGACGCCGGGGCTCGTGATCGACCCGCCCGGCCGGGTCCTGCTGCTCACCCAGCCGGTCACCGCCACGGTCGCCGCGATCCTCGCCGCGACCGAAGGCCGGACGAAACCGCCACCGAAGCCAGGCGGCAAGGCCAGGTTCGACCTGTGTGACATCGCGGTCGAGGAGACACCGGCCGTCACGGCGCAAGGCGTCGCCCTGTACGTCCTCACGGTGGGCTGGGTCGAAGGCCTGTGCGGCAACGCCGAGGTGTTCGGCGCCGCGTGCGAGACAGCCTGCGTGACTGCCACAGATCGCACCTATCGCATCGACGGCGTCGTCCTGCGGCTGCGGCCGCTTCTGCTCGACTCGCCACTGCCGGGGTCCACGACCGTCCCGCTCACCGGCGAGCACCTCCGGTCGAGGGTCGCCGCCGCGTACTTCTCCGACGAACGCGCCGACGGGGGCCCTCAGCTCTCCGCGGTGTCGAAGGCGTGGTGTCACGGCGCCACCGGACCGACGGGGAGAGAGGTTCCTCTCGCCGTGCTCGGCCGGGCCGGCGACAGCACGGTGTTCCTCGACGAGTGGACGGCCCGGCGCGAGCGCGTGGAGACCCCGGCGGGCAGGCAGTTCGACGGCCGGATCGCCGCCCGGCCCCTGTCGGTGTTCTCCGCCCAACTGGGCCAGTTCCAGTGCCACCTGGCCGATGTCGTGCTGCCGCTGAGGTCGGATCGGAAACTGATCGACGCGGGAATCGTGGAGGTCCCTCCGTTCGGCTACCTGGAGATGCCACCCGGTGTCGACGTGCTGGCCGCGTCCAGCCTGATGCTCGGGCCCGGTGTGGACGTGCGGCTCGTGCCGACGCCGGCCGACCTCGTGCCGCGGGAGGCGGAGTCGGTCCGGCACCGCGACCGGATCCCGTTGCTGGCCGGGGTGGACGACCCGGCGCGAAAGGTGCCCGTCGACGTCCTCGTGCCGGGCGCGGTGAGCTTCCGCCGCCCGCTGCCGCTTCCCAGGCCGCGGACCATCAGAGCCACTCTCGGTGCCGACGGGCTGGAGTTGCTGGGGTCGGGAGATGTCCGGCCACGCGGCGAGGGTTTCACCGTGTCCGCGGCGGTGCTCGGCGGAGCGTCCAGCCAGCAGGCCGCAGCGTCCTTTGTGGAGGGTTTGGCGCGTGGGGAGGTCGCGGTACCGCCGCCCGCCAGGTCTTCACTCGACCTGAACGCGTTGCGAGACGTCGCGGCCGAGGCCGGCGCCCACGCCGTCAAGGCGAGGGGCGATCTGTCGAACGCCGGCCTGTTCTCCGCGCGGTTCAGTCGCGACGAGGCCAAGCCGCTGGCCGTCTACGGCACGCTCACCGTCGACCGGAATCCGTTCGAGACCGGAGACGCGATCGTCAGCGCCCAGCTCGACGCTTACACACCCGGTGGCGGGGCGGCCTTCGCGTCCGTCGAGGCGATCGGACGGCTGCGCCCGATCGACGGCGGGCGGCTGCGGTTCACCGGCCAGCTCACGGCGGGACCGGGTTCGATGCCGGCGCGGTTCGAGGCGGACGTCGCCACCGACGGCGAGGGGTGGGTGATCACCGCGGGCGAGGTGACCTTGCGCCTGACCACAGGTGATGATCAGTCCGACCACGCCGACGTGGCGCTGCGGCTGTTGCGCGGTGGGAGGGTCGACGACCCGACGTTCTACGAGAGTGCCCGCGAGGCGGTCTTCGGCGCAGCACTCGTGGTGGGCAGGGCGCCTGTCTTCACCAATCAGGGCTGGGTCGCGTTCAAACGGCGTGACCCAGAGCCGCCCGCGCCTCCGGTCACCACCAGGACGGTCCTGCTGTGGGAGGCGACCGCCGACAACGTCGAGGAAGCCAGGCTGGCCGAACGCTCGCTGCGCGCGGGCCTGCCGGTCAGGCTGGTGTTCAAGCGCGTCACCGAGGTCGTGTTCCGGACCGGCTCGGCGGAGCTGGTCACCACGGCGGCCGAGCTGCGGGCCGCGTACCAGGCCAGCGGCGGGGCGCCGGTGGTGCAGTTCTTCGGCTACGGCCCGCCGGAGATGATGCCCGCGGGACCGGCTCGGGTCGAGGCGATCCGGACGGCACTGGGACCGCTGCTCGTCACGGACACGGCCACGGTCGACGCCGTACCCGACCCGCCGACCGACCTGCTGGCTCCGCAGACCGACGGGAGCATGTTCCTCATCGTGTACCCGAGGCCGGTGCGGACGGCGACGCTGCAGGTGGTGGGACTGGACCTCAACTTCGCGGACCAGAGCTCGGCGAAACTCGCGGCAACGGCGCTGCGCGACCGCGACGGGGCGAGGTTCCAGACCACGATCGGCGCGGCCGTGACGTCGCTCGGCACGATCTCGCTCACCGAGTCGCAGATCGACCCGAAGTTCGTGGCGCAGGCCGTCAAGGTGACGTCCAAGGTGGTCAGCGGGCTGGTGGTCGACACGAACACCCCTGTGCTGTGGCTGGACGGTCAGTGGGCGAACGGCGAGCCCAGGATCGTCGACGTGATGGTCGACGCCTGCAAGCAGATCGCGGGAGGAACCAAGGGACAGCTCCTGCCACCCGCGCTTGAGCTGCGCGACGTCCAGACCGTGGTGCTGGACACGACGCAGCGCAACGGCCTGCTCATCTACCAGTTCCGGAAGGGCTGAGTCATGACCGAGCCCGCCGGGGCCGAGCGGCGCGCCAAGGGCGCGGCGCCGTCGAGCCGCGAGCCTGCCCCGCCCGATCTTGGCCGGACGGCGACGGCGACGACCGGCACCGGCGGCGCCTCGCTCGGGCAGCTCGCCGTGCGGGCGAAGTCGAAGGTCGGCGCAACCGGCGACCCGGCGGAGAAGGAAGCGGACACGGTCGCGGATCAAGTCATGCGGCGTGCGGTGGTGCCGCCCGTGGCCGCGGGACAGGAGACCATTCGCAGACAGGCCACCGTTCCCGACGAAGGCGGGGACACGACCGACCAGGTGCAGTCCCAGATCGACGTCTCCGTCGGACATCCCTTGCCACCACAGGCCCGCGTGCACTTCGAGAGCGCGCTCAGCCGGGACTTCGGCGACGTCCGGATCCACGACGACGCGGCCGCCGCCCGTGCGGCCGACTCGTTGAACGCCATGGCTTTCACCCGCGGCCACGACATCTACTTCGCGTCCGGCGCCTACGATCCGGACAGCGAGGGGGGACGCCGCCTGCTCGCACACGAACTGGCGCACGTCGTGCAGCAGACCGGCAGGGCCGAGGCACCGATCCGCCGCGAAACCAAGACCAAGGCCGACCCGAAGAAACCCGCCTACGACAACAAGGCCGCGCCCTCCACCACCAAGTTCGACAACCCGAAGGTCGGCAAGATCGACACGGATGCCAAGACGGGCGAGATCGCCAAGCTGGCCATCCCACCGTTCAAACGCAAACTCACCGACAAGACGCAGATCAAGCTCCGCAAGTCCGGCGAGAAGCGCAGCACCGACCAGATCGCACAGTGGGAGGCGACGGTACTGGCCGACGTCGAGACCGCGGTCAAGGGCCGGGTCAAGCAACGGACCCCGCCGCACTACCTGTCCTTCGAGCACAAGAGATGGCGGACCATCTACTTCATCGGCACGCCTGCCGAGATCGCGAAGGGCGTGGCCAGGCCTGGGTGGGACCAGAAGGGCGACAGCGCGCAGTTCGACGTCGACCACAAGCTCGAGTACCAGCTCGGTGGCCACGACAAGACACCCACCGACAACCTGTGGCTGCTCGACTCCGGTGCCAACCGCAGTGCCGGCTCGCAGATCAACGTCGAGATCGTGAAGCAGCGCGACGCGTTGATCACCGCGGCCCGGCCGCACCTGAAGCCGTCGCCGAGGCCGAACACCGTCCTGCGCGACTACACCTTCACCGTCGCCGAGCTCGTCGACGGCAAGGACCCTGATGGCACGAAGGTGTTCTGGACCGCGGCGGACATGAAGAAGGCAGCGGTCGCCAAGCCGCTGCGATGGGTGCCGAAGAAGAAGATCGACGACTTGCGCGGCAGCGCGAAGAAGCTGTCGCTCTACACCCGTGCCCAGGGCGGGAGGGTCAAGCAGGTTCCGTTCGACGGCAAGTCGGCGGCGCCGAAGGACTGGGAGAGGGAAGGCCTCTTCACCATCAAGAAGGTCAACTGGACGCCGCCGGCAGGGGGAGCGAAGCCGGGCGTACAGGTCGGCAACATCACCGGAACCGCGTTCTCCAAACCCAAGAAGGGCAAGGAGACGATCAGCCCGTTCCCGCTGGACATCCCGATCATCGGCATGACCGGCGTCGAGTACGGCGGATTCCTGAGGGTCGGACCGGGCAACAAGGCGCGTTCTCCGTTGTTCAGCCCGGTCGAGTTCGGGCCGCTGGAGTTCGACGTCGAGCGCGGCCTGCTCGGCCGTGGCCGGATCCTGCCCGACATCGCGCTTCTCCAGGGGCGCGCGGACCTGAGCCTGATCCTCGACGAACGCGGCCTCGGCCTCGAAGCCGTGCTCACCGCCGGCAGCTTCGCCCTGCCAGGCCCCTTCAAGATCACCGGCGGCTACCTCGCTCTGTCCGCGGCGGGCCTGCCGCCGAAGTTCGAGGCCGACGGCCGGGTCGGCTTCGAGATCGAGAGTCTCGCGACCGGGTTCTTCGAGGCGAGTCTCGCCGGCGGTGCGTTCGGCGTCGCGGGCGAGCTGAACTTCGACAAGTCGATCTTCACCGAGGCGAAGCTCGGCGTCAGTCACCGCGAAGGGAAGTGGGGCGTCACCGGCAAGCTCGCCATCGGCGAGAAGAGGGTCACCGGCATCAAGAGCGCGTCCGCCACTGTGAAGATCGAGGGCGACAGCGTGACCGCCGACGGCGAGTTCGAGTCGTCCGTGAAGGGCGTCAAGAGCGGCAAGCTCGGGTTCTCCTACGACCCGACCGCGGGCATGAGCATCGACGGCCTGCTCACCCTCGGCGAGCTGCCCGGCATCCGCGGCGGCACGGTGAAGGCGAAGGTGGCGAAGAAGAAGGACGGCGAGGGCTGGAGCCTCGCCGGCGAGGTCACCGCCGAGCCCGCGATCCCCGGCGTGACCGGGTCGATCACCGGCCGCTACGAGGACGGCGCGTTCCTCGCGATGGCCGACCTCGCCTACCAGCGCGGCCTGCTCGACGGACGGCTGATGCTGGGCCTCACGAACCAGAAACCGGGCCCCGACGGCAAACCGGCGGGTCCACCGGAACCCGGCCTGCTGATCGTCCACGGCCGCGGCTCGCTCGCGCTGAAGCTCACGCCGTGGCTCGTCGGCACGGCAACGGTCGAGGTCCGTCCCAACGGGACGATCGCGGTGGCGGGCGGGATCGCGCTGCCGCTGAAGTTCGAACTCTTCGCGCGCAAGGAGCTCAACAGGCGGATCTTCTCGATCGGCATCGACATCCCGATTGTGGGCATCTCGGTCCTCGGTCAGCGGATCGGCATCTTCGCCACCATCGGCGGCGGCATGGACCTGGTCGCGGGCATCGGCCCTGGCGTGCTGCTCGGCACCGGAATCCAGGTGAGTTACGACCCAGAACGCGAGGACGCCACGACGGTCGAAGGCCAGACCCAGCTGGTCGTACCCGCCGACGCGGGCCTGCGACTGTTCGTCCAGGGCTCGGTCGGCGCGGGCATTCCCGTCGTGAGCGCGCGTGCCGGAGTCGAGCTGGCAGGCCAACTCGGCATCGCCGGCCAGCTCACCGCCGCCGCGCACCTGCTGTGGACGCGTTCGGCGGGCCTGGTGCTCGACGCCGAGGCGAGCCTGTCGGCGTCACCGGCGTTCCGCTTCACCATCGACGCGTTCGCACTGGTGGAGGCCGAGGCGTTCGGGTTCTCGAAGGAGCTGTACAGCAAGAAGTGGAAGCTCGCGGCGTTCGAGTTCGGGTCCGCGCTGACCTTCGGCGTGACTCTGCCGGTGCACGCCGAGGCCGGTGACTTCCAGCTCGACTTCGCCAAGATGCGGTTCGTCTACCCGAGCATCGACCCTTCCGAGACAGCGCGCGGCGTGCTGCGCTCGGCCTTCGACGCTTGACACAACTGTCATGTCCGGCTTCGAGGCCACTCCCTTGATCGGCACGTAACCCTTCTCGGCCACGCGCCACGCCGCCCCAGCGAGGCGCAGGCACGATTGTCAGTCCCGCGGTTTCAGGTAGCCACGGGAGAATCCGGCGGCCACGGCGGCGGCCCGGTCGTTGACGCCCAGCTTCGCGTACACGTGCAGCAGGTGGGTCTTGACCGTCGTCTCGCTGATGAAGAGCCGCTTGCCCGCCTCGCGGTTCGTCGCGCCCTGGGCGATCAGCTCGAGCACCTCCAGCTCGCGTTGCGACAGCGGCGCCGGAGCCGGTTTGCGCACCTGGCTCAGGAGCCGGGTCGCGACGGTGGGGGAGAGCACCGCCTGCCCCCGTGCCGCTGCCTCCACCGCGCGGACGAGCTCCTCCCTCGGTGCCTCCTTGAGCAGGTAACCGGTGGCACCCGCTTCGATCGCCGGCAGCACGTGGCTGTCGGTGTCATAGGTGGTGAGCACCAGCACCCGTGACGGCACCCCGCGCTCCGCCAGCTGCCGGATGGCGGCGACCCCGTCGGTCCCGGGCATCCGCAGGTCCATGAGGATGACGTCGGGGCGCAGACGTTCGCCGGCCGCGACCGCCTCCGCGCCGTCAGCGGCTTCGCCGACCACTTCGAAGCGAGGATCGGCACCGAACATGCCCCGCAGCCCGTCCCGCACCACCGGGTGGTCGTCGACGATCAGCAGCGTGATCACACCCCACCCCCGGCGGGGATCGCCGGCAACGTCACCGTGATCGCGGTGCCCCCGCCCGGTTCGGACTCGACGTCGAGCCGTCCCGCGAGTCGATGCACCCGCTGCCGCATGCCGGCGAGCCCGAAGCCCCCGTCCGCGGAGCCGGAGCGCTGGGCGTCGGGCCGGAAACCGACCCCGTCGTCCAGCACGTCGAGCGTCACCAGGTCCTCCATGTACGACAGGGTCACGGCGACCCGACCGGCTCGGGCGTGCTTCGCGACGTTGGCGAGAGCCTCCTGCGCGGTTCGCAGCAGCGCCACCTCGACATCGGTGTGCATCGGCCGGGCATCGCCGGTCGTGGTCAGCACCGCCTCGACCCGGTTCACTTCGGACCAGCGCCTCGCCACGTCGCCGAGCGCGTCCGGCAGGCGGGCGGACGCCAGCGCGGACGGCCCCACGGCGTGCACCGTCCGCCGGGCCTCGGTCAGGCTCTCCCGGGCCAGGGTCATCGCGTTCGTCACGTGCCGGCGCGACACCGCCGGTTCGTCCGCCTGCTCCGCGGCCTGGAGCTGGGTCAGGATGCCGGCCAGGCCCTGGGCGAGCGTGTCGTGGATTTCCCGTGCCATCCGCTGCCGCTCGTCGAGCACGCCGGCCTCGCGGGCCTGCACCAGCAACCGGACGTGCAGGGCCGCGTTCTCCGCCAGCGCGGTCTCGAGCTCGGTGTTGGCCCGGTGCAGCTCGATCAGCGCCCGCTTCTGCCGGTGGTTGCGGCGGTCGGACATCACGTCGGCGTAGAAGGCCGCCGTGGCGATCACCGTGGTGACCGCGCTGACGGCGGGCCACTGCCACCACTGCTCGGCCGTCATGCTGTCCGCCCCTCCCACGTACGAGATCGCCGAGACCGCGGACGTGACAGCCACGCCGACGTACCGCCACCGGCCCTTCAGGTACTGGAAGGCGTGCACGTAGCCGATGAAGGCGAAGAAGCCGAACCAGGGTGTGAGCAGCACCAGGCAGGCGGTGATCGCCATGAGACCCGCGTAGTACAGGCCCATCAGCCGGTCGTGGTCGTGCCATTCGGGGTGGGCCGTGTGGAACCACGCCACCCACGCGGTGAGCACGGTCGAAAACCCGAGCACTGCAGGGAAGTGCACCGGCGCGTCCCACAGCGGTTGCAGCAGGGTGAACACGACGCTGACCGCCAGCAACGGGTACGGGAGCACCTTCAGGACCGCCGACTCCTTGCGCTCCCAGCGGTCGAACTCCTCGCGCAACTCGGCCTCGACGTTCACCCCGGCAATGGTCGCACGCCCGTGCCCCGGCATGGCAAAGCCGCGCTACACCACTGCCCGCACGGCGGGCACACGGCGCAGAGCGCCTGAGATCAGCCAGCTCGCGGCCGCGGCGACCACCAGAGCCAGCAGGAACTTCAGGACGGGTACGGCGTCGAGCGGTCGAAGCAGCTCCACGGTTCCGACGATGACCGGCGCGTGCAGGAGGTAGACGGCGAAGGTGTTGTCGGCGAGGTAGCCGCCGAACCGCGACGCACCGGCGACGAAGCGTTGGAACACGCGGAGCAGGACCAGGACGACGCCGACCGCGAACAGCGACTCCCACAACGCGAGAGCCAGGTGGGCGAGGTCGTGACCGGCCAGGTCGTCGGGCGATGCCAAGCCTCGGTAACCGCCCAGCGCCATCGGCACGAATGACACCAGCACGAGGAGCACGCCGAACCAGCCCGATCGCCGCGGAAGCGCCTCGAACCAGCGGCGGCGGTACGCCAGGACGCCGGCGATGAAGAGCAGGACGTACTGCGGCAGGTACGCGGGGCTGGGCAGCCCGAGCACCGGCTCATAGGTCCCGAGAGGGACGAAGATCCGCCACCCGTAGGTGACCAAGCCGAGTACGAGCGTGAAGCCGAGCAGATCCCGTCGCCGCAACGGTTTCGACCGCACCGGCTCCGCATTCCCGCGCAGGTGCCGTGCCAACGCGTACACGAGCGAGAAGATCAGCAGAACCTCGAGGAACCAGGCCGGCCCGACCTCCCAGGTGGTGAAGTAGTAGACCACAAAGGACGGTCTGGTCGCGGACGGCAGGCCGAAATAGGTCGGGAGGACGAAGAACGGACGCAGCAGCAGGATGAACGCGAGGAAGGGGATCCCGAGGCGTTTCAACCGCTCGACCGCGAACGCGCGCTGCCCCCTCCTGTCCACCGCGCCGGGGGCGAAGTACCCGGACAGCAGGAAGAAGAACCCCATGAAGAACGTCTGGTTGACCACGAGCAGCAGGTCCAACGGCACCGCCGCGGATGCCGGGACGGGCTCTTGCCGGTTCGGCCAGACGTCGAGGTTGCTGTAGGGCGCCGCGCAGTGGTGCGCGACCACCAGGAGCGTCAGGAAGACCCGGAGGTTGTCGAAGTAGGAGATGCGCGCCGGAAGGGAAGTGCGGACGACGTCGGGTGAGGTCATGCCGAAAGCCTGTCGCGCGCGAGAAGGCGCCGGATCGACCGCGCGGGTGTGGATCACCGCGAACGCGGCGGACCCCTCCATCCTCCGATCGGAGGATGGACGAAGTTGCGGGCATCGACGTCACGTTCGCCACCGCCGCGCCTCGCCGATTCGATCCCGGTGTTCAGCATGCCGAGCTTCCTCGGTCTCCAACGTTGCCCGCTTTTTAGCGACGATTAGCTGAAGCTTTTTGAATCAGGCGAACATGCTTTCTGGCAAGCGTTTCGATTGTTCGAGTCGAATAGATCGAATATGTTGGCAACGGCTTGACTGGTATCGAACTTCTCGCCAGTGTCAGTGGTGAATGAACGTCGATGCGCTGGAGGGCCTCGTGGCAGGTGATCGGCGATCACGGAAACCGCGAGCGATCACGGCCGCAGGTCTGGCGGCGTCTGTGGTCGCGGCGATGTTCACGGTCCCGACAGCCACGAGCGCCGCGGCGGCGACCGCCGGGCCCGCGCTGTCGGTGGACGTCTCGGCTGCGCGGCATGCGATCAGTCCCGGCATCTACGGCTTGAACGGCGGTGATCCGGCGTTCAACGCCGAGATCGGCCAATCGGTGGCGCGCTGGGGTGGCAATGCCTCCAGCCGGTACAACTTCAAGAACCGCACCTACAACACCGGCAGTGACTGGTTCTTCGAGAACATCGTCGCCGACGAGCCACACTCCGTCGAAGGAATGGTCGGGTCGAACCTCGGCCGCGGCATCAAGCCGGTCGTCACCGTGCCCATGATCGGCTGGGTGGCCAAGGACTCGCCGTCGTCCCACCCGTTCAACTGCGGGTTCCCGGCGACCCGGTTCCCGCAGCAGGACAGGTTCGACGAGTGGGACCCCAACTGCGGCAACGGCCAGCTGAACGGGCAGAACCTCACCGCTGTGCCGGAGGACAGCTCGATCAGGGCGGATGCGGCGTTCGCCGGGGAGATGGTGTCGCACCTGGTGAGCAGGTTCGGCACGGCGGCGCAGGGTGGCGTGCCGATCTACGAGCTCGACAACGAGCCGGTGCTGTGGGCCCACACCCATCGGGACGTGCACCCCGAACTGGTCTCGTACGACGAGCTGGGCGGCAAGGGCACCGCGACCGCTGCCGCGATCAAGGCCGCCGATCCGAGTGCGGCGGTTCTCGGCCCGTCCGGCTGGGGGTACTGCGAGTGGGTCGCGTCCGGGGTGGACGGTTGCGGGCCGGGTGCCGACTCGGCCGCGCACGGCGGGCTCAACCTCTCCCAGTGGTATCTGAAGAACATGAAGGACTACAGCGACGCCCACGGAGGTAAGCGTTTCCTCGATTACTTCGACCAGCACTTCTACCCGCAGATCGGCGGAGGCAAGGACCCGGAGAACAACGCGTTGCGGCTGAGGTCCGTGCGGTCGCTGTGGGATCCGACCTATGTCGAGGAGTCCTGGATCGGCCCGGGCGGGGTCAACGCGCCGCCGTTGCAGTTCATTCGCACGATGAAGTCGTGGATCGCCCAGCACTACCCCGGCACCAAGACCGCCATCACCGAGTACAACTGGGGCGCGCTGGACGACATCAACGGCGCGCTGGCGCAGGCCGACGTCCTGGGCGTCTTCGGACGTGAAGGCCTCGACCTCGCCACGATGTGGGGCGAGCCCAAGCCGACCGATCCGGGTGCGTACGCGTTCCGGATGTATCGCAACTACGACGGCGCGGGCAGCCGGTTCGGTGACACCAGCGTGTCGGCCACCTCTGCGGACCAGGGCAAACTGGCGGTGTACGCGGCGCAGCGCTCGTCCGACAGCGCCCTGACCGTCATGGTCGTCAACAAGACCGGGGAAGACCTGACCTCGCCGCTGTCGGTGGGCGGGTTCGACAGCACCGGTACCGCGCAGCGGTTCACCTACAGCCCAGCCGACCTGGGCGCCATCGTGCGCGGCGATCTCCCGGTCAGCGGCGGTCGCGTCGACGCGACGTACCTGGCGAACTCCATCACGCTGCTGGTCCTGCCACCGGCCGGGTGCTCGGCGAGCCTGCACGTCAACGGGGACTGGGGCACGGCGCACGTCGCGACGGTGACGGTCACCAACGAACGCCGCACGGCGATGACCGGGTGGCGGGTCAGCTGGACGTGGCCGGCCGGCCAGCAGGTCACCAACTCGTGGAACACCGCCCTGGAGCAGGAGGACACCCGCGTGGTCGCCGCGGATGCCGGGTGGAACGGCTCGATCGATGCGGGCGGCAGCAGGACCTTCGGGTTCCAGGCCACCGGCAGAGCGGCGACGCCGGCGTTGACCTGCACCCCCACCTGACGTACGTGTCGCGCATCCTCACCAAGCTTGACCTGCGCGACCGCGTGCAGGCGGTGGTCTACGCCTACCGTCGCGGGCTGGTGACCTGACCGATCACCGGGCGATCAGGCCCACGGCCGGATCGTCGATCTGAGTTCCACGCCGCCGCTGCGGACAGCACATCGTCGCTGGGCTTCAGGTCCAAGACGAACGTGTCGTCGAAGTCGGGCGTCTGCCAGAGATGGCTGGTGAAGCCGACCGCCACCGCGGCCGAGTGTGGGGTTGTCAGCCCTTCTGCAGGTAGGCGTCGATGATCCGGCCGTCCCTCGGAGGGGAGCTGAAGGTGTCCTTGTTGCCCTCCGGGCAGGCCTTGTTGCTCGTCCACGTGCTGCCGTCGGGGTAGTTGGCCGTCACCCACCCGCACATGCCGTCGGACCTGGTGTCCTTCACCCAGCCTTCGATCCAGATCTGGGTGCTGTTGCAGCGAACCGTCCAGCTGGCCTTCGCGCCGCCGAGGTCCGGGTTCTTGACGGCTCCGCACGAAGCCATGATCGAGACCGGATCACCGGCATCTGATGTAGTGCTCGCCAACGCGGGTGTCGTGCCGATCGTCATGACGGCCAACGAGGCCGCCAGCCACAGATTCTTGGACGCGGGGTACACGTGGATCGCCTCCGATGCGTTCGCCGTGACAACCGCTTCCGGATGTCGGCTACCGGCGTGGACCCACGATGTGCCGTCGTTTCAGTGAAACTCCCGCGCTTTTCAACAATCCGCAGGTCGGGGCCGGCGTTGTCGTGCTCGTTCGTTTCCGATCGCCGTCGGTGGTGGCACCGTCGTCTCCGGCGGCGTCGACAACACCATCATCACGTGGGACATCAGCGAACTCGTCACGATCATCGACAACCTGCGGGACAGGGCGGGCCGCGAGGCGCTGCGGCCGATGACCGACGTGGAGTGGCGGAGTCATGACTACCTCAGCCACCTCCCGTACTCCGACAACTGCGCGGAACGTCAGGCGTTGTGGGCCTCGACGGAATCCGTTGAGACCCAACGGGTTGTCGTTCGAACGGAGCGTGGCGACCAGTGGTCTTGAGGTGAGCGGGTGAGTCAGCGCGACATGGCGCAAGCCGTCGCCGCCGCGCTGTCCTGCGTCCAGTAGATCCCGTACCGGGCTGCTGTCCGCGTGAGCAGGGTGTTCAACTGCGCCTAGGTGCTGATGTCGACGACGATCCCGGTATGTCCCTCCGGCACGAAATCGCCGAACCCCTCGACGAACTCCGTCCCGGAGGGGAACGCCGTGACCTCGACGCGCGGCAGCTCGTCCGTGCGCTCGAAGAAGACACCGGGGCCGCACCGGTGCGGCAGCGGGTGCGGCGGCTCGTAACCTGCGGCGATTACCGCTTCCAATTGGGCGGGGAACACGTCGTTCAACTGTCCTCTCCGGACGGTCACGACCACCCGGCCCGGTGAGGGCTGGAGTCCCCGGCCGCCGTAGCGCCGTTCCCTGATGATCTCGCCCTGCCTGGCCTTGATCAGTTCAGCCACCCGCGCGGTACGGCGATGCCTACGGGTCGCCCCGAAGAAACCTTTGGCTCCCACTGCTTCCCACCTTATGCTCTCGCCCCACGCCGGAACACGGCTCGTATTCGATGCTGGGGGCAGCGTATGCGCGGGTACAGATTTTTGGCGTCCTTGCTCGTGATCATCTCGCTGGTGCTGGGCATCGTGCCCTCGGCGGCGGCGCAGCCGGACGCGGGATGTCCGGACGTGCTCGTGCTCGGCTCACGTGGGTCTGGGGAGCCCCAGGACGGCGTCGGGGTGGGCAAGCCCGTCACCGAGTTCTGGAACCAGCTCCGTTCCCAGCTGCCGGCGGACAAGTCCATCGAGCTGTGGCCGAATCCCTACCGGGCCATCTCGCTCATCGGGGCCGTCGAACTGGTGCAGGTGACCGTTCCGCTGCTGTGGAACAAGGCCAACTACGGCCGCTACCGCGACTCGGTTGATGACGGCGTCGTGAGGCTCAGCGCGAAGATCACCGAGTTCGTCGCGGCGTGCGGCACCACCCAGCTCGTGATCTCCGGTTACAGCCAGGGCGGACAGGTGTCGGCGGAGGTCTACGAGTCGCTGGCCCCTTCGGTCCGCAGCCGCGTGGCGGGCATGGTGCTGTTCGGCGAGCCGGTCTTCAACTCCGCGTCCCGCAGCGCCCTGGGCAACTTCGAGTACGGGCGGCACGGATCGCTGCAGGGCCCGCGTCCCGAGTTCACCGAGCCGGAGCGGGTGCTGTCCTACTGCCACTTCCAGGACTTCGTGTGCCAGGGGATGTGGGACTGGAACCGGCTGAAGAAGCCGACCCAGCTGTTCGGCATCGCACCACACCTCAACTACGACACGCTGGGCAACTTCGCGGGCGGGCCGACCTACCCGGAGTCGGCCGCGCGCACGATCGCCGGCAGGCTGCGCCCGGCGCCGCCGTCCGCGGGACCGACCGCGGTGATCACGCCGGTTGACGGCGCGGTCGCGGGCGAACCCGTCGGCATCACGGCCGCGCAGTCGGTCGATCCGCAGGGCCGCAAGCTGACCTACCACTGGGATCTCGACAACTCGGGGCAGTACAGCACGACCTCCCCCGGACCCGCCGTGATCGCCACCTTCGACACCGCCGGACAGCGGACGGTCGGCCTGCGCGTCACCAACGACGCCGGGCAGAGCGCCGTCACCTCCGCCGTCATCCCGGTCGTCGCGCCCGACGACTTCACCGCGCCACCCGGCAAGCCCGTGGCGGTGACGTCCACCCCGTCGCCCGACCAGACCTCGGCGACGCTGACCTGGCAACCGGCCCCGAGCGGACCGCCCGCCGAGACCTACGAGGTCGTCACCACCGACGGCCAGGTGATCGCCGCGATCGAGCACGGGGGAGCCGGCCAGTTCACCCTACCGGCCGCCGAACTGCCGATCTCCGTTGTGGTGCAGGCGAAGAACCGCGCGGGCGACAGCCCGGACTCGGACGCCGTCGTCATGTCCGTGGCCGGGCCGGGCAAACCACACGGCGACCTGAACCAGCTCTGGAACGCGTACGGCGATCAGGGAGGGCACTGGACGGGCGGTGACCGCACCGCGTCGGTCCCGCTACCGGACGGGCGCACGGCATGGCTGTTCTCCGACACGTTCCTGGGAACGGTGAACCCCGACCACAGCAGACCCGCCAACTCGCCGATGCCGCGCAACACGCTGGTCGTGCAGAACGCGAACGGCAGCCTCGGCACGACGCTGCACGGAGGCACTCCCGAGGCACCGCGCGCCCTCGTCGAGCAGAGCGGTTCGTCCCTGATCCACTGGGTCGGTGACGGCGTCGTCGAAGGCGGCTCGTTGCGGGTGCTCTACAACCTCTACGAGTCGACCGGCCCCGGCGGCCTCGACGTGCGCCTCGCGGGCACGTCGCTCGCGACCTTCAGCCTGCCCGGTCTCCAGCTCACCGAACTGCGCAGGTTGTCCGTCGGCGCCACCACCGCGTGGGGATCGGAGATCCTCGTGGAGGGCGGGCACACCTACATCTACGGCTCCGAGAACAACAACGTCCGCGTCGCTCGGTCGGCGAACGGCGTCGGCGGAGCCTGGGAGTACTGGACCGGCAGCGGCTGGTCGTCCGACGAACTGACCTCGACGGCGGTGCTCAACGGTGTCGGCACCGCGTTCTCGGTGACCAAGGTCGGCCAGGAGTACGCCCTGGTGACGGTCGACGCGACGAACACGTTCAGCTCCACCGTGATGGGCTATGCGGCCACCGGGCTCACCGGGCCGTTCACCCGGCCCCGGGTTCTCTACCAGGCGCCCGAGGTGGGCAGCGGTGGCAAGCAGATCATCGTCTACGACGCGACCGTCCACCAGCAGTACAGCTCCGGCAGCACACTCCTGTTCTCCTACAACGTGAACAGCCTCAACGCGTCGGACAACTACGCCGACGCGCGGATCTACCGGCCCCGGTTCGTCAGCGCGAACTGGACACCGGGCGCGCCCGACCCGGAGGCCCTGCCCGGTCCTCCGACGAACCTGACCGCGCGGGACAACGGCGACGGCAGCGCCACGCTCGAATGGCGGCCCGTCCAGGACACCGGCGTCGTCTACCGGGTGTACCAGCGCGATCTCCGTGCCGCGCAGGCGGACTTCACCAGGCTTTCCGGCCGCTACGCACACCCGTCCGCGACCATCGGGTTCCTGCGCGACCAGCACCGTTACGAGTTCCGCGTCACCGCCGAGAACCCGGCGGGAGAGAGCGCGCCGTCCAACACCGCGGAACTCGATCTCCACGTGGGCAGACCGGAACCACCGACCGCCCTCACCGCCACCCCGAACGACGCCGGTGAGGTCAGTCTCCACTGGGTCCGGTCGCCGAGCTCGGGACTCGTCAACTACACGGTGCTGCGCCGGGACGAGACCGGCGGGGAGAACGAATTCACCCCCATCGGCGCACCGGACACGTCCTTGAACACCACGAAGGACACCGGGCTCGCGCACCAGCACACCTACGAGTACAAGGTGGTGGCGAGCCGCAGCGGCCTGACCAGTGATCCGTCGAACCTCGCGCAGGCCACCGCCCGGTACGCCCTGCCCGCCGCGCCCACGGGGCTGACCGCCACGTCCCGGCCGGACGGCCAGATCGACGTCGCCTGGCGGCAGCCGGAAGCCGGTGCGTGGTACTACGTCTACCAGCGGGACCTGACGATCGGGCAGCAGGTGCCGACCCGGCTCGACCTGCCCATCACCACGTGCTGCGGGTTCACCGCCGGATACCTCACCCACGGCCACGAGTACGAGTTCCAGGTGTCCGCGGTCAACCGCGGTGGCGAAGGCCCGAAGTCCGCCCCCGCCACCGCCGTCTCGACCTATCCGGTGCCCCAGGCCCCGACCGCGCTCACCGCGACGCCGGGCAACGGCGAGGTGAAGCTGCGCTGGACCGCGAGCCCGACACCCGACGTCTTCTACTGGATCTACCAGAGGGACGTCACGGGCGGCGAGACCACGTTGAGGCAACTGCCCTACCCGCTCTCGACCTGCTGCGAGTTCACCGCCGGTCTGCTGGCGAACGACCACGAGTACGAGTTCGCGGTGTCCGCGACGAACCAGGCCGGGGAGTCCCCGTCCGCCGGTCCGGTGCGGGCCACCCCGAAGGCGCCGCTGCCGGAACGACCGACCGGGCTCACCGCGACCCCGCGTCCGGACGGGACGATCAAGCTGACCTGGCAGGAGGCGACACCGAACACCTGGTTCACCGTCTACCAGCGCCATGTCGACAACGAGCCGGACTTCACGGCGCTGCCCCTGCCCATCACCACCTGCTGCGAGTTCACCGCGGGCATGTTGGAGCACAACGAGGCCTATGAGTTCAAGGTCGCGGCGACCAACGGCACGGGGGACAGCCCGCACTCGCAGGTCGCGCGTGCCACCGCGTTCTACTCACCGCCACCGGCACCGGGCAACCTGCGCGGGCGCGCGGCCGGCAACGGCAGGGTCTCGCTGGACTGGGACTCGGCCGGCCCCAGCCTCTTCTACTGGGTCTACCAGCGCAACGCCGGGTCGGGGAACTTCCAGAAGTCGCTGTTCCCGACCGACCGCCTCGAGGCGAGCATCGAACCCCTGGTGCACGGCACCGCGTACGAGTTCTACGTGACCGCGCAGAACGCGGGTGGCGAAGGACCGCCCTCGGCGACGGTCCAGGTGACGTCGCTGGGCGGGCTGCCCGCACCACCGGGCGCGCTGACGGCGACGGCGGGCGACGGCCAGGTCAGCCTGACCTGGGTGGCGAGCACGACACCGGGCGCGCAGTACTACGTCTGGCAGCGCGACACCGCCGCCCAGTCGTGGAAACGCCTGCCGATCCCGGTCAACTGCTGCTCGTTCACCGCGGGGCTGCTCGCCAACGGCACCACCTACGAGTTCAGGGTGACCGCGGCCAACGCCTCCGGCGAGAGCACTCCGTCCACTGTGGCCAGTGCCAGGCCGATGCCACCGCTTCCGGCGGCGGCGAGCGGCCTGTCCGCCGTGGCGGGGGACGGCAAGGTGACCCTGAACTGGAACGCCAGCCCGTCACCGAGCGTCATGTACTGGATCGAGTACCGCGCGGGCGGCAACTGGACGCGGCTCCAGTACCCGCTCTCGACCTGTTGTGCCTTCACCGTCGAGCGTCTGGCCAACGGCACGACCTATCAGTTCCGGGTCTTCGCCGCCAACCTGTCGGGCGACGGAGCACCGTCCAACGTGGCCAGTGCGAGGCCGATGCCGCCACTGCCGGCGGCGGCGAGTGGCCTGTCCGCGGTGGCGGGGGACGGCAGGGTGACGCTGAACTGGAACGCCAGTCCGTCGCCGAGCGTCATGTACTGGATCGAGTACCGCGCGGCGGGCGGCACCTGGACCCGTCTGCGCTATCCGCTGTCCACGTGCTGCGGCTTCACCGTCACGTACCTGGGCAACGGCACCACCTACGAGTTTCGCGTCTTCGCCACGAACCTCGCAGGAGACAGCGCACCGACCAACGTGGCGAGCGCACGTCCGATGCCACCGTTGCCCGTCGCGCCGAACGCCCTTTCCGCGACCCTGGAAGGACAAACCACGGCGAAGCTCCTCTGGACAGCCGTACCGAACGCCTACTACTACGTCTATCTCCGCAGGGGCAACGGCGCGTTCGAGAGGCTGGCCTATCCGTTCAGCACGAACTACGCCACGGTGCCGATGCAATACGGCTACTTCTACGAGTTCTACGTCACGGCCATCAACATGACGGGGGAGAGCGGCCACTCGCCGCACGCCACGGTCCGCTCCGGTCCGAGGGACTTCATCACGCAGTGCGCGACGGCGGTCGGCAGCTTCCCGAACCCGATCAGTGGCGACCCCAGTAACCACTACGCCTTCCCGAAGGCGACGATCTGCGGCTACCGCAACGGCTCGAAGATCGACTACTCGCTGACGTGGACCACCTCCGGCCATCGCCTGATGTACGGCTACTTCCGGTACCAGATCGAGGACTGCGCGACCGGCAACATCGTCAGTGAGAACGAGATGAACTACCCCACGGAGCCCTCCAGGACAGACGAAACCCGGAACGGGGTGCTGCAGATCGACTGGCGGCGAATGTACCGCGTGCACGCCTTCGGCGAGGGGAACATCCTCGTCGGCACGAATCCCGGTCCGTACTACGCCAGATTCACCTGGGGGCCTGGTTACTCGCCGAGGTTCGATGCCTGGAGTTCGTGCTTCTGACCGATGGCGCTCGCGGTCACCGTCATGCAAACGGTGACCGCGAGCTTCACCACCGGTCCAGGGGCGCGAGTTCGCGTTTGAAGTCGGGGCAGTCGACCAGCGGTTCGTGCGTGCAGGTCGCCGCGTGCTCCAGGCTGGCCCGCATCCGTTGCAAGGCACCGGACACCTGACCCGGATGCCCTACATGAACGCGATCGTATGCGCTCGGATTCCTGACACGCCGTCCTGGAACTCGGAACTGTTGCCAGGACGGCGGTGCAGGAAGGGGTCATCCCAGTGCGGCGACTGTTGCGCAGCATGCCGCCAGAACAAGGCACAGTGGCGAGTAGATCCGCTGGTCGAGCCGGGCGAAGTCGGTGTCCTGCCGTGACGACACCACCAGACCGCCCGCACCGCGCAGCAGGAACACCGCGGCGACGCCAGCCGTCCCCACGGCCGCCAGCCAGGTGGGGCCCGGCATCGGCGCCACGCCCACGCGGCCCGCGACGATGTAGGCGGCCACCCCGAGCAGTACCGCGACCGCGCCAGTCGCCGGCCCACTTGGCAGCTTTTCCACTGGAACGCCCACCACTCGGCTAGCGAACTGCTCGCGGGTGCGCAGAGGCCATGGCGAGAACATCCACACCACGTGCAGGGCGCCGACCAGCGTCAACACCGCAGCCGTGCCCAAACCCAACACCGTCATCGCGCGCCTCCAGCGTTCCGTACACCCCTGCATGGTCAACCGTACAGTACTGTATGGACGTGGCTCGGTTGTCGAAGCAGGACTGGCTCACCGCGGCGCTCGTCGCCCTGGCGAAGGGCGGCGTGAGCGCGGTGGCCGTGGTGCCGCTCGCTCAGCAGCTCGGTGTGACGCGAGGCAGCTTCTACTGGCACTTCACCGATCGGACGGCGCTGCTGCGCGACGCTCTGCAGTGGTGGGAGCAGGAAGGCACCATCGCGGTGATCGATCGGGTGGCGGCCATCGCCGACCCGCGGGACAAACTCCGCCGGCTCTTCCTGATCGCGATCACCGAAGATCCGGCGAGTGGGCTGGAACCCGCGTTGGTGGCACATGCCGACGACCCGGTGGTCGCGCCGATCCTGCAGCGGGTCACCGAACGCAGGGTCGCGTTCCTGGCCGAGGCCTACGCGGAACTAGGACTGCCTGCGACGCGCGCCCGGCAACAGGCCGTTGTCGCGTACTCCGCTTACGTCGGCTGGGTGCAACTGCGACGCGCAACGCCCGACGTTCTGCCGGAGGTCGTTGACGACCCGGAGGCCCTGGCATACCTCGTGGACAACCTCATCGGTCTCACCGGATGACGCTCGTGCACATCGATCCACCAGCTGGACTCAACAGCTGCGTTGAGGACGGACGGAACAACAGCACCAGAAGCTTGTGTCGGCGAGGCTCGACTCGTCGGTGTTGAGCCAGCGCTTCAGTTCCAACGCCGTCATGTTGACCGCGTCGGCGAACTCGCTCACGATCTCTGCCTACATTCGCTCCGCTACGCATTGACCTTCGCGGGATCACTCGATCCGGCGACCTCACGCCCTCCCCAGGCGCGCCGACTCGTCCGATGTGGACACAACCGGCAGGCTGTCACAGCGTTGCGACTGAAACACGTGGAAGGAACGACGAGCGGATGATCCGAATCGTGCCCGCCAAGGACCAGCACGTGCGGGTGACCTGGGCGCTGCCCCGGCACGAGCCGCCAGGGCCGGTGAGCGTGGTGGGTGACTTCAACGGCTGGACACCGGGAGCGACCGAACTCCGCGCCCGCTCGAACGGCAATCGCACCGCGGCCGTCGTCGTTCCGCGCGGCACGACGCTGCGCTTCCGCTACCTCGGTTCGAACGGCCACTGGTTCGACGACTCGGACGCGGCGGCACAGGACGACCACGGCTGCATGATCACCGTCTGACGAGGCCCCCAAGCAGAAGCCCGCCGTGAAAGTGGAGCTGACGTTCGCCGGCGTGCCGCTGGACGTGGACATACGTGCACGTGGTGCCCAGCTTGTCCTGGAAGGGTTCCTCGTGGGCGGTGAACGCGACCCCGTCGCCGGCAGCGAAGCCATCCTCATCGAGCTGGAAGAGTCCTTGCTGCGACGCCTGCTCCCCGCGCCGGACGCTCGTCGAGCGGTCGGTATGCCCGATCAGGATGGCGGCAAGCCGTGATCCCGGAATGTCGGCGTCGGGCCCGGAACTGGGTGACTGTGCCGACGGAACATCGGAACGAAAAGTAACCGCCAAGGGTGATCTTGGCGAGCAGGGCTGGGCTCCAGCATGGCGACGAAGAGATCGCTATCTGGCCTCGCGAGAGCTTCAAACCTGAGGGATGGCGATGAGGCGAGCGAGGGGCATGCTGAACGGCTGCGATGGCGGGCCGGTCGTCGGTGGCGCGCGTAGCGATGGCGATCTCCACGGGTGCTCCTTCGAGCGGTACGAAGCAGACATCCGGGCGAGGGTAGAAGCGGCTGGCGGCGTGGGCGTGCAGGGCCAGTCGGCCGGTCGTCGCTACGGCTGCCGGGATGGCGGCGGGGTTTGGCCGGCCAGTTCGCGGCGTCGGCGTGCCAACTGCTATGCCGAACTTTTTGTTGTCCCGGGAGGCGTTGACCTACACATGAGACCGATCAATCTTGACCTGGCTGATCTGGACCTGGGTGGATAAGTCGTACCAATAAGGCCAATTGACCGCTCTGACCAGGCGTCCGACTGGTCTAGTTGGACTCGTTCTCTTCAACATGTACTACCTATTGACCGCCGCACGCGCCGAGCCCTACCTTGAGAACCGTTGCCTGAGCAGACCTGCACCGGCACCCACATTCACGCCCGGTCAGAACTGTGTCAGGCGCGTGTCCGCCTCATGAACAGAGCATTGGTCCACTGTGGACTGTGCGTTGGCCGCCGCCGGCATTGAGAACTCTTAGCCAGGACAAGGAGTTCAAGCATGGTACGAGTGTTGGCGCGGGCCGTGGTCGCGGTAGTGCTCGCCGTGGTCGGGGTGACGAGCCCGATCCCGGCGGCTGGTTCCGCCGCTCCGGTGCCGGACGTGAACGGGGTCGCCGCGGACGTGAACGGGGTCGCCGCGGGCAACGCCGCGATCGGGTCCGTCGATCTGGCCGGAAGGTGGAGCTTCACGCCGGCGGGCCGGGCGGCCACGACGATCACCGTGCCCGGTGGTGGTTGGTACAAGCAGGGCTTCACCGACGTGTCCGAGGCGACGTACTCGCGCACTGTCACCGTGCCGGACTCGGGGCAGCCGCAGTCGGCGTGGATCGAGTTCGGCGCGGTGAACCACCAGGCGACCCTGTCGGTCGACGGGCGGGTCGTCGCCACCCAGACGACCGCGTTCACCCCGTCGAACTTCGACATCACCGCTTTCGCGGCGCCCGGCACCACGCACACGATCAGCGTGAACGTGAAGGGCCGCAACGCGTTGAAGACGCCGGCAGGCAAGTACCTGGTTCCCGACGCCGCCCCCTGGTCCGAGGCGGTGCCGCAGGGCATCTTCCGTTCGGCGTTCCTGCGCGTGTACTCGGCCGTGTACGTGAGCGACGCCTTCGTTCGCACCTCGGTGACAGACCAGAGCCTCACCTATGACGTGTCGGTGACCAACACCTCCGGCAACGCCCGTACCGTCACCCTCGGTGGCACGCTCGCCTCGGACAACGGCGAGACCTTCAACTACCCCGCCCTGCCCAGTCGCACCGTCACCGTCGCGGCCCGATCCACCGCGACGGTGACCGTCGGCCCGGTGGCGTGGTCTCTCGGCACCGCTTCGTACTGGTGGCCGAACGTGCCGTACCGCCAGGGATATCGCGCTCAGCTGCACCGGCTGTCGGTGCACGCGTCCACCGATGACGGCCGCACCAGCGACGCCACGTACCGGTTCGGGTTCCGGGAAAGCACCCAGAACGGCGAGTACTGCCGCCTCAACGGTGTGCGGCTGAACGTGCGCGGCGACAACCTGCAGGGCGCCAACTACGACCGGATCAACAACGGCGGCAAGGGCGACGCCTACCACACGCTGCCCGGCTTCCTGCCGCCCTCGGCGGGCAACGGCGGCTGGCCGCAGGCGGTCGACAACTATCTGCGGCTCAACTTCAACGTCGTCCGGATCCATCAGGAGCCGGCCAGTCCGTACATGCTCGACACGGCCGACGAGCTCGGCCTGATGATCATCGACGAGACCGCCATCCGCGGCTCCGGCGGCCCACAGGACTTCAACGCCGGTCGCGCCAACATGGTGGCCCACGCCCGCGCGCTGGTCCTGCGCGACCGCAACCATCCCGCGATCATCCGCTGGAGCCAGGTGAACGAGCCGAACGGCGGCGAGTACGACTCCGAGCAGTTCCAGCGAGAGCTGTACGCGGCCATGAACGGCGCCGACGGCACCAGGCCGATCATCACCGAGCTGGGCACCGGCGGGTCGCCCAACCAGTATCCCAGCATGACGCAGGCCAACTTCAACCTCATCCCGCACTACCTCGACGGCTTCGGCCGCTACGGCGAGCAGACCTGGTCCGTGGCCGGTCGGCCGGACGGCGAGGGCGAGTACATCTGGCCGGCGTGCAACACCAAGCAGGGCTTCGAGTGGTTCGCCACCACGACCGCCGCCAAGCGCGGCAAGGACACCAGCGACCTACGGCCCTACACGCTGCTGTCCGCCTGGGCGAGCGTCATCCCCGGCGTGCGGACCACGGACTTCACGCCGGAGGAGGGCGGCCGCCCTGTCTACGGCGTGGACAACCTGCCCGACCCGTGGAGCAACGCCCAGATCCAGCGGGTCCAGGCCGGCTTCAACCCGGTCGCCGCGATCGACCTGCCCTACTGGTCGGCGTCCGGTGTGTCCGACGCGAACGGCAGCTTCCCGCTACCGTCAGCTGTTCCCGGTTACGCCGGCAACACCAGGGTCGACCGCACCGTCACCGTCTTCAACGACACCCTCACCGGCACCGCCGTGGACTTCGCCTGGAGTGCCCGGCTGGACGGCCCCACCGGCGCGGTGATCGCCTCCGGCAGCACCACCCTCACCGTCCCGCTGGGTTCGCGAGTGAACCAGCCCGTGTCCTTCACGACCCCGGCCAGTGGCTCACGGGTCTACCTCGTCCTGTCCACCAGCAAGTCCGGCACCACCACGTTCACCGACACGGCCGAGTACTTCACCCTGGGCGCCGGCCAGAGCCCCGCGCCGGGTAAGTACCGCATCGTCAACCGCAACAGTGGCAAGCCGCTGGCCATCGCCGGCAACTCCACCGCTGATGGCGCCAAAGCCGTGCAGCAGACCGGAAACGCGACCTGGACCATCAGCACTGGCCAGAACGGAGCCTTCAGCCTGCGCTACGACGCGACCGGCAAGGTGCTCGACGTCAACGGTTCCTCTTCCACCACCGGGTTGCAGCTGCAGCAGTGGACCGCGAACGGCGGCAGCAACCAGCAGTGGTTCGTGCGGCCGGCGGCTGGTGGGTTCTTCACCATCGTCAACGTCGGTAACGGTCTCGCGGCGGACATCTACGGAGCGTCCACAAGCGACGGTGCGCAGGTCGTGCAGTGGGCTGCCAACGGCGGTGCCAACCAGCAATGGCAATTCCTGCCGCAGTCCTGACCTGAGGTGGACAGGAGGAAGAGCGCGGTGGCCAGCAGAAGTGTGAAGACCGCGAGCACGACTACGTCGTCAGGTTCACCTCGGCCAGCTGACCCAGGGTGGTGGGCAGCGGTTCGTGGTGCAGCACGCCGAGTCGTTGCGTGGCACGGGTGAGTGCCACGTACAGCTCGGCCTCGCCGCGCGGCCCGCCGGCCATGATTCGTCCGGCTCGACGACCAGTACCGAGTCGTACTCCAGGCCCTTGGTCTCCGAGGCGGGCACGTGCCGGGCACGCCGGGCGGTCCGATCACCACGCTCGTGCCTTCGAACTCCGCCTTCGCAGCCACGAACTCCTCGATGGCGGCGGGCAGCTCTTCGACGGAGACCTGCCGCGACCACGGCCGGACTCCGTTGGAGCGCAGGGATTGCGGGGCCCGCACGTCCGGCGCGAACTCGGCGAGCACCTGGGCGGCGACCGCCATGATCTCGGCCGGTGCGCGGTAGTTGACCGTCAGGGAGCGGTACTCCCAGCGGCCCGGCACGTACAGGTCGAGCATCTCGCCCACGAGGTGGCGCCCGCCGACGAACGGCGCTGGGCCCGATCACTTGTCGCCGCAGCACCCTTGCGGGCACGGCTCCAGTCTCTTGAACTCGACCAGATCGAGCGCCTCTCAACAGGTCGACGGCACCGTCTCGGCGGAGTCATCCACGAGTATCGCCATGCCGCTTAACCTGCGCGGATCGGTTTTCGGCACGCACAGGGCCGCTCGAGACTCAGGCGCGAGTCGTGCTGAGTTCTATTCCGCGGGCCTGCCATGGGTCAGACGGAGTGGACCAGGTGACGGGAAGGGCCGTAGCCGATCTTCCAGCTCGCGGAGTAGCCGAGGAGGCCGTCCGTGGTGCATCGGACCGCGATGCTGACCCAGCGGACGTCCGAGGTCGGGCTGTCGTCGTAGAAGGTGAAGCCGACCGCGGTCTCGAACTGATCCTCGCCGCAGGTGCACTCGACGATGTACCGGGCTTCGGCATCTTCGTCCGTGGTAGGCCAGTGCTCCCCGCTGTCCAGCATGTAAGCCGTCTGGCCACAGCTGACGCAGGTTCGGCGGACATAGGTGGACGACTCGTCGGTCTCGAGGACGAAGACCTGGCCCGCGCAGTGGCCGCAGCGCGCCGCGACCACCCGGTGCACCGGGTACTCGTCTTGATCCGTGCCGAAGTAGGCGATCAGATCGGCGAGGTCGTCTCCTGCCCACCGGTCATTGACCTTCCTGAGTGCCACAGAAGCAAGGTAACGGGCGGCACCGGAGCCGGTGACGCCAGGCGGCGTGAGTTCCCCCTGCGCCAACGACGAGAGCCTAATGCGGCGGTCTCCTTGCCGTTCTCGAATTTGCGCGCGGTCCAGGGGGAGGGGGCGGTGGTGGGTCGCGACCAGACTCGGTCGTTGGTGGGAGCACTGCTCTTTGGTCGTGACCCGCAACAGACCGTCGTCACGGTCAACGGGTCGAACCCCCGCTCGTTCGAGGAACCAAGCCGGTGCTTGGCCCCGGAACCAGGACGGCATGTGCAGCAACGCCAACGGGGGAACACCACCTGCACCTGCCCTGACGAGATCTACGAGTCCGATCAGCTGGGCAGCGCGCCGCCTTCTCGCTCGACGGGCGCGAACAGATCGCCCACGATCGTCTAAAACTGACTGAGGTTGTTGGCAGTCTGGGTTTCCAGTGACTAGCAGATCTGGATGTCAGAGCGCGTGTGGAGTGAGAAGGATCTGGCCAGGCGGGCAGGCCGGCGGCTGGCCGTCCTGCGCCACGCCGAAGAGGTCAGCGGCAACGCGGCCGCCACCTGCCGCTACTACGGCAGTTGGCGTGGCCGGTGTTGACGTAGTAGTCGGACATGAAGCCCTCGCCGCCGGAGTACACGATGTAGTCCCAGAGCTTGTTGCCGTAGATGTTCTGGCCGGACCGCTGGCACACGATGTGAACCGGCGTGCCTGGCGGGACGGTCTTTGCGCGCCATCCGATTTCGAGTGGACACGCGCCCAACGACTCGGCGTGGATCAGCGATTTCGGCAGGACTTGCCTCGGCTGTCTGGCGGAGCGAGGGAAGTAGCGACGTACCCGTCGGTCCTGTCGTGCTCAGCGCGGTTGGACTGGCTCACCCGTGTCGAGGTACGCAGTAGCTCAAGGCGCTTCCGGGTCTGCTGCTCGCCGGCAAGAAGTGTGGCTGGCGGTTCAGTGTGGCGGCTCGACGCCGTCGGTCCGTTCGAGGTCGGAGATCCACAGAGCAAGCGCTGCCCGTGCGTCGCGCA
Source organism: Lentzea miocenica (assembly GCF_033949945.1). Taxonomy (NCBI): domain Bacteria; kingdom Bacillati; phylum Actinomycetota; class Actinomycetes; order Pseudonocardiales; family Pseudonocardiaceae; genus Lentzea; species Lentzea miocenica. Next base: position 232,027 of record NZ_JAXAVW010000010.1, read on the forward strand.
GGGTGCGTGCCGGCTCGCCGAGTCCGCGCAACGCCAGCCGCCGCTGTTCGAGCCTGGGGCTCCGGAACTTCGGGAAGGCGAGCTTGAGGCACGTGTCGATCATCTCGGCGTGGTAGTGCAGTAGCTGAGTCACCCGGAACTCCAGCGACGCGCGGTCGGCGTCGCCGATGAGGTCCAGAGCCCATCCGTGCAGCTGGCAGTAGCCGGACGCGATCCGGCCGCCTCGGCGGGCCACCTGTGCCGGGACGTCGCCAGGTTGCGCGCAGGCGTCGATGATGCGCTCGGCGGCGGGTTGGAGTGTGACCGCAGGGGTGGCTACCTCCAGCAGCGACTGCAGCGCGACCAGACGCGCGGCGGCGGGATCCTTCGCAGCTGCCACGGCCGCGCCTCGCCGCGGGCGACGTCCCGGAATCCGCATGTGATCCACCAGCCTCGATGAGCCAGCCCGGAAGCATCCAGTATGAACCGCCACGAGGCGCGCCGCGAGGTGCGGGAGTGTGGATGGGCTTCCGGCCGGTCGGGCGTCACGCTAGACGCCGCCGAGGGTGACGAATTGGCAGGAGTAGCTCGTTGCGACAGCTCAGAGTCGTGCGCGGCGGATCCGTTCGCCTCCGTGTTCTCGCGCACTGCCGTTGGAACGGCTTGAGGTGAGCGGGTACGAGATCGAACCGCCGGCGTGCGACACACTGACCGCTCTTGTTCTCGACGGTGCGTTCGTCGCCCTGCCGCCACTGCCGAACCTGCGCGTGCTCGACATGTCCAAGGAAGAGGTGGACATCGTTGTCCCAATTCGACTACCTCACGCTGAACACCTCGCAGTGGCACCGGTACTCGAGGACCCCCGCTGCCCGCCACGCTCACCGGAGATTCCTCGCTGACGGCGCGCTGGCGTGGGCGGGTGAGCGCGGTGCGGAGCTGTAGCGCGAGGTGATCGTGGGACGAGCCGCGTCAGCCTGACAGCGTGCCGACAACCACTGGACCGGTGGAGGGAGATGGGGAGGAGTTGGTCGATCAAGTCCGCGAGCAGCGTCTGCAAATTCACTATTACGACCAGTGCCTTGAAATTCGCCCCGCGCAACTAACACTGAAAACCGCGGGACCCGCTCGTCGCCCAGCTCAGCCGAAGCTCGTATAGAGGGCCAGTCGACGCGATTCAATCTTTCGCCACTAGGCTCTGTTGATTGAGGTCAAGACCTTCCGCGGCAAACTGCTGGACCGCACGCTGATCTTGAATCGGACCACCCACGGCACGCGCTGCGCGAGTACGAGCGACACACAACGAGCGCCGCACCCACCGATTACCCGCCGGCGCTGCGCCCTTGCGGATCCGGTCCCAGCCTCTTGAGCCCGATCAGATCGAAGACTTCAGCGTAGATCGGCACGACCGTCGCGGTGGAGTCATCCCGCGAGTATCGACATGCGGCTTTACCTGCACGGACGTAGTTTTCGGCACGCACAAGCCCCGCGGCCAACCACATGGACCACGTGCACGTGTCTTTCCAGCCGACCGCGACGGCCAACGTCACCTGCTGATTCGTCTGACGGACCGACGCGCCCGTGGTGCACCGGCACCACGGGCGCGTCACCTGTCAGGGCGTGCAAACAGAGGCAGTCCTGCGGCAGGCGACGGAACCCTTGTTCCGGTGGACGTAGTCGATCAACTGGATGTTGGCCTGGTGGATGCCACCCTCCACGGTCGTGCCCAGGGAGACGTCGTTGACGGGGGTGCTGGCGCACTGCTTGGCCAGGGTGGCCGGGCCGGCCACCACCGTGTTGCCCTGCCACCCAGCGAAGGCTCCCTCCACACACTCGCCGCTCTTGACGGACAGGTACTGGTTCGTGAGCATGACCGTCCTCCCGGAGGACGACCAGGCGATGTTCCCGGTGAGGCGACCGACGATCACGCCGGAGCTGTGCTTCACCACGACGTCGAACGAGGACGGGGCCGCGCTGGCCGTCCCCGCGGTCGTGACGGCGAGCAGCGCCATGGCCCCCAGGGCGAGTCCGGCTCGTTTCAGGATGCGCATCAAGGTTGTTCCTCTCCACTGGCCGACCCCCTGCCGGCCGTCTCCATGACACGCAGCCACCGTCATCGTTCCGTCCTCGTTCCGTCCTCACCGCCGCTGACCTGCGCCTGGGCGAGCCGTTCCTGCAGCCGGACGTGCCGGAACTGGTAGACCGCACCGACCTGGCGGAGCACGCCACGACGGTGGGCGTCATCGAGGAACGTCAAGAACTGCCACGGAACGCGGCCCCGCGCGGAGAGCCAGACGACCGCGGGACGCAGCGCTCCGGACGCCCTGGCGAACCAGACGCTCAATCCCACCGAGAGCCCGAACAGCCCTCCGGCGAGGCACGCCTGCGCGACGCTCCTGGTCGGTTCGAAAACCTGCCCGCCGATGATCGCGCCCGCGACGGCGTAGGCGAGACCGCCGGGACGGGGGACCAGGAACCAGCCGAGCAGACCCGCGGCCACTCCGCCCGCCACGCCCAGGACCACGTCAAAGCGGCCGTCCAGGATCTCCGTCGTGGGGTCGTCCGGGGTGAGCAGCAGCGCCAGCGTGAAGAACAGGCTGAGCGACACCGCGAACGAGGCGGTCAGCGCGAGCGCCGCCCTGCGGTCGTCGCGCAGCACGGTGCCGGGGCTGGAGACGCGGTTCGCGTCCAGCGGGGTGTCGAGCCACACGTGCACCCCGACGGCGAGGCCGAACACCACCGAGATCAGGCACGTCACCCATACCGGGAGCGACCAGCCGAACCCGAGGCTGACACCGATCACCGCGCCGATGGCGAACCTCTGGGCGAACCCGGCCGCGGTTCCCGCGAACCTCGCCTCGACCCGCAGCGGACCCGGCCTGCGCATCGCCCGGTGCGTGACGAACCCGGCGGCGCCGAACGAGACGCCGTAGACGATCCCGATCGCGGGACCGGCCGCGAACCAGCCGGTGAGCGTGAACAGCACCGCGGGCGGCAGCCCGAGCAGAAGGCCGACGATCGTGGGCGGCACCGCGCGGTCGAGCTGCCACCAGACGAAGTCGTGGGTGCCGCCCAGGTGGCGGGCGAGGAAACCGAACCAGCGCCATGCGTCGGCCAAGTCGTAGTGGCGTGCTTGGGCGCCGCTGCCGGGCGGAACCGGACGGTCGCTGTAGACAGCAGGCAGGTACGCGTCGAGCAGGTGCCGTTCGACCGCCGCCCGGTCGGGGAACCGCGCGGTGTCGCAGAGTTCGCCGGGATCGCTCGCGGGATCGCGGTAGGCGGTCTGGGCCAGGTCGACCATCAACGGCGTGCGCAACGCCAGGGCGAGCGCGCCGTCGGGTTCCTGCCGCAGCGCGCGCACCACCGGCTGCCACCGCGTCTCGCCGGTCCGCCGTCGCGCGGTCAGGAAGTCGATCGCGTCCTGCGCGCGCACCGGCTCGATCTCCACCACGGCGGCACTGACCAGGAACGCCCCCTCCTCCCGCACCGCCGCCTCGTACTCGTCGCCCCGGCAGGTCAGCACGAGCGGCCGTCCGCCCGCGACGGCCCTGTCGATGGCGTCGATCGCGGCCGCGTGCAGGCCGGGTGGCGTTTCGTCGAGGCCGTCGAGCACCGGCATGACCCGACCCTCGAGCACCAGCCGCAGCGCCGCGTCCCGGCCGTACGTGCCAGCGTTGCCGAGCCCCGGGTACTCCTCGACCAACCGGCGGGCGAGCCACGAGTGCAGGTGTTCGGTGTGCGGGTTCCACGACGTCAGCGACAGCAGCACCGGCACCGGTTCGCCCGGCCGGGGGTCTGCGAGCAGCCCGAGCGTCAGCAGAATCGCCAGCACCGATTTGCCCGCCCCCGGCTCGCCAAGCACCACGAGCTGGCGTGCCGGGATCTTGCGCAACGACTCGACGACGTCAGTGAGGTCACCGCTCAGCTCCAGCCGTTCCGGCACCTCGCACGGCCGCGTGCCCAGCACCGACGAGGCCGCGGCCGCCACCTCGCGTCCGGTGCTCGCCCACGTCAGCGGCACGGGCCGTGGCCGGTCCAGCGACCGCAGTTCCACCTCGGCCGTCCACTGCCTGCTGATCGCCGCCGCCAGCTCCTTCGCCGCCCGGTCGAGCTCGTCGGGCCTTGCGAACCCGTCGACGTCCGCGTGGGCGGTCGGTGGTCTCGTATCGCCGCGCAGCACGCGTTCGTGCAGGTCCCGGATCTCCTGGCCGGGATCGAGGCCGAGCTCCTCCGCCAGGGTCGTCCGCAGCCTCTCGAACACGCGCAGCGCGTCGGCCTGCCGTTCGCAGCGGTCGAGGGCGAGCATCAGCTGCCCGTGCACCCGCTCCCGCAGGGGGTTCTCGGCGGCGACCTCGGTCAGCTCGTCGACTACCTCCCGATGCTGTCCCAGCGCGAGCTGCCAGTCGACGCAGGCCTCGAAGGCGTCCAGCCGTTGCTCGTCCAGCCGCGCCGCCCGGCCGTCGAGCGCACTCGCGCCCAGCCCGCTGAGCACCGGTCCGCGCCACAGGCGCAACGCCTCCCGGATCTCGGTCACGGCCTCGCGCGACGCACCCCGCTCGGCGGCCTGCCGCGCCCGCGTCACCAAGGCGGCGAAGCGCAGCAGGTCGAGATCGTTCTCACCGACCGCGACGCGGTAGCCGGGTCCGTCGGTCACGATGATCCGCTGGTCGGTGTCGCCGAGGCGGTCGCGCAGCGCGGAGACGCAGTTCTGGACCTGCTTGGTAGCGGTCGCGGGTGGTTCGCCGTCCCAGGTCGCCTCGATCAGCCTGCCGATCGTCACCACGGCGTTCGGTGTCAGCAGCAGCGCGGCCAGCACCCTCTGGTGCCTGCTGCCCGGCAGCGCAAGCTTCGTCTCCTCGTCCCACACCTGCAACGGCCCGAGCACGCGAAAGTCCACGCGTACCACCCCCCGCCTGGAAGATACCGAGAGCACCCATCTCATTCGGGTGGGGTTCCGGAGGCTCCTCAGGACTGCTCGGCCGGGTTTTGACACCCCACAGGGACTTACGATGATCACCACCGCCGCGATCGCCAGCGCACTCATGCTCCAGCGCATGTGCCCTCCTGAGGGCTGTCGGCCCCCTCGGGGAGCGCTCCCAGTGCAGGCGTACCGGTTCACATGGGGAACAGGACACGGGATGGAGGGTCGATCGTCAGGTAATCGCAAGGCGGCAGGAAACCCGCCAAGCCGCCGTCATCGGGTTGGGTACTTCTTCTCCGCCGCTGCCCAGCGTACGAGCCGGAAGGTGTCCAATGATCCACGCGATTGTCGCCACGGCCATGGTGATGTCCACCGTCGTCCTCCCACAGGCCGACATCCCGCCACCCGGCGCGGTCACCATCGACATGATCAACGGAAGCGGCTGCCCCAAAGGCACGACCTCGGTGTCGGTATCACCGGACAACTCCGCCTTCCACGTGGTCTTCAGCAGCTATGCCGCCAAGGTCGGCCCCGGTGCCGCGCCGACGGACTTCCGGAAGAACTGCCAGCTGAGCATCAGGGTGAACGCGCCGGAGGGCTTCGTCTACGGCATCTCCAAGGTCGACTACGCCGGCTACCTCCACCTCGAACGCGGTGCCACCAGTTCCCTGAAGTCCAACTACTACTTCCAGGGCATGACGGACACGGGCTACCGCAGCCACAACTGGCAGGGCCCGGTGGATGACGAATGGCAGGCCACGGACGTGGGCTCGCCGATCATCTACCCGCCCTGTGGCGTGAACAGGAACCTCAACATCAACACCGAGCTGCGGGTCAACGTGGGCACGTCTGATCGGAAGAAGACGAGCTTCATGGCGATGGACTCGCTCGACGGCTACGCCAAGACGGACTACTTCTTCTCCTGGAAGCGTTGCCCGTAAACGGAAAACCTGGTCGCAGGCTCGGAACCTTGATGGCTCCGGGCCTGACGACCGTGCTCGTCGACGCGCGATGAGTGAGAGAATGACCCCTCCGGCGGCGGCGCTGGGCGACCTCGAAGACACCGGACACCTCGCGCAGATCAAGTTCCTCATTCGTGACCGCGATGCCAAGTACCCCGCGTTGATCGACAAGTTCCTCGGCGCCGCGGGGATCGCCACGGTGCCGACCGGTGTCCAGATGCCGCGCATGGACTCCGTCATCGAACGCTGGTCAAGACACTCCGCGCCGAACTGCTGGACCGCACGCTGATCTGGAATCAGACACACCTACAGCACGTGCTGCGCGAGTACGAGCGGCACTACAACGAGCACCGAACCCACCGATCACTCGCCGCCGCAACACCTCTGCGGACCCGGCCCCAGCCTCTCGAACCCGGCTAGATCGAACGCCTCACCGTAGATCGACAGGACCATCTCGGCGGAGTCATCCACGAGTATCGCCATGCGGCTTAACCTGCATGGACGTAGTTTTCGGCACGCACACGGCCGCTTCGAACCGCGTGGTCGAAATTTCCGACGCGCGACTCGGGCTCAGCGCACCTGCTCGGCCTTGAACTGCATCCGCGGCGTCGCGTAGAACTCCTGGGCCTGCACCAGCCGCAGTTCGCGCTCATTGGAGCGGTGGGTCAGGTCGATCAGGTCGAAGACGCTCGACGCGGTGCGCTCCAGCGCCAGCGCCGCGTCGTTGGTCTGGACGTAGTGGGCGGTGAACAGCGCGGCCGTGACGTCGCCGGACCCGTTCGCCTTGAACGGCAGATGCGGGGTGCTCACGAGCCACGACCCGGCGGTGTCCACGACGAGCATCTCGATCGTGTCCTCCTCCCGGTCGGGCCGCTCGACGCTCGTGACCAGCACAGTCGACGGGCCCATCTCACGGGCGAGGTCGGCCGACGCCAGCGTCTCCTCGACGCTCGCCGGTTCGGTGCCGGTGAGGAAGCCCAGCTCGAACTGGTTCGGGGTGATGATGTCGGCCGCCGGCACGACCCTGTCGCGCAGCAGCACGGGGATCTCGGGCGCGACGAAGCACCCGGACTTGGCGTTGCCCATCACCGGGTCGCACGCGTAGAGCGCTGCCGGGTTCGCGGCCTTCACCCTGCGCACCGCGTCGATGATCACATCGGCGATGCCCACGCCGCCCTGGTAGCCGGACAACACGGCGTCGACCTGCGGGAACACCCCTCGTTCCTCCACCCCGAGCAGGATCTCGGCCACGTCCGACGGCGGCAGGAGCGGACCGCGCCACGCGCCGTACCCGGTGTGGTTGGAGAAGTTCACTGTGGGGATCGGGACGACGTCGACCCCGAGGCGCTGCAGCGGGAACACGGCAGCGGAGTTGCCGACGTGGCCGTGGGCGACGACCGACTGGATGGACAGAACCTTCATCCGCCCACCCTAGAACGGACGCCTGGACGTCGTGGTACCGCCGGACCACGTTGGTGTTGGTGGCGCATCTGTTCCTGGCCGTCACGATCGCTGCTGAGCGTGCCGGCCTGGTGCCGGCGGAGATGAGACTGCGTGCGCTGGTCGGAGTGGCGCCGACGGCATCAGCACCGTGTCCGACACGCTGGCGTTGGATTGGTGCACTGATGTGAAAGTGGCCGAAATATGAATTACCCCACGGAATCCTGGTGAATCCCGTGGGGTAAGAGAATGTCCGAGGGGAATTGAGTTCCCAAGCTTGCGCAGTTCGGGCCAGTCGGCGTATTTCAATCTTTGGTCATTCGCGATATCGGCTATCTGTGGAACACTACTGACCAACGAACGTGACCCTCAGCGTTAGCGCACTCCACCACGGTGACCCGCTCACATAATCAAGCTGTAGCGCCGTTCATCGTCAGCGAGTGCTCGGCGGCTTGATCAACGAGTACGAATCTGCGGCGTCCTGAGGCGCAGGTCAGACCACCAGGCATAGTTTTGGCACCCCACACGTCCGCATACTCGGGCAACGGCTGGTGACGGCGCGCGAACTCGGTGACTTCGGCGATGTACTCACGGCGGAGCTGCCGCGCGTCGGGATCAGGATGTACATACGGCGCCTGGGACACTGGACTCCCGACCACCCGCGAGACCAGGAGTGCACCGTGCAGCAGGGAACCGTCCGCTGGTATGACCTCGAGCGCGGCTTCGGCTTCCTCGCCCCCGACGACGGCAGCGCCGACATCTTCGTGCACGTCTCGCAGGTGCAGGGCGAGGGCGCGGCCCGGGCGCTGCGCGAGGGCCAGACGGTGGAGTTCGAGACCGGTGAGGGACCCCGCGGTCCGCAGGCGCTGCACGTCGCCGTCACCGGGGACGCCGCGCCCGACGCGACCCTGGGCGTGCTCGCCACCGTCTCCTGGTACGAGCCGGCCAAGGGCTACGGGTTCGCCGCGCCGGACGGCGGGGGTGCGGAGGTGTTCGTGCACTCCTCCGCCATCGTCACCGGGGGCGTCCTCGCGGCCGGGCAGCGGGTGGCCTTCGTCGTCATCGCCGGGGAGAAGGGGCCGCAGGCCCAGCACCTGGTGCCGCTGAGCTTCGACGCCGGGGTCCGCAGAGCCCCTCTGGTCGCGGCCGGCGACGGCGCCGACGGCTCCGTCCTGTGGTTCGACGAGGAGAAGTCGTTCGGCTTCGTGGCCGCCGACGACGGGGCGGGCGACGTCTTCCTGCACGTGCGCGCCCTGGTCGACGACCTGTACCTGCCAGCCGAGGGCGACCGGGTCTCGTTCACCACGGTCACCGTGGACCAGGGTCGTCAGGCGCGCGAGGTGCGGTTCGTGGCCACCGGCGAGCCGGTGGAGGCCGCCGCGGCCCCCAGCCAGGCCCGTCCGGCCACCCGGCCCGCAGCCCGCGCCGGCGACGGCTCGGTGGCCCGCTACGACGCCGACCGCGGCTTCGGCTTCATCACCCCCGACGCGGGCGGGCCCGACCTCTTCGTGCACGTCTCGGTGGTCTCCGGCGAGCCCCTGGTGGCTGGCGAGCGGGTGCGCTTCCGCATCCGGCAGAGCGACCGGGGCCCGCAGGCCGATGCCGTCGAGCACGCCTGACCGTCCGGGACGGTCTTACGACGCCTCGAAGCGGGCGACGTAGCGGCGTTGCTGGCCGCCGCTACGACTTGTGATCGTCTCTTTGACGCGGTGGTTGTAGGGGAGTACGAGCGAGCGTTTCACGGCGATCAGTTCCGCGAGGTTGTTTCCCGGTTGAACGCGTTAGGTGTTGCTGTGTGGCTACCGGAGGCGGGCGGACCGGTCGAGCTCGGTAGCCCTGTGCATGAGACCTTGATGGTCTTGTTGGGTGCGCAGGCGCAGCGTGAGGTGGCGCGTGCGCGGCAGCGGGTGCTGGCGGCGATGCGGGCGCAGACGCGTGTGCAGGGCAGGTTCCTGGGCGGTCGTCCGCCGTATGGGTATCGGCTTGTTGATGGTGGTCGGCATCCGAATCCTGTGCACGGGCGGTGGGGCCGTCGGGTGCAGGTGCTGGCGCCGGACCTGCTCGGCCGGTCATCGGCGGCGAAGGATGCGGAGTTGCTGGTGCTGCGGCATGAGGTCGCGGTGTTGCGCCGTGCTCATGGCCGTCCGCGTCTGGATTGGGCTGATCGTGCGGTGCTGGCCGCGTTGGTGTGGCGGTTGTCTGCCTGGTTGCGGGAGCACCGATTGATGTCCCCAAACAGCGTTGGCCCGCTGGACGTTCGGCTGCAGGTCGGCCTGCGCGGCGGGCAGGGCGATGTTCACGATGGTCGCGTCCAGCACCACCATGAGCTGCGCGAGCGCGACCACCGCCAGCACCTGCCAACGCCGTCGATCGGATGACGGTTCTCGAGGCGCGAGCGCACGGAGTAATCAGCCGGTCTCGGGCGGTGATTCACCCATCCGGCAGCATTCACCAATGCTAACCACGCCGCGTGCCCGGACGACAACGTTGGTACACCGGGACAGTGCGAACTGTCGTGGGGGCGGGGCTCTAGGAGAACGGGGGAGCCGGTGGGTGAGATCGGTCTGAAGGACACGATTGACGCGTTGCGCGACGAACTGCTGGCCGCGATGGAGCAGGCGCGGGACAAGGGGGTTCAGTTCCCTGTCACGGGCGTGCAGCTCGAGTTCCACGTGGGTGTCAAGAAGACGGGGGAAGGCAAGGCGGGGCTCAAGTTCTGGGTGCTCGAACTGGGCTCGGGCGGTAGCTTCGCGCGCGAGACGATCCAGAAGGTGATCGTCACCCTCGGGGCGCCGACCGACAGCGCGGGTGTTCCCGTCAAGGTGTCGGACGTGACCGAGGACAGGCCGTAGTGCGGTGACAGAGCGCGCTGGTCTGGCGGGCCGGGTGGTCGAGGTGCTGGTCGCACGCGGCGACGCGGAACGGCCGCAATGGAGCGTCGGCTCGGGATTCGTCGTCCGCGAAGGGCTCGTCCTGACCGCGGCGCACGTGGTCGACTCCGCGCGCGAGGTGCTGGTGCGGGTGCGCGGCACCGAGGAGCGGCAGGCGCGGGTGGCGCCGTTGCCCGGTGGCGGCGTCGCGTGCGACATCGATATCGACCTCGCAGTGCTGGAGATCCAGGGCGGGTTCGGCTGGGTGGAGCCCGTGGGGTTCGCGCGGCTGCACCGTGACCCCGTGCTCGGCACGCCGAACCTCGACGGCTGCGTCGGCTTCGGGTTCCCCAGGTTTCAGCGCCGCGAACGGTCGGGGCGTCCGGTCCGCGAGTCGGTGCGGATCGACGGGTACATCCCGATGGGTGAGGGTGTGGTGGAAGGCCTTGCCACGCTTCGGATCCAGGAGGCGCCGCACGGCGTCGGCCTGCCGGGCGGCCAGGTGGGGACATCGCCGTGGCAGGGTGTTTCCGGGACCGTGGTCTTCTGCGGCGACGTCGCGATCGGCGTGGTGAGCGAGCACCATCCGCCCGCCGGGATGAACGGGCTCACCGTGGTGCCGTTGTCGTGGCTCGACCGGTGCGCTGACGCGGCCGAGTGGTGGGCGCTGCTCGGTGTCGCGGATCCGGGCAGCCTGCCGACCCTGCCCTCGCGGGGCGATCACACGCCAGAGGCCGACGCCGTGGAGCGGTTCCGCGGTCTGGTGTTGCGCTCGCCCGACTTCACCCGGCTGTCCACGCCGTTCGGCGGGCTCTCCGTCGACTACTACCAGCCGCGGCTGCTGCGCCCGGTCACGGTCAACCTCACGCCGGGTGAGGGCGAGGGCGTCGACCCCGCGCTCGCCAGACCCGTGCTGGAGGTCATCGCCTCCGTGCCGAGGCTCGTCGTCATCGCGCCCGCGGGAATGGGCAAGACGGCACTGCTGCACGACGTCGCCAGGCGGGCCGCCGCGGGCGACATCGACGGTGTCCCGGTTTTCGTGCGGCTGCACGACTTCGCGCGCCGGGGCGGCGACCGCGACCTGCTGACGTTCGCGGTCGTCGAGGCGTTCGGCGACGTCCTGCGGGAGGCGGAGCTCGACCGGATCGTCACCGCGCTGCGCGGGCTGCCGGAGCTGCTGTTCCTCTTCGACGGTTTCGACGAGCTGCCCGTGGACCAGCAGGAGGACGTGATGGTCCGGGTGCGGAAGGTGCCGCGGTTCCTGCTCACCTCCCGCCCGATGGGGCGCATCGACGTGCTGCAGGACTCGGCGCCCGCCTACCAGATCGAGCCGCTCACCGACCAGTCCGTCGCCACCTTCGTCGAGTGCTGGGCCACGCCGGACCGCGGCACGGCCGAGCTGCTCGACCGGGTCGCCGCGGACACCACTCTCGCAGAGCTCACCAGGTTCCCGCAGCTGCTGATGCTGCTGTGCTGGCAGTGGTGGCACGGCCCGTCCACCGGGTACCGGTCCAAGAAGGACATCCTGTCCAACGCCGTGGACGAGGCGTTCAACCGTGCGGTGCGGCTGGCACGGCTGTCCGACGGCGACGACGAGGTGCTGCCGATGTGGGCGCGCCGGGCACTGGGCCATGTCGCGGTCGAGGGCATGAGCGCCGGCGACGGCCGCCAGCTCACGTTCACCCGAGAGCGTCTGGTGGACGCGATGCGCGTGGCGGGTGGTGGTGATCGTGCGGGGACACTGCTGGCGCTCGCCCGCCGCTCCGGGCTGATCGTGTCGACCGGTGCTCACGAGTTCCGCTTCCTGCACCACGTCTTCCGCGCGTTCCTCGGCGCCGAGGCGCTGATCACGGCGACGGATCCGGCGGCGATGATCGACCGGCTGGCACTGCGGAGCGCCGGCGAGGACTGCCTCGCGCTGGCCGCGGCGCTGGCACCGGACCGCATCGCCGCGTTGATCGTCGACCGCCTGACCGCCGACGACCACGAGATCTTCCGGGCGAACTGGCGGCTCGCCGCCCAGTGCATGGAGGGTCTCGCGGATCTCAGGGGGTTGGAGGACCGCCTGCGCCCGGTCGCCGACGCGATGCTCGACGGTGCGGCCGAGTGGTGGTCACGATCCACGTTCGTGCCCGCGATCGCCGCGCTGCGCACCGGATACGTGCGGGACCGGTTGCTGGCGAATCTCGACAGCGACGACGGCTACGTCCGCTGGGCGGCGGTCGAGGGGCTGGGCCGCTTCGCCGAGCCGCGGACGACCTCCGCGCTGATCGGGCGCCTCGAGGTCGAGACGTGGCCGGCGATCCAGATCGCGCTTGTCACGGTGCTGAGCAGCAGTCGCGACCGCCGGGCGATCGCTGCGGTGTGGGAGTTCTGCGAACGCTGCCTCGCCACCGATCCCGACGCGTTCTTCGTGACGATCGGGGAGAGCCTCGGCAAGCTCGGCGCCGAGCAGGAGCTCCGGCAGCTCCTGGCCCGCGGCGAGAACGAGGAGAACGTGGCCGAACTCCTCGCCGCGGCCGTGCCGCACGTCCGGCCGGCCTTCGCCCAGGAGATCCTCGATTCGCTGGAGGCATGGCAGATCGTGGTCCACCGGCCCGAGGACGTGCCCAAACACATCGCCACGCTGGACGACCCGTCGGCGACAACCGACCAGCGGATGCTGGCCGTCCGCGGACTCGCGGCCGCCGGAACGGACGAGGCAGCGCGCGAGCTGCTCGCGGTGCTCCTCGACGACCATCCGGAGGAGGTGCATCGGTCCGTCGTAGGTGCGCTGCTGGACCCCGAAGGGGAGTACGACCAGCATGCCCTCCTCGAGTACCTGCGCGAACAAGGAGTGTCCGACGATTCGGACTACCGGCTCGGGGTGGCCAACGCCGTCCTGCAGCTGTGGAACCACGACACCAGGTGGCGGCTGGACGAACTCTCGTCGGCGGAGTTCGACGAGCAGGAACGGGCGCTGCTGTCCGATCCGGTCGCGCAGGTGCGAGCCGCCTGGGCGCTGCTGTCCTCGATCGCGGGGCTGATACCGCAGGACGTGCTGGCCGGAGTGGTCGACGACGAGGATCCGTGGACGCGCCGTGCGGTGATCAGGGCGGCAGGTCGGTGGGGCCTCACCGAAGCGGGGCCGGAGGTTCTCGCGGCCGCGCGCACTGACGAAGATCTCCAGGTCAGGTGTGCCGCGCTGGAAGCACTCGGGACACTCCAGCCCGATGGAACCGAGGAGGTGCTGTCCGCGGCCGTCCACGCGGCGGACCCGCGCGAACGCAGGGCGGCAGTGGCGGGCCTGGGGCGGCACGGTGGCCCGGCCGCGCTGCCCGTAGTGGCGGCGGTGCTGCTCCGGGAAGGGGATCCCGACTGGCGGGGGCAGCTCATCGACGCCATCGAGGATCTGCTCGGTCCGGAGCCGATCCCGCCGGAACTGGCCGACGCGCTCGTGAGGGAGCTGGACAGCCCCGAACCCGAACTTCGCGCGAGCGCGATCAGGGTGATCGGCAGGGCGGGTCTTCTCGGCGTGACCACAAGGCTTCGCGCCATGATGAATTCCGACCCGAGCGAGGACGTCAGGTCCGATGCGGCCGAGGCGTACGGCCTGCTGGCGGAGCCAGAAGACCTGGTCGCGCTGCTCGACGAGATGCTCGCCGCCGGCCCGACGGGCAAGCCCATGTTCACGCTGACCACCGCGCTCGGCTTCCGGGACCAGGGCCCGCTCGAACCGCTGTACAGCAGGCTCCGGGAGACCGGCGGCCGCTGGCTCACGGGCGCGCATGGCGCCGTGCTGAGGTACCCGTCCTTCACCTACTCCACGATCGAGAGCGGGGGTTCTCGGTCGCTGTCCGACGTCCTGGAGGCACTCGCCCAGGACTCACCACCTGGCCGCTGGGACGCGGTGATCGACCTGAGCGACCACTGGGCTGAAGACGGTGTGCTGGGTCTGCTGGCCTCCACACTGCTGGACGAGGACGAGTTCGTCTGCCTGCGTGCGGGCGACGTCCTCAGCAACGTGGTCAGGAAGCACCCCACCGCCAGGTTCGACGCCGCGAGCATGACGCGGGTGACCGAACCGGAGACGCTCGCCGGACTCGTCGGCCTCCTGGGCGAAGGGAACCCCGACACCAACCAGTTCTCCACGTTGTTCGCCCGGCCGGAGTTCCTCCCCGCACTGCTGCGGGCCGATGCGAACGGCAACCGCGCAGTGCGGGTGATCCTCTGGGACATCGCTGTCCGCTACGAGCTGCGGCTGCTGTCCGACGGACGGGTCGTGCTGCCCTCAGGTGACGAGGTGAGCTGGGACGACGCGCCGGCGTTGCTCGGGTGACCAGCTCGCGCCAACGGGTGACCGCGGAGGCGAAGTCCGGCAGCACTGTGCGTGCCAACAAATACGTCCGTGCAGGTCAGCAGACGTCGATGGGTAGCGGTCATCATCCGGCATGATCGCGGCCGTGCTGGTCCGCTTCGCCTACCGCGCCGTTTCCCACGCCTTCGCCGCGCTGTGGCTCCTGCGCATGACCGATCGGGACAAGGACGTCGAGATCCTCGCGCTACGCCACCAACTCGCGGTCCTGCAACGACAGCTCGGCGATCAGCGCCCACGATTGCGGCTAGAGGACAGGGCGTTGCTGGCAGCCTCGCTCGTGCCCCTGGGCCGCGCGACGCTGCGCCGAATCCGGCTCCTGGTCAGCCCGGATACGGTGCTGCGGTGGCATCGGGACTTGATGAAGCGGCGCCATGCCTGTATGAGCGTGAACCGAGGGCCTGGACGTCCGCGCACGGTCGCTTTGATCCGCCGTCTCGTCCTGCGCCTGGCAGCCGAGAACCCCTCATGGGGGTATCGACGTATCCACGGTGAACTCGCGCTCTTGGGTGTCGCGATCGCCGCCTCTACGGTGTGGGAGATCCTCAAGACTGCTGGCGTCGATCCGGCCCCGCACCGGACAACCGTCACGTGGGCCCACTCTCTGCGCTCGCATGCTGAGGCGATCCTGGCGATGGACTTCGTTGAAACTGTCGCGCTGACCGGTCAGCGCCAGTACATTTTCGCCGCCATCCACCACGCCAGTCGCCGTGTACGCATACTCGGCACCACCGCACACCCCACCCACGCATGGGTAACCCAGGCCATTCGCTACCTGCTCATGGACCTGGAGGACACCGGACACCTCGCACAGATCAAGTTCCTCATTCGTGACCGCGACGCCAAATACCCCGAGTTGATCGACAAGATCCTCGGCACCGCGGGAGTCGCGACGGTGCTGACCGGAGTCCGGATGCCCCGCATGAACTCCATCATCGAACGCTGGGTGAAGACCCTTCGCGCCGAACTGCTGGACCGCACGCTGATCTGGAATCAGATCCACCTACGCCACGCGTTGCGTGAGTACGAGCGGCACTACAACGAGCACCGAACTCACCGATCACTCGCCGCCGCAGCACCCTTGCGAGCCCGGCCTCAGCCTCTCCTGCTCGACCAGCTCGGATGCCTCGCCATAGATCGACAGGACCGTCTCGGCGGAGTCATCCACGAGTGTCGCCATGCGGCTTAACCTGCACGGATGCAGTTTTCGGCACGCACAGGGCGAGCGCTCCGCCCAGTTGAGTTGACGTCCGGCGGCTTGCCGCGTCTACGCGACTGCGCCTGTGCGGGCGGCGAAGGCCTTCAAACCCGGCAGCGTGTGCGCAGTCGGATGTCGCAGCAGGCTGGTGGTGATCTGCTGGATCGGCTTGCGGTACCGGACTTCGTCAGGGGAGGCGTGCTCGGCGGCCAGCAGTGCGCGGAGGGATTGCTCGGGTTTGTTCCACTCGTGGAAGGCGTGGGCGACGTCGGACCAGTAGCGAGCGCGCCGTTCGGCCACCGGGATGGCGGCCGGGTTGATTCGCCTTGCGGCTTCGACAGCGGCGCCGTAGTCGCCGAGGGCTCGAGCGACGCTGATCCGGTACAGCCCGACGCCGGTGGGGCCGAAGGCGGTGAACCGGTGGTTGGCGTCTGTGCCGAGCCGGGTGGCGGCCTCGACTGCTTCGGCGGTCAGGGTGAGGGCGGTGTCGCGGTCGCCGTCGACGGCCGCGGTGTAGGCGGCGGTGGACAGCAGGGATCCGTACACCGACAGGTGCTCCGCGCCTCGGTGCAGATCAGGCTGCAAGGTCTCGATGGAGTTGAAGATCAGACTCTGTGCGGCGTTGGCGTGTCCGGTGCGGCGCAGCACGATCGCCCACGCGCGATGCGCGGTGGCTTGGGTGAGAACGTCGTCCGTGTCGTGGGCCGTTTGTACCGCGCGGTCGGCGGTGATCAGTGCGGACTGCGTGCGGTTGAGCTTGACCATCAGCTCGGACGCGAGCGTGTACAGGTCGGCCATCAGACCGTTGGCCTCGGCAGGATTCTCGGCTTCCGCTCGGGTGGCCATCGTGGTCGACAACACCGCGGGCAGCCTGGAGGCGGATTCCGTGTAGTGGCCGAGTTGGAACACTGTGCGTACTGCGGCCACTTGTCGGCGCAGCTCCGTGATCCCTACGGGGAGGGAGCCCGTTGAGGGCGGAGCGAGCAGTGCACGCTCGAGTGTGCTCACTGGATCGCTCTTGGCCCAGGACGGGGCACCGGCACCGAGCACTGCGGTGCCGGCCAGACTGGTCAGGCCTGCTAGCAGCGTGCGACGACGCATGGGATCGGTCTCCTCGTCCGGCGCCAGGATGACGTTGACCCTAGCGACGGGACGCGGTGCGTGCACGGACCGTGACGTTGTGTCGGTGAGTCCGAGCAGGTGCGGCGGAACTCGCAGGGCCTTGGCCAGGCAGCGCAGGACCTGAACGTCGCGCAATGGCTGTTTGCCTCGCTCCATCCGCGACAGTGTCGAAATGGAGTAGCCGCACTTCTCCGCTAGGTCGGCGAGCGTGAGAGGGGTGGCGAGGCGGACCGCGCGCACGATTGCGCCGAGGTCACCGGAATCGACGGCGGCTCGGACCTCTTGGGTGTCCCAGATCGCGCGAGTCGGATCCATCGCCTGCGCTCCTCACTCAGAGCAGGGTGCTTCAGCGTATCCAAACGATCACAGTCCGTGCCAGCTGATTTGCACACCCTGCAAACGGCTGGCCGAGTTCAGCAACTTCCCTGGTCAGCGAGGTGGAGGAGGCCGTGTTCTGGGTCCTGTTGCGGCAGCCCACCGTCCTGCCGCAGGAAGAGGGACGACGATGGCCACCGCAGAAACGTCGCAGCCGAACTTGTCTGCCACTGGTCGAGAGATGACTGCTTCTGAGCTCGACCACGCAGGCCTTTTGCACGCGGACAACAACGTTGCGATCAGCCGATACGCGATATTCGTGCCGGTCGATGAGCTGGGCACACCTCGACCGGTCGTGATCCGCTCTGGCGCGGTGATCGAGCCGTTCGCCGTTGTGCACGGCGGTACGACCATCGGTGAGCAAGCCCGCGTCGAGGAGCACACCGTCGTGGGCAAGCCCGAACTCGGCTATGCAGTCGGGAAGATCCGTCCTGGCGTTGGTGGAGGCACGGTGATCAGCGCGGGGGCGACGGTTCGCTCCGGTGCAGTTGTGTACGCAGAGGTCGGAATCGGAGTGAACACGTTGGTCGGGCACCACACGCTGCTCCGCACCGCCGTGCAGGTCGGCGCTGACACGCAACTCGGTCACCACCTCACAGTCGAACGCGAGGCCCGCATCGGTCGCGACGTGCGCTGCTCACCTGGCTCGCACATCACCAGCTCGACCGTGCTCGCTGACCGGGTGTTCCTGGGGGCTGGAGTGCGCACGATCAACGACAAGAAGCTGACCTGGCGTGATCCGCATCGCGAGCCGACCCTGGCGGCACCGAGGTTCGACACCGGGGCCAAGGTTGGCAGCGGCTGCGTACTGCTGGCCAGCGTGACGGTCGGCGAGCACGCCCTGGTCGGTGCTGGCTCCCTGGTCACCCGCGACATCCCGCCGGGAGCGTTGGCCTACGGCCATCCGGCCCGCGTGCAGGGAGAAGCCCGGTGAATTCGGCCATGCCCGGTCGGCTCGCCACGGCAAGCGAGGCGATCACGACCTGGCTTCAGCCACTCCGGCCAGTCCTCGATCCCTGTGATCGGATCGACTGGAGGCGGCTCGCCGGAGTTGCGGACGCTTTGGACCGAGTCCTCACGCATTCTCCTGTGGGCGCGGCCCTTTTGGCGGGTGCGGAGCGGAGCAGCCGCCTGCGCGCGATCCGGCGGGACCTGGCTCGCCATGTCGACACGACCAGAGATCCCGACCTGTTTCAGCTGCTGACGCAGTTCATGTGCGGCTACTGCGACATCGACCTGCGCGACACCTTTGGACTCGGGCACGGAAGGCTTATCGGCCGCCACGGCAGTGCGCAGGCACAACAGCGTTGGATCCCGCGGCTGCTAGCCGGCGAGCTGGCCGGGATCGCCGTTACCGAGCCTCACGGCGGATCCCGTCCAGCGGAAACCCACACCTGCGCGGTCGCGGGATCGGACGGAACGTGGAGGGTGACCGGCCGCAAGACCTGGATCGGCCGCCTGACCGAAGCCGCCGTATTCGTACTGTTCTTCCGCGCCCCCGACGGCGGACTGGCCGCTGCTGCGGTCGATGCCACCGAACCAGGTCTGCGCCGCCAGCCGATACCGCCGACGGGGCTTGCCGGTTGGGCATGGGGCGTCTTGGACCTCGATGAGGTGAAGATTCGTCAGGAAGACGTCCTGCACGGGGACGGGATGCTCCTGTTGCGTGAGCACTTCGCCGGCTATCGACCGCTGGTCACCGCCACCGCGCTCGGCGGTGCGGCTGCGGTCTTCGACGCCGTGACCGCGCGGCTGTCCGCTCGCAAGGCTGCTGGTGACCTGCATCGGGTGCGTGACTCAGCGCTGATCACCCTTGGCCGCACGCACGTCCAGCTCGCGACCGGGCTGCTGGGCGCCGTCACGGCCTCCCACCTGGCCGAAGGCGGACACCCTGCCGCGGAACTGTGGGGTGCGGCGACGAAGGCCCACGGCATCGACACTGCCAACTCCGCTACTGCGGAACTGGCGCTACTGCTTGGTGCATCCGGGTTCCGCGCCGATTGTCAGACCGCCAAGATCCGCCGGGACCTGAGCGGACTGCTGTACGCCGACGGCATCCACGACAGCCTGTACCGGACTGCGGGCAAACAGCACGCGACCACAAAGGACACTGCACGCGATATCACCGCGGTTCCAACGCCACGAGGTAGGTCGGCCTCGGTCGCGATGACCGCCTGACCATTGCGGCAGGGGCAGCAATCCTGAACTACGCGATGCGCTGTCCCTGCTCGCACAATGCGGTCGCGCCCTGTTCGGCAGCGTGCAGCGCGACGGCCAGGCGGTCGGCCAGCAGCGGCTTCACCTTGTTCCGGGCTTCGTCCAGGCTGTGGAAGCCGGCGGAGAGGATCTCGCCGTCCGTGAACACCATGCCGACCAGATCGGTCTCGTCCAGCACTCCGCCGTCGAAGACGAACACCACACCCTCGGGGCGGGAGTCCTGCGGGCGCACGTAGTCCACCACGAGCAACCGGCCCAGCGGTCGCTCCCACCCCAACTCCTCGGCGAGCTCGCGGGTGGCGGTCGCCCACGGCGACTCGTCGGCCTCCACCGCGCCGCCAGGAATCTCCCAGTTCGGCTTGTAGGAAGGCTCGAGCAACAGCACCTTGCCCGCCTTGTCGCGGAACAACACTCCGGCGGCCATGCGCTTGCGGGCCAACCCGGCAACGTACTGCTCGGCAGGCAGCACTTCGTTGGTGCCAGGTGCCGCAGACTCCGATGTGGTCACCCGCGGCACCCTAGCCAGCCCAACCGGGGAAGGTTCCGCCGGGGAACAGACCTCAGTCGTGGTTGTCGTGGCGAGCAACAGGTGGACGCGTGATGATCACCCAATCGTGCCATGCCTCGCCATCGGTGCATTTCTGCAGGTCGAGGACCGTGAATGCTGGATTCGTGCTAGATCTTTGCGAGATCCGTGAGCTGGTGCGAACCGATATGAGCGAGGTTGGCTGCGGGCGTCTGACAGGACAGACCTCCAGCTATTGCAAGGAAAACACGCGATGCCGAAACGATTTTCCACCGTCCGGGGCCGTGAGTTCGGCGATGGTCTTCGAACGGCCATCGCAGCCGCGGGCTTCAGCTCGCGGGCGCTCGCCGAACGGGTCGACTGGGACGAGGCCAAGCTCTCGGGACTGGTCAACGGCAAGGGCGGCATCAGCGACGTCGAGCTGGGCGTGTTGCTAGGACTCTGCGGGGTGAATCCCGTCGAACGAGACCACCTGCTGTCGCTGTTTCCAGTCGCGCACGTCAAGAGCTGGTTGCAGGAGCACGGAACCTGCCCACCTGTCTACCACCGCACACTGGCGGAGAACCTCGCCGCGGCCAACGCGTTGATCAGCTGGCGCGGGCTCGCGTTGCCGGAGTTGCTGCAGACGCCTACCTACATGCGTGCGGCGATCGTGGCTTCGCCCAACGTGCCCCAGACGGAAGTGGAAGCGCGCGTGAAGGCCCGGCTGAAGATGCAGGAGCAGCTTCGTCGCAGGGAACTGACTTGCACGTTCTACATCCATGAC
>NZ_JAXAVW010000100.1:0-940 GCF_033949945.1 Lentzea miocenica
GGCGTGTCCGCCGGAACGCTGATCGTGGGGTTTGATCAAATTGTGTTGTGGCGCGTGGTGATCTGACGGATGCGGAGTGGGCGATCCTGGAGCCGATGCTGCCGGCACCGACGCCGGGACGCGGTGGCCGGTGGGGTGATCGCCGTCGGGTGATCAACGGGATCCTGTGGCGGATGCGGACAGGCGCGCCGTGGCGGGATGTGCCGGAGCGGTATGGGCCGTGGAAGACCTGTTATGAGCGTTATCGCCGGTGGGCGGCGGACGGAACGTGGGCGCGGCTCAAGCGGCAGGTCCAGAGCCGGGCCGAAGCGGCGGGAGACATCGACTGGGATGCCCAGGTCGATTCCACGATCGTGCGCGCCCACCAGCACGCGGCGGGTGCCCGTAAAGGGGGCTGAGTCCGGAGGAATCGCGGGCAGCCCAAGGACTTGGGCGGTCGCGGGGCGGCCTGACGTCCAAGATCCACAGTATCACCGAGGGCCGGGGAAGATCGTTGGCGACCCGTGTCACGCCAGGTCAGGCTGCTGACACGAAGCAGTTGGAGTCGTTGCTGGACGACATCGCGGTGCCCCGGCCTGGCAAGGCCGGTCGGCCGCGCAAGCGTCCGGACTCGCTGACCGGGGACAAGGCCTACGGCAGCAAAGCCAATCGCGCCGCGTTGCGCAGCCGCAAGATCAAGGCGGTGATCCCCGAACGCCGGGATCAGGTCAACAACCGGCTGCGCAAGGGATCGGCCGGTGGACGGCCCCCGTCGTTTGACAGCGCCCAGTACAAGCAGCGCAATCAGGTTGAGCGAGGGTTCAACCGCCGCAAGCAGTTCCGCGCAGTGGCTACCCGCTACGACAAGCTGGGCAGCCACTGGCAAGCCACCAACGACCTGATTGAGGTCATCGACTGGATCCGCGCTACGCCAGACAAAACCTGATCATGACCCGGCGGA
>NZ_JAXAVW010000101.1:0-916 GCF_033949945.1 Lentzea miocenica
CCGGTGGTGGTGTTCGCGATCGCCCACGGCACCCACTTGTCGAGGATCTTCTTCGCGCGGGCGTCCCCGGTCATCCGGTAGAGCGCGGCCGTGCGTTCGATGCCCCACACCTGGAAGCCGAACCAGCGGTTCGACGGCGGGTCACGCCACACCGGGTGGGCGTCGTAGTACATGCCGTAGAACGTCGGCGTGCCGGCGGGAGGCGTGCCGTACTGGCCCTCCCAGCTGTTCGTGACACCACCGGCGAGACCACCGTCGGCGGACTGCAACCACTGCAGCAGCTCCATCTGCCGGTCCAGGCTCTTCGCCCAGTCCTGCTGCCCGGTGGCGGACAACGGCTTGAGCGCCGGCACGTTCGCCAACGCGTGTGCCGCCAACGGGTTCTGGTAACCCTGGTGCGCAGCGCTGTCACCGATGCGCCACGCCCAGCCGGCGCTCGTGTCGGTCGCACCGCCCCACGCGTAGTACCAGGACATCAGGTAGTGCTCGCTGCTCTTGCCCGTGCCGCCGGGGCAGGAGGCAGGGCTGGTGCAGTTGCCGATGCGCTTGAAGTACTTGTCGAACATGGCGTACCGCAGGTAGTCGCCCATCTTCGCGGCCTTGGCGACCTCGGGCGCGACCTGGGACTCCTTGCCCTGCGCGGTAGCCCATTGCTGGGCGAGCAGTGCCACCTGCACCGCGCGGGCGTCCGCGTCCGGTGCGTTGGTGTACTTCCACTGCTTGGCGTAGGAGGCGTCCTTGGTGAACAGGTCTAGGTAACCGTTGGGGCCACCGTGCTTGAAGGTGTCGCACGACGGCTGCGGGATGGTCTCCCACACCGACTCGGACGAGCCGCGCTGGTAGGTGTTGATGTACGACGGCGCGGTGGTGCCGTCGCCACAGCGGCCGAAGCCGTAGGTGTTGTCGACGTCGATCA
>NZ_JAXAVW010000102.1:0-902 GCF_033949945.1 Lentzea miocenica
CCGGATGAGGCTGGTAGTGGTGCGACGCCGCAGAGTTTGGCGAAGGCTGCCTCGCTGTGAAGCCGGTCGGGGTTGTCGCCGGCGGTGACGAGGAGCTGGCCTGCGACGTCGGTGCCGATGCCGAGCAGGTCGACCAGGGTGGGGGCGGTGGCCGCGACCAGGGGGTCGAGGTGTTTGTCGAGCTGGGTGATCTGTTGGTTGAGGCTGGTGATCCGGCCGGCCATGGCCTGTAGGGCGAGCATGGTGCCGTGGGTGGGGTCGGCGAGCCGGGCGAGGTCTGGGGCTAGGGCGGTGCAGGCGGTGAGTAGTGCCTTGCCTTTCTTGCCGCGTAAGGCTTCGCGGAGTGTGGTGGGTGCGGTGGTGATCAGGTTGGTGAGCTCGTTGCGGGCGGCGGTGCGGGCTTTGACCGCGCCGCCGCGGACGATACGGAGTGCGCGGATGGACTCGACGGGTCCCGCGGCGGTTTTGGGTGTGGCGGTGCCATCGCCGCAGAGCACCGTGCGGGCGGCGTTGATGGCGTCGATGACGTCGGATTTGCCGTGGTTGCGGCGTGTTCGGCGGTTGGGCCGGGAGACTTCTCGGACCGTGATGTTGTTGCGGCGCAGCAGGGTGGCGAGTTGCTTGCCGTAGGAGCCGGTGCCTTCGACGCCGACTTTGCTGATTGGGCCGAAGCCGGACAGCCAGTCGAGCAGTTGTGCGCAGCCCTCGGGGGTGGCGGGGAACTCGGCGTCGCCGAGGACCTGGCCGTGGTGGTCGAGTGCGGCGGCGTGGTGGGTGTCGGTGTGGGTGTCGACCCCGCCGAACACCGTGATGTGGGTGCGGTCGTGCCGATGGGGCATTCTGAGACCTGTCGTCCTTGCTCGCTGAGACCTGGCTGGGGCGGCACGCACCGGGCCGGGCGG
>NZ_JAXAVW010000103.1:0-875 GCF_033949945.1 Lentzea miocenica
CTAGACGAGTAAGTCCTAAGTCCGGGCGGTGTCTGAAGACAGACGAAGGGTGTTCAAGATCAGTTTGTGAGGACCGACCTGAACACCCTTCTGACCGCACTCTACGTCAAGATCGATGATCACCTGGGCAGGCCCGTCCGGACCGGACGACCACCCCGGCTGACCGACGCTGAACTGCTCACCCTCGCCGTGGCCCAAGCCCTGCTCGGCATCCGATCCGAGGCCCGCTGGTTACGGTTCCTGCCCCGACACCTGCCTGGCGCTTTTCGTTACCTGCCACAGCAATCGGGCTACAACAAGCGCCTGCGCAACGCCGTTCCGCTACTCAAGCACGTGATCAGGATGCTCGCCGTCGACACCGATCTGTGGACCGACGCGACCTGGGTGGTCGACTCCACGCCGGTCGAGTGCGCCCGCTCCCGAGAGGCTGCCAGACGATCGGAGTTGGCCGGCTGGGCCGGTTACGGCTACTGCTCGTCGCACTCGCGGTTCTTCTGGGGCCTGCGTCTGCACCTGGTCTGTACCCCGGCCGGGCTGCCGGTCACCTGGGCGCTGGCCAACCCGAAACTCGACGAACGCCAGGTGCTGATGGCGATCCTGGATCACGACAAGTCCGTGCTGCACGACCGTCCCGGTCTGCTGATCATCGCGGACAAGGGCTACGTGTCGCGCGAACTCGACGCTTATCTGGCCGAGCGCGGAGTGCGGATACTGCGCCCGAACTACCGCAATCGCACCCCACACCCAGCCCAGCCCCTGCTCAAACCCGTCCGGCAGCTCATCGAGTCGGTCAACGACACACTGAAAGGCCAGCTCGATCTCGAACTGCACGGCGGCCGCACCATCGACGGCGTGACCGCCCGCATCTCCCAGCG
>NZ_JAXAVW010000104.1:0-856 GCF_033949945.1 Lentzea miocenica
GTCGCGTCTTCGCTGAGACGGAGTTCCGCGTCCTTGGACGCGCCGTCCGGGAGGTCCAGCGGTCCGCCGTTGATCAGCTCGTGGAAACGGTCGGCTGCGTCAGCGGGTGCGTTCGCCAGTGCGGTGTCAAGCTCGCGCTGGACTCCTGAGCGTGGCTTGGTGTCTGGCTTCTGATGCCAGGAGGCCACGGTGCGGACGCCGATGCCGAGGTGTTCGGCGAAAGCCTCGTGAGTCATGCGCAGCGCGGCCTGTAGGCAACGCGCTGATTGGCCGGTCCACTCGTCGTTCACGCTCATGCTCGCGCTACCCCCGGAGCGCAGAACCTGCATTGAACTTGCATTGGACATGCATGGGTTCGGGCGCCGATTCACGCTGGAATTGGTGCATGGAAATCAAAGCGCTCAACCAGCAGAAACGCACCGCGCTACCGGTTCTCGCGGACTTGCTTCGCTACCGACGCGAGGTCCGACTTCAGGTCGTCGAGGCGTTCGGTGATGTCGATCAGGCGCTGTTCGACACTGTCCAAACGCGACCAAAGCGAGTCGCCGGGGTCGGTGATCGGCTCGTCTCGCTCTGGCGGGCGGCGGCCGTGCAGCACCGCGTCGAGGTGCATCGGGTGCCAGCCCATGGCTGTAGACAAGGACTCCAGCGTCCGCGGCCCCCGCCGACGCTCCACTGTGTGGTGCTGGATCTCGCGGACGATCGCCTGGGAGACGTTCGAGCGTTCTGCTAGCTCGCGTTGACGCCAGCCGAGCTCGTTCACGCGCTCGTTGATGGCTCTGGCGACTGCCGCCCAATCCTCCGACACGTATTCCTCCGCGCTCCGCCTCAGCGCTGAGATTAGCCGCTTTTCGTT
>NZ_JAXAVW010000105.1:0-748 GCF_033949945.1 Lentzea miocenica
AGACCCCATGCACCCGAGCCGACTCTCCGAGCCGATGCGCTGGCTACTAGCCGAACCCGGCCGCCTTCGCATGGAGTGCACAGGCTTCGGCCTGAACCTCGTGAGCGGCAACTTCGAGTTCGCCAGCCTCATCGTCATCGAAGACGAGGAGTTCTGGACGCGCTACGGCGGAGACGTCCAAGCCAACTGGGAAGCGTCCCGTCTGCACCAGTATTCCAGCCGCGACGCGGAGCTCCTGGACGAACTCGTCAACGATGTAGCTTGGAGCAACGAAGGGCTCTTCGCCCTTCTGCAGGGCCTGCGCCGCCTCCGCGAAATCGGCGGCACCCGCGTAGACCTACCAGAGATCGAATGGGAGATCAGGTGACCGCCAACTGGCAAGCCGGCAACGCCGCGGACGACAGCACGGACACTCGCGGCTGGCTGGTCGGACACTTCATCGACCCGTCGATCGGCGTCCGCTCGCAAAAGGATGTCGAAGTGAAGTGGGGCACCCATCCCGCCGGTGACAAGCGTCCCGATTGGACTGCCGACGACCAACGAACGACGCTCGTTCTGTTGGTAGAAGGCAACTTCCGCGTCGACACCACCGACGGCAGCAAGACCATGAGCCGCCAGGGCGACTACATCATGTGGGGTCCAGGCGTCGACCACTCGTGGGAAGCCCTCGCGGACTCCGTCGTCATGACCGTCCGCTGGCCGTCACAGACCTGACAGCTCGAAGTTCGGCAGCTTCACCCGCGAGCCA
>NZ_JAXAVW010000106.1:0-748 GCF_033949945.1 Lentzea miocenica
CGGCTCGCGGGTGAAGCTGCCGAACTTCGAGCTGTCAGGTCTGTGACGGCCAGCGGACGGTCATGACGATCGAGTCCGCGAGGGCTTCCCACGAGTGGTCGACGCCTGGACCCCACATGATGTAGTCGCCCTGACGGGTCATGGTCTTGCTTCCATCGGTGGTGTCCACGCGGAAGTTGCCTTCTACCAACAGAACCAGCGTCGTGCGCTGGTCGTCGGCAGTCCAATCCGGACGCTTGTCGCCAGCGGGGTGCGTGCCCCACTTCACTTCGACATCCTTCTGAGAGCGGACGCCGATCGACGGGTCGATGAAGTGTCCGACCAGCCAGCCGCGGGTCTCCGTGCTGTCGTCCGCGGCGTTGCCGGCTTGCCAGTTGGCGGTCACCTGATCTCCCATTCGATCTCTGGCAGGTCTACGCGGGTGCCGCCGATTTCGCGGAGGCGGCGCAGGCCCTGCAGAAGGGCGAAGAGCCCTTCGTTGCTCCAAGCTACATCGTTCACGAGTTCGTCCAGGAGCTCCGCGTCGCGGCTGGAATACTGGTGCAGACGGGACGCTTCCCAGTTGGCTTGGACGTCTCCGCCGTAGCGCGTCCAGAACTCCTCGTCTTCGATGACGATGAAGCTGGCAAACTCGAAGTTGCCGCTCACGAGGTTCAGGCCGAAGCCTGTGCACTCCATGCGAAGGCGGCCGGGTTCGGCCAGTAGCCAGCGCATCGGCTCGGAGAGTCGGCTCGGGTGCATGGGGTCC
>NZ_JAXAVW010000107.1:0-715 GCF_033949945.1 Lentzea miocenica
GTGCATTCCATCAGCATTTTCTCCGTCAGCTCCAGGCGTCATAGCTCCTTTGTTGGAGTACAGCCGACCGTAGGCAACCAGATACAGTTCAGGGTTGAACAGTTGTCGATACAGTCTTTCCAGAGGCAGGCCACGCCTGCCACGTTCACGGAGGACATTCAGTACCGTTGCGGCGTCCTGCATTACGCATACCTCCCGGCCTTCGAACATCCGGCCACCTGGCCCCCTTCGCCCTGTGAACGGCGTTACCGTTCTCCTTGGAGAGACGTCACCCTCACGACTACTACGAGGCCTCCGTCACCATCACGGCTCGCGCCCTTCAGGTGATCCCACGTTCGTCTTCGCTGCACGTACTAGCACGACTTAGGTGCCCCATTCATCTCCTTTAATTCCCTCATAGGGAATCGCTCTGCACCCCTGGAGGTTGCGCTGGCGGGTCAGTGACGCCGACGCAGAGGCAGCACCGGTTACACATGCCTTTCCGGTGGATGAATCCTTGCATCTTCTGGAGATTGGGGTTCAGGCAGTCAAGCTTTCACCATATCGCGCGGGTCCCGCGACGCACCGTCCCTGACACGTGGACCCGGCCGCCGCTTCACTGGCATGCTACTGTCCCCTTCATCTTTCGAATCCAGGTAAGCCATTAGACCCAGGAACATTCCTCCAAGTTCCTCCCGACTGCACCGGGAATGCAGCAAAGCGCCTCGTGGCGCAC
>NZ_JAXAVW010000108.1:0-671 GCF_033949945.1 Lentzea miocenica
TGTTTTACGCGGTGGTGGCGTTTGCAGAACGCGCCGAGGTTGTCCGCTGAAGTTGAGCCCACCGGGAATGGGATCGTGTGGTCCAGTTCGGACTTGTGTGACGGGCGCGTGCAGCCGGGGAAGCGGCAGGTTCGGTCTCGGGTCCAGACGAACCGGCGCAGCGCCGCCGGTGGGCGGTAGGTGCTGGTGCCGAATTCGAGGGCTTCGGCGGTGGCCGGGTCGGTGAGCAGGCGGCGCCAGGTCGCGTCACCGGCCAGCTCGCGGGCCAGGCCGGGGGTGATGGGGCCGTAGCCGGCGAGTTCGCCGGGCTGCTCGGACAGGCCCATCAGGGTGGCTGCGGAGACGGTCACGTAGAGCTCGACCTTGACGGCGCTGGCCTTGTCGGGGGTGGCGAGCAGCAGGTCGGCGAACACGTCAGCGCGGACTTGGTCGAGCGTGCGCGGGTCCTGCGGCGTCTTGACCTGCTGGGCGATCGCGTCGACGCGGGCGGAGCAGGCGGCGGCCAGGTGCGCGGGCAGGAACGCCCAGATGCGGGCCATGTCGTCCTCCAACGAGTCGATGCCGGTGCAGCGCTGCTTCTTGCGTTCCTCGGCGCGGGCCTTGTGGCCTTCGGGATCGACGCGCATCACCACACGGTTGGTGAGCTGCCGCATCTGCGCACCGGTCTGCGC
>NZ_JAXAVW010000109.1:0-536 GCF_033949945.1 Lentzea miocenica
CAACGGCTGGCCGAAACGCTGGCGCTGGGACACCGCATGGTGAACATGCCGCTGTTCCGGCTGCTCGACGTGGACATGCGAAAGCACCAGCTCGCGGGCACCGTGGGCGTGACGGACTTCGTGGGGTACGTGGTGACGATGGACCTGCTCGAAGGCGAGCTGGTTGACGCGCTCACCACCGACCGGCCAACAAGCCCCGGCGCACTCCCCCTCCGCGACACCTACATGCGGAACCTGACGGCCGCACTCAACGTCGGCGACCGAATGTGCGCAGGCGGAGCCCTCGCGCTCACGGCCATCGCCCGCCCCGCGGACGCGTTCCGCAGCGAACCGGACTACCTGCTGCTCGTCCAGGAACGCTCAGGCCACGTGATCAACGCGGCCCGCCGCCTGGCCGTGATCCCGAAGGGTTTCCACCAGCCGCTAACGGACTTCCGCGCCGACACACAGGTTGGTGCGACCCTCCGCCGCGAGATGGAAGAGGAACTGTTCGGCCGCGACGACGTAGACAACACTGTCGGCGAACAGCGTCACGC
>NZ_JAXAVW010000011.1:0-251388 GCF_033949945.1 Lentzea miocenica
AGTCCGGCGGGGCCTTTCGCGTCTGCAGGTCAGCCCTTGCTGGGGCGGCGCTGCGGCCTGGGCGCGGTGACGCCCTCCGCGAGCCTGCGCGTGGTCAGCAGGAACGCCGTGTGCCCGATCATCCGGTGCTCCGGCCGCACGGCGAGTCCGACGACGTGCCACGGGCGGACGAGCGTCTCCCACGCGTGGGGCTCGGTGAAGCAGGTCATCTCCCGCAGCGCCTCGGTGACCACGGACAGCTGCGTGGTGGTGGCGACGTAGACGACCAGGACGCCGCCGGGGATGAGGTTCTTCGCGATCGTGGGCAGCACCTCCCACGGCGAGAGCATGTCGAGGATGACCCGGTCGACCTCGCCCTCGTGGTTCTTCACGTCGTCGACGGTGATCGACCAGTTGCCGGGGCGCTCGCCGAAGAACGTCTCGACGTTGCGGATGGCGTGGACCGCGTGGTCCTCGCGCACCTCGTAGGACTGGACGCTGCCCTTCTCCCCCACCGCGCGCAGCAGCGAGCACGACAACGCGCCGGAACCCGCGCCTGCTTCCAGAACGCGCGCGCCCGGGAAGATGTCGCCGTACATGCAGATCTGCGCGGCGTCCTTCGGGTAGATCACCTGCGCGCCGCGCGGCATGGACAGCACGTAGTCCGGCAGCAGCGGGCGCAGCGCCAGGAAGTTCGTGCCGCCCACCGACTGCACCACGGAGCCCTCGGGCTGCCCGAGGAGCTTGTCGTGCGGGATGGCGCCGCGGTGGGTGTGGTACTCCTTGCCGGGCTCCAGGACGACGGTGTAGTGCCGTCCCTTGGGGTCGGTGAGCTGAACCCGGTCGCCCGGCTGGAACGGTCCACTTGCGCTAATCACCGCGCAATGGTGTCAAACGCCCTTCTCAATGGCCGCACGCAGGTCCTCCCTGCGCAGCACACCGGCCGGGCGGCCCTCCAGATCGACCACCAGGAACTGCCACGCGGCGGTGCCCTGGACGCGTTCCACGATCTCCTCGCCCGGCTCGTCGGCGAGCAGCACGGTCTCCGGCAGGATCGGCTCGGCGGCCTGCTCCGCGGGTGCGAACGGGCTCGACGCGGCGAGCTTGCGGGCCAGTTCGGTGTCGAGCAGGCCGGCCGCGACCCCGTCCGCCCTGACCAGCACCACGCCCCGGCCGGCCGAGGTGCTCAGCGCGTCCGCGACGGGGCTTTCCGCCGGCAGCTGGAGCACCGGCCGGATGAGGTCGGCGAGGGTGAGGCCCACGGGCCACGTGCGGCGCCGTTCGCTGGCCAGCTCGCTTCTCGCACCGGCGACGACGACCCACGCCGTCAGCACGCACACGCCGAAGCGCAACCAACGGTCTTCCGCGCCTTCCGCGATGCCGTAGAGCGACCACGCCACCAGTGCGACGGCAACGACGAAACCGCCGACCACGGCGACACGCGTGCCCATCGCCCGTTGCCCGGTAGCGGCCCACACACCTGCTCTGACGATCCTGCCGCCGTCGAGCGGAAGGCCGGGCAGGAGGTTGAAGACGGCGACGGCGACGTTCGCGGCGGCGATCTGGAAGACCAGCACCCACACGACGTCGCCCGGTTCCATCACGAGCGCGCCGACACCGAAGATGATCGCGAGCGCCACGGACACCAGCGGCCCCGCACCCGCGACCACGCCCTCGTGGCTGGGTTTGCCGGGTGTGCGCATGATCTCGGACAGCCCGCCCAGCAGGTACAGCCGCAGTCGTCTGACCGGCAACCCGAGCCGCAGCGCCGCGACGCAGTGACCCAGTTCGTGGGCCAGCACCGAGAGACCGAGGAAGACGGCGAACAACGCCGCCAGGAGCAGTCCGACCCCCGGTGGCGTGCCGGGGGCGAGGTCGTCGACGAGCGGCGCGTAGAAGGCCACCACGATCGCCGAGCCGATCCACCACGACGGCGCGAGCACGACGGGGATGCCCGCCACCCGGAACAGCAGCAGGCCGCCCTCTCGCTCACTGATCCGCGCGGCCACGGGTGCACTGTAGAGCGGTGGGTGTGATCTCGCGGTTCGGTGCCGGTTCCCAGGATTGTCAGACCCCTGTCCTATGGTGCGAACCATGAGCACCACGTTGCGCAGGCCCGCGCTGTCGCCCTCCAGGGCAGGGGACTTCAAGCAGTGCCCGCTGCTCTACCGGTTCCGCGCCGTCGACCGGCTGCCGGAGAGGCCGACCAAGGCGCAGGTGCGCGGCACGGTGGTGCACGCGGTGCTCGAAGACCTCTTCGCCCTGCCCGCGGCCGAACGCGTGCCCGACCGCGCCCGCACGATGATCGTGCCGGCGTGGGAACGCGTGCAGGCCGAACGCCCGGAGTTCTCCACGTTGTTCGAGGAGCAGGGCGGCGCCGAGGAACAGGAGTGGCTGGCCTCCGCGACCAAACTGCTCGACGGCTACTTCGGCCTGGAGGACCCGCGCCGCCTGGAGCCGGAGTCCCGTGAGCTCCTGGTCGAGTCCGAACTCCCGTCCGGCGTCCTGCTGCGCGGCTACATCGACCGCGTGGACGTGGCCCCGACGGGTGAAATCCGGGTCGTGGACTACAAAACCGGCGCCGCCCCGCGCGAGATCGGCGAGGCCAAAGCGCTGTTCCAGATGAAGTTCTACGCCCTGGTGCTGTGGAAGCTGCGCGGCGTCGTCCCCCGCCAGCTGCGCCTGATGTACCTGGCCGACCGCCAGGCCCTCGCCTACACCCCGGACGAGGCGGAACTCTCCCGCTTCGAACGCACCCTGGACGCCATCTGGCAGGCCATCATGCGAGCGGCCCCGACCGGCGACTTCCGCCCGAACCCCAGCCGCCTGTGCGACTACTGCGACCACAAAGCCTTCTGCCCTGCCTTCGACGGCACCCCGCCGCCCTACCCCGGCTGGCCGGAGCCCGACGACACCGAACCCCTCCAGGACCGCGACTGACCGCCGGGACCGCGACATGACAGCCTTCTACGAGCCTCTGGGCGACAACACCTTCCGCTCCACCGAGCACACCGTCGGCCCGTGGGGCCCGGACAGCCAGCACCTGGGCCCACCCTCCGCCCTGCTGGTGCGCTCCCTGCTGGCCCTGGGCAACCCGTCGTCCGCCCTGGCCCGCGTGACGTTCGAGGTGCTCGGCCCCGTCCCGGTGGCAGACCTGACGGTGTCCACTTCGGTCGAACGCCCCGGCCGCTCCGTGGAGCTGCTGGCGGCCTCGCTGTCCCACGAAGGCCGCGCGGTGCTGACAGCCCGCGCGTGGCGCATCGTCGACTCGGACACCACAGCCGTAGCGGGAGGCGACCTCCCCGCGATGACACCGCCCGAATCCGCCGCACCGATGGAGATCCCGGACTTCTGGGGCGGCGGCTACCTGGCCGCCGTCGAGTGGCTTTCGGTGTCAGGCGGCATCTTCACGCCGGGCGACGCCCAGGTCTGGGCCCGCCCCCGCGTCGCCGTGGTCGACGGGTTCGAGCCTTCGCCGTTGGAGCGGCTGTTCTCCGTGGTGGACTCGGCCAGCGGCGTTTCGTCCCGTGTGGACATTCGCAAGTGGTACGCCATCAACACGGACCTGACCGTCCACCTGCACCGGCAGCCTGTTGGCGAGTGGGTCGGGATGGACGCGCGGACGACCATCGGGCCGGACGGCGTCGGGCTCGCGACCAGCGTGGTGCACGACGTGGAGGGGCCGGTGGGCACAACGGCGCAGGCGCTGTTCGTGCGCGAGCGCTGACTGCATGACGATCAGGCCGCCCACCGCGGCTTCGTGATGCCCCTTCTGGCTGGCACCGACTGACGAGAAGAAGGCGTAGCGTCAGCGGGACTGTGAAGAGGTTCGCGAACCGGCAGGAAGCGGGCCGCGCCCTCGCCGCGCGACTCGCCACCCAGCCGTGGCACGACCCGCTCGTCCTGGGCCTCCCCCGAGGCGGCGTCCCGGTGGCGAAGGAAGTAGCCGCACAGCTCAACGCCGAACTGGACGTCGTGGTGGCGCGCAAGATCGGCGCCCCAGGCCACCCCGAGTACGGCGTAGGAGCCGTCACCGCGGACAGCGAACCCATCTACGACGCGAGAGTGCTCAGAGCCCTGAACCTCACCGAGGAACAGCTGGACCGCACCTGCGACGAAGAACGCGCCGAAGCAGCCAGGCGCACCGTCCTGTACCGCGGGGACAAGCCGCTCACCATCAAGGATCGCGACGTGATCCTCGTGGACGACGGCCTCGCCACCGGCGTCACCGCCAGGGCCGCGCTGCACTGGATCCACCAACACGAACCCCGGAGCGTCACGCTCGCGGTCCCCGTGGCGGCCAGGGACTCGCTCCAAACGTTCACGACCCCGGTCGTGGCCGTCCTGACCCCACGCCACTTCGGCGCGGTCAGCCGGTGGTACGACAGGTTCGATCAGACCACGGACGCCGAGGTGCTCAGCGCGCTCTCGTAGTGCTCGACCGTCGGGAACGGCGAGTAGAAGCGATGCAGCAGCGCGGACCACTGCGCGTACGACGGGCCCTGCCGGAAGCCCACGGTGTGCGCTTCCACGGACTCCCAGCGCACCAGCAGCAGGTAGCGCGACGGCGTTTCCAGACACCTCAGCAGTTCCAGGCCGCGGAAGCCCGGCGAGGCGGAGATCAGCTCCCGCGCCTCGCCGAACGCCCACTCGAACTCGTCCGTGGCATCCGGCAGCACGTCCAGCAGGGCGTGCTCCGTGATCACAGGCGGCAGAACCTGATGTCCGAGGCCAGCACGGCCTTGGCGCCGATCGCGGCCAGTTCGTCCATCACGCGGTTCGCCTCCTTGCGGGACACCATCGCCCGCACGGCCACCCAGTTGTCGTCGGCCAGCGGCGCCACCGTCGGCGACTCCAGGCCCGGGGTGAGGGCGATGGCGTCCTCGAGCAACGTGCGCGGGCAGTCGTAGTCGAGCATCAGGTACTGCTGCGCGAACACGACGCCCTGCAGGCGGGCCGTCAGCTGCTTCTTGGCCGACGTGAGCTCCGAGGCGGCCCGGTGCACGAGCACGGCCTCGGACTCGCAGATCGGCTCGCCGAACGGCACGAGGTCGTGCTGGCGCAGCGTGCGGCCGGAGCCCACCACGTCGGCGATCAGGTCGGCGACGCCGAGCTGGATCGAGATCTCCACGGCGCCGTCGAGACGGATCACGTGGGCGTTGATGCCGCGGGCCTTGAGGTCGCGGCCCACCAGCTTCGGGTAGGCGGTGGCCAGGCGCTTGCCTTCGAGGTCGGACACCTTCCAGTCGGTGCCGCGAGGGCCCGCGTAGCGGAAGGTGGACGAGCCGAAGCCCAGCGCCAGGAGCTCCTGCACCGACGAGCCGTTGTCGTCGGCGCCCGAGTCCGCGGCCAGGTCCCGGCCGGTGATGCCGAGGTCGAGGTCGCCGGACGCCACGTAGATCGCGATGTCCTTGGGACGCAGGAAGAAGAACTCCACGTCGTTGTTGGGGTCGAGCACGGTCAGGTCGCGCGGCTCGTGCCGCTGCCGGTAGCCGGCCTCGGTCAGCATGGCGGAGGCGCGTTCGGCGAGCGCGCCCTTGTTCGGGACTGCAACGCGCAGCATGTGAAAGTCTCCGTCAGAGGTACTTGTAAACGTCTTCGAGGGTCAGGCCGCGGCCCAGCATGAGCACCTGGAGGCGGTACAGCAGCTGCGAGATCTCTTCCGAGAGCTTCTCGTCGGACTCGTACTCGGCGGCGATCCAGACCTCGCCCGCCTCCTCCAGCACCTTCTTGCCCTGCGCATGGACGCCGGCCTCGAGCGCTGCGACGGTGCCGGAACCTGCCGGCTTGGTGGCGGCTCGTTCGGTCAGTTCGGCGAACAGGGAGTCGAAGGTCTTCACGGCACGACATCCTCCCATCTCCCGGACCGCCGTCCACACCGCGGTCACATCTGTCCCATGCCCTGGACTTGACTTTCTCCCCACCTGCGGGTGAAGAGCCCCGTCCGACTCACGTCGGACACCGCACGGTGTGCCTCACGACACAGGGTTCCTGCTTCGCCGCTGACTGCGGAAGGGCGAACCCTTGCCGTCTCACGTCAGCTCCACAGGCATCGCCCAAGTCTCCTCGGGCTACGGCTCGACCAGCCGCAAGGATGTACTTCGCCGCGTTGAGGTCCCGGTCGTGCCGGATGCGACAGTTCGGACACGTCCAGTGCCGAATGGACAAACCCAGCTCGGCCAGCAGGTGTCCGCAAGACGAACAGGTCTTGGTGCTGGGATACCAGCGATCGACGACCAGAAGCGTCCGTCCGGCGCGATGCGCCTTGTACTCCAGCATCGTCCGGAACTCACCCCACGCCACGTCGCTGATCGCGCGGGCCATCCGCCGGTTTCGGACCTTGCGGTGCGCGGCGGCAATCCTTCGCCTGGCTTTGGCGCGGTTGCGGGAACCGCGCTGGGTGCGAGCCAGACGCCGCTGGTAGCGGGCCAGGTTTCGCGCTTTGCGTTGCAGATGCCGGGGGTTGGCGATCCGCTGACCATCACTCGTGACGATGAAGTCCTTACACACCGAGATCCAAGCCCACAGCGCGACCGGTAGCAGGAAGTGGCGCAGGATCACTGGTGTCCACTGTGAACGTGACGTACCAGCGGTGGTCGGACTCTCGTGCGACAACGACCATGCTGGGATCGAGCGTGGACAGATTCGCCTGACCGAACGACCAGGCGAAGCGGATCGGCCCTGCGGTCTTGGCCAGGTGAAGCCGGCCCTCGCGCATGCGGTACGCCGAGCGGGTGTCCCGCGAAAAAGTTCCGGTAGGTCAGCGCGGCGTCGGTCTCCCGGTATGAAGTTGACTTGCCCTCGGTGCGGTAGCGGTGAGACCGCTCGGCAAGGGTCTTGTTCCACACCAAACGCACGCACCCGAACGTGCGGTTCAGCACCGCCATCTGTTCGGGGTCCGGGTAGGCCCGGCATCGGTACGCCGTCCTCACAACATCAAGTTACCCAGGTGTTCCCTGTTCTGATCGCACCCGACGGGGAGCGACGATGAGATTCCACCCGGTAGCGTGAACTTCCGTGTCCGAGTTCGCCGAAGTGCTCGAAGCGTTGCGCCGGGTGCGCGGCATCAACCCGTTCTTCGCGCTCGACGTGGGCCGCCCGGACGACACGTGGCTGCCGGGGACGGCGCTGCTCGAAGGCCCGGCGCTCAAAACCACGATCGACGCCATCGCGATCCGGTACGAAGCGGAGGAACCACGCGTAGCGGCCAGCCTGTTCTTCCTCAGCTACACCGCGCGGCTGCTCAGCCCGCTCACCGCCGCGAACATCCCGATCGACGTCCGGCCGGAGAACCTGTGGTGGCACCACCACCCGGTCAACGGCCTGAGCGTCCGCATCGACCAGCCGCGGCTGGGCCCGCCGGCCGCGGAGGCGCTCGAACCCGTGGTGGAAGCGATCCAGGCGGTCACTCCGGTGGCGCGCGGATTGTTGTGGGGCAACGCGATGTCGAACATCGCGGGCGCGCTCAAAATGGTTGTCCGCGCACGCATGCTCACGGCAGAGGAAGCAGAAGAACGCGGCGAGCGGCTGATGAGCGCACCGCCGTTCGAACAGGCGGGAGAATTCATCAGTTTCCCGGGCGAAGTCACGTTCCGGCGTCGGTCGTGCTGTCTCTACTACCGCGTTGCCGCAGGTGGGAAGTGCGGTGACTGTCCACTCGTGAAGTGATGAACACGACAACTCTTATGGCCGGTTGTGTTTAAGCCACCGATCAACTTACGGTGCACGCGCCGCAGTGACGGGAAGCCGGTGAAAATCCGGCGCGGTCCTCGCCACTGTGACCGGGAAGCGATCCCCGCCGAGCACGTCACTGGTCCCCGCGAGGGGACTGGGAAGACGCGGGGGCAGCGTTGATCCGGGAGTCAGGAGACCGGCTGCGGCGCCGCTAGGAGAGTTGACTTCCACGAGGTATGGAGGAGCCCGTCATGACGAGCCCCGCAGCAAATCTGTCCGCCGTCCAGGTGCCCAAGTGGGCCTTCGCAGTAGCACTGCTCGGCCTCATCGTCACCTACCTGGTTTTGCAGGAGAACGGTCTCGCGCTCGGCGCGGGTTCCGAGATGCTGCACGAGTTCTTCCACGACGGCCGGCACGCGCTCGGCGTCCCCTGCCACTGATCCCGATCTCCGATCCCGGGCAGGGAAGTTCATGACTACGACGTACAAGTCCCTTGCGCTGCGCGGAATCGCGGCCGGCGGCATCGCCGGTGTCGCCTCCGCGCTGGTGCAGCTGCTGGTGACCGAGATCCCGATTCGCGCCGCGCTCGCGGTCGAGGAGGCCAGGGCACCCGCCGGTGAGGCCGGCCATTCGCACGGTGGCGAGGAAGAGCTGGTCAGCCGGGGTGCCCAGATCGTCGGCGGCATGCTCGGCGTGGTCATCGTCGGCATCGCGGTCGGGCTCGTGTTCGCCACGGCCTACGGGCTGTCGAAGCGGTGGTTCGCCGACCGCACGCCGTTCAGCCGCAGCTTCGCGTTCGGTGCCGCGGTGTTCGGTGCCGTGGCTTTGCTGCCGTGGCTGAAGTATCCGGCCAACCCGCCCGCCGTGGGCGACCCGGAGACGGTGAACTACCGGACCGCGCTCTACCTCGGTGTGGTGGTGGCCGGTCTGGTGATCGTGTGGGGTGCCAGCTGGCTCGCCGAGCAGCTGCGCGCCCAGACCCAGCCGGTGCGGGTCACCGCGGTGCTGCTCGCGGTCGCCGCGGCCGTCGCCGTGGTGCTGGTGGCGTTCCCCGCGCCGCCGGACACGATCCCCGCGGACATGCCGGTGAACGTGCTGTGGCAGTTCCGCCTCAGCTCGCTCGCCCAGCTCGCCACGCTCTACGTCGGTCTCGGCGTGGTGTTCGGTCTGCTGATCGACCCGGCCACGCGCAGGACCAAGGCCGTCGAAAAGACTGCTGTCGCCTGATGGTGTGGGGTGGCCGGGAGTACGGCCACCCCGCCCAGGCGGCATTGGTACGTTCGGCGCATGCCTGACAGCGCCGAGTTGCTGGAAGAGATGCGTCAGAAGCTCGAGTTCTTCGAGCGGGCCAACCGTGCGGCCGAGGCCCGTGCCGCCGGGTACGACGCGATGGGCACCGAACTCAGAACAGTGGAAGCCAGCGTCCAGTCCCCCGACCGTTCCGTCACGGTCGTAGCGGGTTTGTCCGGTTCCATCAAGGAAATCCGGTTCACCGAGGACGCGAAGCGGCTCAGCGCCACGCAGCTCTCCCAGGCCGTGATGTCGACGTTGCAACAGGCCGTCGCCGCCGCCGCGCGCCAGCAGGCCGAGATCGTGCAGGGCCACGTCGGCACGGACATCCCGATCGCCGAGCGCGTCGCGAAGACCCAGCAGGAGATCTTCGGGCAGCCCGGCGAGCCTCCCGCCCGCCCGCGCCCGCCAGTGGACGACGACGGCGACACCGGCAGCATCTTCCGCCAGGACGACCGCTGGTGACCGGCTACGTCGTGCACCCGGACGAACTGGCCCGGTGCGCCAAGTCCGTCGGCGGACTCTCCGGCACCTCGACGAAGCTCAACGACACGGCCACCACCGCGTCCGTGCCCGCGATCAGCTGGGGCGCCCTCGGGCACCTGCTCGGCATGTACGAGCAGTACGACGCGCTGCTCGGCGACCTGCACGGCCACTTCGGCAAGATGACCGAGGGCTTCGGCAAGATCGACGCCGCCCTCACCGCCACCGCGCGGACCTACGCCGACCAGGAGAAGACCACCACCGACGCGTTCGGCAAGACGCTCCAGGCAGGACTCGACAACGCGTCCGCGGCGCCGATGGTCTCCGGCGGCACGGCGACGTCCAACGCGGGCGCGGTGGGGAGCAGCTACGGCGACCAGTTCTCCGGCGGCAACGTGGGCAAGCAGGCCGCGAAGTCCGTTCCGTTCGGTGGCAGCAGCTACGCGCTCATGAAGGACGCCACGAAGCTCGGCGACTCCATCTCCTCCGGCGACGGCGCCGCGATCGCGAAGGACACCATCAGCGTCATCTCCGACATGAACAACTTCATGCAGGAGGGCATGAAACTCGCGGGCGCCATCGCCGACCCGCTGAACTTCCTGATCAGCAAGGGACTCGGCTGGCTGCTGGACGTCGTGGCACCGTTGAAGCAGGCCGTCGACCTGGTCAGCGGCGACCCCGCGGCCACCGGCAAGGCCGCGGGCGCGTTCAACGACATCGCCAAGCAGACCGAGGAACTGGCCCGCACGTTCGACGAGCAGCTGAAGGAAGGCCTGCGGAGCTGGAAGTCCGAGGCCGGCGACAAGGCCGCGGCCAAGCTCGGCGGCTTCCACCACGGCATCGAGGGCACCGCCTCCACCGCGGGCCACGTCGCGTCCGTGCTGCAGGCCAGCTCCATGTTCATGCAGGTGGCCGAGGACATCCTGAAAGGGATCTTGAGCGACCTGATCGAGTGGCTGGTCGTCACGTGGATCGCCGCGCAGCTCGCGGCCATCCCGACGTGCGGCGCCTCCGAGGTCGCGGCCGCCGGGGCAACGGGTGTCGAGTCGGGCATCGCGACCGCCAAGGCCGGCGGCGAGGTGAACAAGGTCCGCTCGATCATCCAGAAGATCCTGAACGTGCTGAAGCGGATCCGCGAGGTGATCGGGCGGTCGAAGATCGGCAAGGCGTTCGTCGAGGGCGCGTCGAAGAAGCCCGGCACGCTCGGCGAGGCGTTCTCCGAAGCCGTCGGGAAGAACGCGGACAAGGTGCTCGGCCTGGACAAGAGCGGCCCGGACGGCATGAAGTACACCGACCCGGTCAAGATCGCGAACAAGGTCGCCGGGTACGCCGACGGCGTCTACAAGACCATCTCGTACGACCAGCGCGGCGCGGACCAGGAAGCGGCGCAGACCGACCAGGAGCTCGACATCTGATGTGGTGGCGGCCCAAGCGCTTCACGCCCACAGAGGTCGTGACGTCCGTCGGCGGGCGCACGTTCACCACGCGCACCGAGGTCCGCGTGGTCGGCCTGGAGTCCGCCGGCGGTGGTGACCAGAAAGCACGCGAGGAAGCCTTCGTCGCGGTGAGCACGTCGCTGGGCCCGTGCCCGCACCTGCGAGTCGCCCACCGTGCGACAGAGGACTGGCGCCGGATCACGCACGACGAGAACGCGGGCGCGGTGGCCGTCGGTGTTCCGTCGTTCGACGACAGGTTCCTGGTGTTCTGCGACGAACTCGCCTTCGTGCGGTACCTGACCCCGGCACTGACCGCCGCGCCCTGCGAGTCGACCGGCGGGCTCGAACTGGGTGGCGGCCGGATCACCGTGCACCGCGACGGAATCGGGCACGACGTGGCCGCCACGCACTACCTCAACGCTCTGCTTTCGTTGCTACCACCGGAGTTGCGCCGATGAACGACGCGCCGATCGTCATACCGCTGTCCGACGAGGCCGCCGTGGTGATCGAGCAGGACCGCGTGCTGTTCACGCGGTTGGTGAACGGCGCACGGATGGCCACCGACGTGATCGGCGTGCCGCTGGCCGGGGTGATGAAGGTCGAGCCCGGCGTGTTGCTCAAGCCCGTGAAGTACCGGACGCCGGAGCACTCGTCCAGCCATCCCCTGACGTTCGAACTGCCCGCCGGACCCGCGGTGTGGATTCGCGCGGCCTACGACATCCTCATCCCCACCGCGGATCCACGCGGGCTGGCCGCCGAGATCGAACGCCGCCGGCACCGGGTCGCGCGCTACGGCGGGGTGGCGTCGTCCCTGGTCTGGGAGATCAATCCCCGGCTGCGGGTGGCGGGACCTGACGGTTACGAACCCGGCGTTCTGCCGGGCGCGCCCCTCGAGCCCGCCATCGGGAAGTGGCACAGCTCCGCGGCAGCACCGATCGGCCCGTTGTCGCCCGGCTGGCCCGCGGGTGAGCCGACCGTGCCCGCGGCGCTGCCGTATCCCGAGTCGCTGCCGGTGGTCTCGGAGACGCTGTCCAACGGTGTGCGGTTCTCGGTGTCGGTGCGGCGGACGTTCCTCGGGTTCGAGCCGGTGTCGCCCGGGGTTGTCGTCGACACGGCGCCGACGTCGTCGTTGAGCGAGCCGCTGGCGGCGTGGCACGTGGTGCGGGCCGGGACCGTGCGTGGCGCGCATCGGCCCGTTCGGTGGTGTGCGGCGGACGGGCGGACCGAGATCCGGACGGAGCTGGTGGACGGGCCCGCGCTGTGGTTGTGGGGGCCGGTGCAGGAGTGGCTCGTGTGCACGCCTCGGGCTGTGGAGCTCGCCGACGAGGTGCGGCTGCGGCAGGGAGTGGGGATGCGGTTCCCGTTGTCGAGCGATCTCGGGGCGGAGCGGCGGACGTGGCGGAACCTGTCGTCGACTCGGCCGGTGGACACTCCTGCCGGGCGGGCGTTGCCGCCGGTGCCGGAGTGGGCACCGACGGCGCCGACGCTCATCCCTCAGGGTTGCTGGGAGCAGTGCGCAACCTCGCCGGCGCCTTGAGCCGCCACGCCTCCTCGATCAGCTCTGCCAGCTGGCCGTGGTCGACCCTCGTCAGGTCGACCAGGATCGCCCCGTACCCGTCGTAGTGCGGTGTCGTGTAGAACGCCGGGTCTCCAGAAGCGAGCAGCGCTGCTTTCTCGTCGAGGTCGCACATCACCACGAGTCCGCCTTCGGCCTCGGTCCGGAGCCGTGCGAACCCCTTGCCGGACACTTTCAACGACGGCGTGCGGTACCAGGTCGCTTCCTCGACCTCTGGCAGCCGCGACGCCATCGCCACCACGTCTTCCCATGTCGCCATGGGTGTCATGGTCGCAGTGGCCTGCCGGTACCGCCTTGGACGAATGGAAACCAGAGGGCTTTCAGGACGTCCAGGTCCACACCCACCAGCGAGTCGCGGAAGATCCGCCGCTCCCCCGCCTCCACCACGACGTCACAGGGCACCACCAGCACGGTGCACCCGGCGGCCACCGCTGCCGCCACCCCCGTCGGCGAGTCCTCGATCGCGACACACCGCGCCGCGTCCACCCCGAGCAGCCGGGCTGCCTTCAGGTACGGCTCGGGCAGCGGCTTGTTCAGCCCGTCGACCTCGTCCCCGCACACCGTGACGTCGAACAGATCCCGCCCGATGGTGTCCAGCGCGACCTCGGTCAACGCCCGCTCGGTCGACGTCACCAGCGCCATCGGCACCCCGGAAGCACGCACCGCGCGCAACGCCTCGGCAGCGCCCGGACGCCACGGCAGGCCGGCGCGGAACACCTCCTCGGTGCGGCGCGAGATCCAGGCGGCGCCGTCGAGCAGGTCAGACTCGGAAGGCTCGATGCCGACGTCGGCGAACAGCAGGCGCATCGTGGTGGGCACGTTGGTGCCGACCATGCGTTCGCGGGTGTGCAGCGACAGGACCCCGCCGAGCTTCTCCGCGTACTCGTAGAGCGGGATGTCCCAGAGCTTTTCGGAGTCCAGCAGCGTGCCGTCCATGTCCCACAGGACACCAAGGGGATAAGACACAGCCGGGTCAGACATTGAAGTACTTCGCCTCCGGGTGGTGCGCCACGAAGGCGTCGGTGGACTGTTCTGGGTGCAGCTGGAGCTCCTCGGACAGTGAGACCCCGATACGCGCTGGGTCGAGCAGGTCGACGATGCGCCTGCGGTCTTCCATCTCGGGGCAGGCGCCGTAGCCGAACGAGTAGCGCGCGCCGCGGTAGCCGAGTTTGAAGAACTCCTCGACGTCGGCCGGGTCCTCGGCGGCGACGGTGCCGCCCGACGACCAGGTCAGCTCCTCGCGCACCCGCTTGTGCCAGTACTCGGCCAGCGCTTCGGTGAGCTGGACCCCCAGTCCGTGGACTTCCAGGTACTCACGATACGCGTTCTTGCCGAACAGTTCGTTGGCGTAGTCGGCGATCGGCTGGCCCATCGTCACGAGGTGGAACGCGATGACGTCGACCTCGCCTGACTCCTTCGAGCGCCAGAAGTCCGCCAGGCACAGCCTCCGATCCCTTTTCTGGCGCGGAAAAGTGAACCGGAAGCGCTCAGGCGAGTCCGCGGAGGGTTCCGAAAGGATCACCAGGTCGTCGCCGTCCGAGACGCACGGGAAGTAGCCGTAGACGACGGCGGCGTGGGCAAGAACACCCTCCGTGGCAAGGCGTTCCATCCAGTAGCGCAGGCGCGGGCGGCCCTCGGTCTCGACCAGGTCCTCATAGGACGGTCCGTTGCCGCCGCGGGTGCCCTTCAGGCCCCACTGGCCCATGAACGTCGCTCGTTCGTCGAGCAACGCCGAGTAGTCCGCGACCGGGATGCCCTTCACGACCCGGCTGCCCCAGAACGGCGGCGCCGGGATCGGATTGCCGGTGGCCACGTCCGAGCGGCCGGTGACCACTTCTTCTTCCACCGCAACGGCTTTGCGGGCGGCGGCGATGCGCAGCGACCGTTCGCGGCGTGCCTTGCGTTCGGCGGCTTTGGCCTCGGCTTCGGGGTCCACGAGCGGGCCCTCGCCGCGCTTGGCCGCCATGATCGCGTCCATCAGGCGCAGGCCCTCGAAGGCGTCACGGGCGTAGCGGACGTCGCCGAAGTACATCTCGGTCAGGTCGTTCTCGACGTACGCACGCGTCAACGCCGCGCCGCCCAGCAGCACCGGCCAGCGCGCGGCGACGCCCCGGGAGTTCATCTCCTCGAGGTTCTCCTTCATGATCACGGTCGACTTGACCAGCAGGCCGGACATGCCGATCGCGTCCGCGCGGTGTTCCTGCGCGGCCTCCAGAATCGCGTTGATCGGCTGCTTGATGCCGATGTTCACGACCTCGTAGCCGTTGTTGGACAGGATGATGTCGACGAGGTTCTTGCCGATGTCGTGGACGTCGCCCTTGACGGTGGCGAGCACGATGCGGCCCTTGCCGCCGTCGTCGGAGCGTTCCATGTGCGGTTCGAGGTGGGCGACGGCGGCCTTCATGACCTCGGCGGACTGCAGCACGAACGGCAGCTGCATCTGGCCGGAACCGAAGAGTTCGCCGACGGTCTTCATGCCCGCGAGCAGCGTGTCGTTGATGATCTGCAACGCCGGGCGCTGGTCCAGCGCGTCGTCCAGGTCGGCTTCCAGGCCGTTGCGCTCGCCGTCGACGATCCGGCGCTCCAGGCGTTCGAACAACGGCAGCGCGGCCAGTTCCTGGGCCCGCGTGGCGGAGTTCGACTTCGTGGTGACGCCCTCGAACAGCTCCATGAGCTTCTGCAGCGGGTCGTATTCAACCCCTTCTGGACCCTCGCGGCGGCGGTCGTAGACCAGGTCCAGCGCCACGGCGCGCTGCTCGTCGGGGATGCGGGCCATCGGCACGATCTTCGAGGCGTGCACGATCGCGGTGTCGAGGCCCGCCTGGACGCACTCGTGCAGGAACACGGAGTTCAGCACCTGGCGCGCGGCCGGGTTGAGTCCGAACGAGACGTTCGACAGGCCCAGAGTCGTTTGCACGTCCGGGTAACGGCGCTTGAGCTCGCGGATCGCCTCGATCGTCTCGAGGGCGTCGCGGCGGACCTCCTCCTGGCCGGTGGAGATCGGGAACGTCAGGCAGTCGACGATGATGTCGTTGACCCGCATGCCCCAGTTCTGGGTCAGATCCTCGATCAGCCGGACCGCGACGCGGACCTTCCACTCGGCGGTGCGCGCCTGGCCCTCCTCGTCGATGCACAGCGCCACAACCGCCGCGCCGTGCTCGGAGACCAGCCGCATGATCTTCTGGAAGCGGGAGTCGGGGCCGTCGCCGTCCTCGTAGTTCACCGAGTTGACCGCGGACCGGCCCCCGAGACACTCGAGGCCGGCCTGGAGCACGTTCGGTTCGGTCGAGTCGAGCATGATCGGCAACGTCGACGCGGTGGCCAGCCGGGAGGCCAGCGCCTTCATGTCCGCCTCGCCGTCGCGGCCCACGTAGTCGATGCAGAGGTCGATCAGGTGGGCGCCCTCGCGCGTCTGGTCCCGCGCGATCTCGATGCAGTTCTCCCACTTCTCCTCGAGCATCGCCTCGCGGAACGCCTTGGAGCCGTTGGCGTTCGTGCGCTCGCCGATCATCAGCACCGAGGCGTCCTGTTTGAACGGGACGGCCTGGTACAGGGAGGACACGCCGGGCTCTGGGCGCGGACGTCGTTGCGAGGGACCGAGATCCTTGACCGCCTGGGCCACCTGACGCAGGTGCTCGGCGGTCGTGCCGCAGCA
Organism: Lentzea miocenica; assembly: GCF_033949945.1. Classification (NCBI taxonomy): domain Bacteria; kingdom Bacillati; phylum Actinomycetota; class Actinomycetes; order Pseudonocardiales; family Pseudonocardiaceae; genus Lentzea; species Lentzea miocenica. The sequence continues at coordinate 16,094 of NZ_JAXAVW010000011.1, forward strand.
GCCGCCGACGAGCCGCGTGCCGAACTCCTGCACGAAGCCGGCCAGCGCCTGGGCCAGTTCCTCCGGCCCCAGCGGGTAGACCGCGCCGTTCGGCCCCAGTTCCGGCAGGCCGGCGTTCGGCATCACCGACAGCGGGATGCGGGCGTGCTTGGACAACGTCCGCAGGTGCTCGCTCATCTCGGCGGGGCCGGTGGCGCAGTTGAGTCCGATGAGGTCGATGCCCAGCGGCTCCAGCGCGGTCAGCGCGGCGCCGATCTCCGACCCCAGCAACATCGTGCCGGTCGTCTCGACGGTCACCTGGGCGATGATCGGGACCCTGCGGCCCTCCGCGGTCATCGCGCGCTTGGCACCGATGATGGACGCCTTGGTCTGCAGCAGGTCCTGCGACGTCTCGACGATGATCGCGTCCACCCCGCCGACCAGCAGGCCCTTGCACTGCTCCTGGTAGGCGTCGCGCAACGTCGCGAACGGCGCGTGCCCGAGCGTCGGCAGCTTGGTGCCGGGACCGACGCTTCCCAGCACGAACCGGGGCTGGCCGGGCGTGCTGAACTCGTCCGCGACCTCCCGCGCCAGCGCGGCACCTCGTTCGGACAGGTGGAAGATCTGGTCCGGAATGTCGTACTCGGCCAGGTTCGCGAGGTTCGCGCCGAACGTGTTCGTCTCGACGGCGTCCACGCCGACCTCGAGATAGCCGCGATGCACCGCCTTCACGACGTCCGGCCGTGTGACGTTCAGGATCTCGTTGCAGCCCTCTAGACCGTCGAAGTCGTCTAGAGAGAGGTCAGCGGCCTGAAGCATGGTGCCCATCGCGCCGTCAGCGACAACGACCCGGTTCACCAGCGCTTCCAGCAACGGCGACTCTCCGCGATCACGCATGGGCCAAGCCTACGATGAGTTAGATAGGGGAGGCCGTAGTCTGGCGCCGTGAACGATCCGTCCCAGACCCCATCGCACACGCGCCAGCCTCTCACCGACCCGATCATGATCTGCGGGTTCGAGGGATGGAACGACGCGGGGGATGCCGCCAGCACCGCGATCGAGCACCTGCAACTCACCTGGGACGCCACGCCGCTCGCCGAGATCGACCCGGACGACTACTACGACTTCCAGGTGACCAGGCCCACAGTCCGAATGGTGGACGGTGTCACCCGAAGGGTCGACTGGCCGACCACGCGGCTCTCGGTCTGCCGCCCGCCCGGTTCCGCCGTGGACGTGGTCCTCGTGCACGGCATCGAACCGAACATGAGGTGGCGCAAGTTCGTCAGCGAGCTCCTCGGCCACATCGAGACGCTCGGCGTCACGACCGTGGTGACGCTCGGCGCCCTGCTGATGGACACGCCGCACACCCGCCCCGTGCCCGTCACCGGCACCGCCTACGACCCGGACGCCGCCGAGAAGTTCGGCCTCGAGCACTCCAAGTACGAGGGCCCGACCGGCATCGTCGGCGTGTTCCAGGACGCCTGCGTGCAGGCAGGCATCCCGGCGATCTCGTTCTGGGCCGCCGTGCCGCACTACGTCTCGCAGCCGCCCTCCCCCAAGGCCACGCTCGCGCTGCTGCACCGGGTGGAGGAGGTCCTCGACATCGAGGTCCCGCTCGGCGCGCTGCCGGAGCAGGCGGAGGAGTGGGAGCGCACGGTCACCGAGATGGCCGACGAGGACGAGGACGTGCGCAACTACGTGCGCGCGCTGGAGGAGCGCGGGGACGCGGCCATCCAGATCACCGAGGCGTCGGGGGACGACATCGCCGCGGAGTTCGAGCGGTACCTGCGCCGGCGTGGACGCGGTCCGGGCTGGCCGTCGCCCGGTCCTCGCTGACCCTGTTCTGACCGCACGCGGGGACGCCACGTACTCCAGGAGCGCACGAAAGCTCCCCGCGTGCGTTTCACAGCTGCGGTGCGAGGCGGCCTGGCGCAGCCCTCCTGCCGGCGGCACGGTGACGCACGCGGGGAGCTTTCGTGCGCTTGCGGGGTACGTAGCGTCCCCGCGTGCGGGAGTAGACGCAAAGGGGCGCCGTGGGCATCGACCGATGAAGCATTTAGCTACGACAACAATCACAGCGCGCTCCCGCCGTCCACCGCACTAGGGTTGGACGGCGGAGGTGTCTGTGGGCCGTTTGGCACGCGCCGGGTTGTACGCCGGGGCATTGATCGGGCCGTTCGGCGGCGCCATCACCACGTCGATCCTGCCCGAGATCGGGGACAGTTTCGGCAGGTCGCCGGGCGAGGCGGCCTCGACGCTCACGTTCTACCTCGTGCCGTTCGCGGTGCTGATGCTCGCGTCCGGCACGCTCGCGCAACGCTGGGGTCCACAACGGACTGTCCGGATCGCCTACATCGCCTACGCCGTCACCTCCGCGCTCGCGGCGAGCGCGTGGACGTTCGAGGTGCTGCTGGCCTCGCGGGCGTTGCAGGGCGCGGCGAACTCGTTCACGACGCCGGTGCTGCTGGCGGTGATCGCCGCCTCGACGCCGAAGGAGAAGCTCGGGCGCGCGCTCGGGTTGTTCGGGTCGATGCAGGCGGCCGGGCAGACGTCGGCCCCGCTGGTCGGCGGGCTCACCGCGGAGTTCGACTGGCGGCTGGCGTTCGTGGTGATCTCGGTGGTGGCCGTCGGGCTGGCGGTCCTGGGTGTGCCGGAGACGGACTCCGAGCCGGAGCGGGACGCGAGCCTGCGCAGTGCGTTCGTGCCGAGCACCATCAGGCCGGCTCTGGTCGCGTTCGTCGGCTGGGGCTGTCTGGGCGGGTTGTCGTTCCTCGTGGCGTTCCGGCTGGACGACGTGTTCGGGCTGGGTGCCGGTGAACGCGGGCTGCTGCTCACCGGGTTCGGCATCGTCGGGTTCCTGACCGCGCGGTACGTCGGCAAGGCCATCGACCGGTTCGGCGCCACGACGACGGTGGTCATCGGCGCGACGCTGGGTGGAGGACTCGTCGCCGCGGTGGGCACGACGCCGTTCGCGGCGGTCGCCGTGCTCGCGTGGGCGTTGACCGGTGCGGCCGCGCAGGGTGTGTTGGTGAGCGTCAACGCGTTGGTGTTGCAGAGCGAGAACGCCAACAGGGGCGGCAGCGTCAGTGTTGTGCAGTCACTGCGCTTCATGGGTGCCGCCGCCGCGCCGTTGGCGTTCGTCCCGCTCTACCAGGCCCATCCGCTCGCGGGTTTCCTCGTGCCCGCCGCGCTGCTGGTCACCGTTCCCGCGATCATCACGTGGTCAGGTCGCGGCGCCGGAAGCCGGCGAACCCCGCAGCCAGAAGCACCACCGCCACCCCGGTGAGCCACAGCAGCGGCCCCGCGGTGATGTCCGGGTACTTCGGGATGTGCGTGAACGGCGAGACGTCGATGATCCACTGGTCGAGCTGCAGCGCCGGGCCGAGCAGCGTGATCACCAGCGACACCGACACCACCGCCCAGCTCACGCCGGTGAGCTGCGGGAACAGCCCGAACAGCACCAGCGCCAGGCCCGCGATCACCCAGGCGGCCGGGAGCTGGGCCAGTGCCGCGCCGAGCATCTGCGGCAGGACCGTGCCGAGGTCGTCGGTCTGCAGGCCGTAGACCAGGCCGAGACCCAGACCTGACGCCGCCAGCACGACCGCGCCGCCGGCCAGGGCGAACACCGCGTGCGAGGCCACCCAGCCCCAGCGCGAGACCGGGGTCGCGAGCAACGGCTCCGCGCGGAACGACGTCTCCTCCGACCGCAGCCGCAGAATCGCCTGGACCAGGTAGATCGACGAGATCAGGCCCAGCAGCTGGGTGACGGTGGCGAAGAAGGCGTCCACCATCGCGTCGGCGCCGCCGATCTTGCTCACGATCTGCCCGAGCGTCGGGTTGTCCTGCACCATCTGCCCGACCGCCTGGGCGACGCTGCCGTAGATCACGCCCACCCCGAACAGCGCGATGGACCAGCCGATCAGCGAGCCCTTCTGCAGCCGCCACGCCAGCCCGAACGGGCTGCCGATCGTGCCGTGCGCCGGGCCGAGCCGTGCGGCCAGCAGACCGAGGCCCACGTCGCGGCGGGTCACGATGTACGCGGACACGCCCACCAGCAGGGCGAACGCCGCCAGCGGGAGCAGCAGCACCCAGAACCTGTTGTCGCCGAACGACCGCACGTGCTCGGTCCAGCCGATCGGCGAGAACCAGGTCAGCCACTGCGGGCCCGACTCCCCCGCCGCGTCGCCGGCCGCGCGGAACAGGTAGGTCACGCCGAGGAACCCGCCCGCGATCGCGTTGGACACGCGGGAGTTCTCCGACAGCTGCGCGGTGAACGCGCTGACGCCGGTGAACACCAGCCCGACGCTCGCCGTGGACAGCCCGAACGCGAAGGCACCCGCCGGAGCGAGGTCCTTGCCGATGAGCGCCAACGCCTGGAGGAGCCCGATCAGCAGGCTGGTGCCGCCCGCGACGATCACGGCGGCGGCCAGTGGCGCGTGCCGGCCGACGACCGCCGCGCTGATGAGTTCGGTACGGCCCGCTTCTTCTTCTGCGCGCGTGTGCCGGGTGACGACCAACATGGCCATGACCGCGATGAACAGGCCGGAGAAGACGCCCCAGCGCCACACCACCAGACCGCCGAGCGACGACCAGTCGTGCAGCGGGCCGAGCATCGCCAGGAACGCGGAGTTCGCGTTCGCGGTGACCCCGAGCAGATCCCGCGACTGCTGCGTGTTGTACAGCTCCTGCAGCGCGGTCGTCGTGGAGTAGGTGACGCCGACCAGGAACAGGACCCAGACGGGCAGCAGGATCCGGTCGCGGCGCAGCGCCAGCCGGACCAGTTGCCCAGTTCCGATGAAGGCTGTGCCGATCATTTCGCGTCCTCGTAGTGGCGCAGGAAGAGCTCTTCCAGCGTCGGCGGCTGCGAGGTCAGCGTGCGCACGCCCGTGGACACGAGCTGCTTCAGCACGAGGTCGAGCTTGTCCGAGTCAACCTCGAACCGGACGCGGTTGCCCTCGGCCACCAGGTCGTGCACGCCCGCCATCGAGGTGAGGCCGTTGGGCGGGCCGGCGAGCTCGGCGGAGATCGACGTGCGGGTCAGGTGCCGCATGTCGGCGAGCGTGCCGGTCTCGACGATGTGGCCGTTGCGGATGATGCTCACCCGGTCGCACAGCGCCTCGGCCTCGGCGAGGATGTGGCTCGACAGCAGCACGGTGCGGCCGCGCTCGCGTTCGGCGTTGATGCAGTCCTGGAAGACGGCCTCCATCAACGGGTCGAGGCCAGAGGTCGGCTCGTCGAGGATCAGCAGCTCGACGTCGCTCGACAGGGCGGCGACCAGCGCGACCTTCTGCCGGTTGCCCTTGGAGTAGGTGCGGCCCTTCTTGCGCGGGTCCAGTTCGAAGCGCTCCAGGAGCTCGGCGCGGCGGGCCTTGTTCAGGCCGCCGCGGAGCCGTCCGAGCAGGTCGATGACCTCGCCACCGGTCAGGTTGGGCCAGAGGTTGACGTCGCCGGGGACGTAGGCGAGGCGGCGGTGAAGGGCCGCGGTGTCCTTCCACGGGTCGCCGCCGAGCAGCCGCGCGGTACCGGAGTCGGCACGCAGCAGGCCGAGGAGGATCCGGATCGTCGTCGACTTGCCCGCGCCGTTCGGGCCGAGGAAGCCGTGCACCTCACCGGTCTGGACGTCCAGGTTGAGATCGTCCAGTGCACGCGTCGGGCCGAAGGTCTTCACCAGGCCCGACACGGATATCGCAGATGTCATGGCCGGTAAGCTACACTTCTTTCACAACTTCGTGAAGGACGTAAATTTTGCCCGATCGGCTGACGAAAGGGATGATGCCGCCGTGACGAGTACTACGGAGCGTGACACGCAGGCGGTGAGCCAGTTCGTCGAACGGTTCGGCGGGATTCTGGCGGACACCGGCGTGCCCCGCATGCCGGCTCGCATCCTCGCGGCGCTGCTGACTACGGACTCGGGACGGCTCACCGCGGCCGAGATCGCCGACCTGCTGCAGATCTCCCCGGCGGCGGTGTCGGGCGCGGTGCGCTACCTGACCACGGTCCAGATCGTCAGCCGCGAGCGCGAGCCCGGATCACGCCGCGACGTCTACCGGATGCGCGACAACGTCTGGTACGAGGCGACGTTCCGCAAGGACCAGATGCTGGTGATGATCGACGAGGTGCTCGGCGAGGGCGTCTCGGCGCTCGGGCCGGACACCGAGGCGGGCACGCGGCTGGACGAGACGCGCGAGTTCTTCCGGTTCTGCCACAGCGAGATCGGCTCGATGCTGGACCGCTGGCGGGTGCACCGCGAGAAGTGGCTGGGAGAGCGCGAGGCCTGAAACGGGGAACGCCCGCAGCCGGCCGGGGATCGGCCGACCGCGGGCGCGGGGTGAAGCGCGTCAGCCCGTGACGAGCTTCAGGCCGTACGCCGAGAGGATCTCGTTGACCGGCTGGAAGTAGGTCGTGCCGCCGCTGGTGCAGTCGCCGGAGCCACCCGAGGTGACACCCTGCGCCTGCGTGCCGCTGACCCACGAACCACCCGAGTCACCGGGCTCCGCGCACACGTTCGTGCGAGTGAGGCCGCTGACCGAGCCCTCCTGGTAGTTCACCGTCTGGTTCTTGGCCGAGACGGTGCCGCAGTGCCAGCCCGTGGTGGAGCCGGAACGGCAGATCGACGCGCCCACCGCGGACTCGGTGTTACCGGAGACGATGACATCCGCACCGCCGTAGTGGTTCACCTTGGCCGTGGTCGTCCACGCCGAGTTGGTCCTGACCCACGAGTAGTCGTTGCCGGGGAAGGACGACTTCTCGAACGTGCCCATCGCCGAACGGTCGACGCCGTTCACCGAGTCGCCGGCGGAACCGCAGTGACCGGCGGAGACGAACCCGCCCTCCACCGCGAACCCGACCGAGCAGCGGCCCGCGTTGTTGATGTAGTAGGCGTCACCGCCGCGGACGTCCTTGAGCAGCCGGGGCGCCTCGTCGGTCTCGACGACCTTCGCGAGCGTGCCCGCCTTCTCCGCGAACGACTTCGCCACCTCGGCCTGACCGCGCTTGACGGTCACCGTGACGGTGTTGGCCCGGGTGTCCACGAACCAGCCGGTGACCTCCGCCGGAGCCTTCGAGGCGTCCAGCTTGGCCTTGGCCGAGTCGAGGTCACTGGCCTTGTTGGCGACCGTGCGGGGCTCCGCGCCGAGCCTGCGGAGCCGGTCGGTCTTGGCCGCGTCGGTCACGCCCACGACGAGCTTGCCGGTGGACGCGTCGAACCACGCGCCACCGAAGTCGTCGCCCGCGAAACCCTCCACGACCCGCTGCAGGACCGCGGCCGCGCTCTCCTGGCGCAGCCGTTCCGCCGCCTGCTCGGCGTCCAGTCCGAGGTCGCGCTGCATCGCGGCGAGCAGGTCGCCAGACGGTTGCGGAGCGGCGACGGCGGCAGGGGAGACCGTCGTCGCGAGTGCACCCGCCAGTACGGCGACAGCCGCGACAGCCATGCGCTTCATAGGCACTTCTCCTCAGTTTTCGGTTTTTGCAGGGCCGGTGTAACGCCGGACCGGGCAACCGCGATGAGGAGATCGGCTGTGCTGCAACACAGCCCGCACGACACCGGATGAATGGCGTCCCCAGGCGGTCGAACTGCCCGATCAGTTCGTTCCTCCGTCTGGGTGACGCTATGTTGTGCTGCCTACCGGACGGTAGGGCCGATCGAGGGGTGGACCTCGCGGCGTTCGGGTTGGTATAGGGAATCCAAATGCGTTCTCTCGGCCTATTCCCGTGACTGTGCGCAACCATTCCTCTTGACACGAAACGCCAAATCTGTCAACAGTTCGCGCACAACGGCGTATCCCTCTGACCTGCGGTTTAGGGCTAGCGTGCAGACACCCTGTTCCCTGCACGAGGGAGAACCCTGCCATGCGAAGAGTCTTGGGTACGGGACTCGCCGCCGCCGCTGCCGTATGTCTGGCCGCCGCTGTGGTGCCCGCTGCTTCAGCTCAAGAAAACGTGGGGACGATTCTCGGCGCCGACCGCGCCGATGTCGTGAAAGACAGCTACATCGTCTCGCTGAAGGCCGGATCGGCGTCGAGGGCCGCCGCACCGGGCTTGGCGGGCAAGTACGGCGGCCAGGTCGGCCAGGTCTGGCAGCACGCGCTCAACGGCTTCTCGGTGAAGATGACGGCGAAGCAGGCCGCACGTCTCGCCGCGGACCCGCAGGTCGCCTACGTCCAGCAGGACGCCGAGGTGCACGCGCTCGACGTCCAGCAGAACCCGCCGTCGTGGGGTCTGGACCGCGTTGACCAGCGAGACCTGCCGCTGAGCAACAGCTACCAGTACGACACCACGGCGTCCAACGTGACCGCGTACATCATCGACACCGGCGTGCGCACGACGCACTCCACGTTCGGTGGCCGCGCCACGTGGGGCACCAACACCTCCGGTGACGGCAACAACAGCGACTGCAACGGCCACGGCACGCACGTCGCCGGCACCGTCGCGGGCTCGCAGTACGGCCTCGCGAAGGCCGCCAAGGTCGTCGCCGTCAAGGTGCTGAACTGCTCCGGCTCCGGCACCACCGCCGGTGTCGTCGGCGGCATCGACTGGGTGACGGCGAACGCGGTCAAGCCCGCGGTCGCCAACATGTCGCTCGGCGGCGGCGCGGACGCCACGCTGGACGCGGCCGTGCGCCGTTCCATCGCGGCCGGCGTCACCTACGCCATCGCGTCCGGCAACTCGAACACCGACGCGTGCAGCACCTCGCCCGCACGTGTGGCCGAGGCGATCACGGTCAACTCGTCGACGAACACCGACGCGCGTTCGTCGTTCTCGAACTACGGCACCTGCACGGACATCTTCGCTCCGGGTTCCAACATCGTGTCGGCGTGGAACACCAACGACACCGCCACGAACAACATCTCCGGCACGTCGATGGCCACCCCGCACGTCGCGGGCGCGGCTGCCCTGTGGCTCGCCACGCACCCGACCGACAGCCCGGCAGCGGTCTGGGCGGGCCTCAACGCCGCCTCGACCCCGAACAAGATCACCAGCCCCGGCTCCGGTTCGCCGAACAAGCTGCTCTACTCGCTCTTCGGCGGGCAGCCGGGCAACCCCTCGGTGACCAACCCCGGCACGCAGACCTCCACGGTCGGCACGCCGGCGTCCCTGCAGCTGGCGGCCTCCGGCGGCACCGCGCCGTACACCTGGTCCGTCTCCGGCCTCCCGGCCGGTCTGTCGGCGTCCGCCTCCGGCGCGATCTCCGGCACGCCGACCACGGCGGGCACCTCCACGGTGACCGCCACGGTGACCGACTCGACGGGCAAGACCGGCTCGGCGACCTTCTCCTGGGTCGTCAACGCGGTCGGTGGCGGCTGTGACGCCAAGACCAACTCCACGCCGGTCGCCATCCCCGACCTGGCAACCGTGACCAGCACGATCGCCATCTCCGGCTGCGCGGGCAACGCGTCGGCCACGGCGTCGATCAAGGTCGCGATCACGCACACCTACAAGGGCGACCTCGTGGTCGACCTGATCGCGCCCGACGGCACGGTCGTCAACCTGCACAACCGGTCCGGCGGCTCGGCCGACAACATCAACGAGACCTACACCAAGAACCTCTCTGGTGAGGCGGCCAACGGCACCTGGACGCTGCGCGTGCGTGACGCGGCGGCCATCGACAGCGGCACGTTGAACAACTGGACGCTCGACGTCTGAGAGTCCGCCTGAGCATCACCGTGTGAACGAGACCGCCCCCGGTGCTTCCGCCTCGGGGGCGGTTTCTCACCACAGGTTCTCACTACAGCCCGATGCGCTGCCGCTCCTCATCACGGAGCCGCTCGTAGTGCGCCACCCTGCCACCGGCGTTGCGCGCGGCCTCGACAGCCGCCTGCAGAACCACCAGCGGCAGCGCGAGCCCTTCAGCCTTCCGGTCCGCCTCCGCGAACACCTGACGGGCGAGTCCCGGCGAGGCGACTCCCGCCAGCAGGAACAACTCCTCCACGTAGTCGCGCCCCGTCTCCCGCGCGCCACATTCCCGCAGCGCCTCCCAGGCGGCGCGGTGCTCGCCGGCCTGCCGTTCGAGCCCGGCCAGAATCCGCCACCCGGTCGCACGGTCCGCGTCGGTCTCCGCGAACACGAGGCACTCGCGCTGTGCCAGAGCCGCCTCGGCGAACGCGCCCAGATCGGCCAGCTCGTACCGCAGCTGGTTCAGCGTGGGAATGTCGCGGGGCCGGTCAGCGGCCCACCTGTCGAGCTCGGCGCGGGCGAGGCCGGGCCGTCCCGCCAGCTTGGCGCGCGCGACCCAGGTCAGCGGGTCCTCGTCGGCGAGGTCGTCCGGGAACCATTCGCGGCGGCTCTCCCGCCAGTCGTCCAGGTCGTCGTCGTCCTCGTCGCCCAGGAGTTCCAGCACGGCGTCCCGCTCGGGGTGGTCGCTGCCGCGGACGTGGCTGATGGTCGCGGACCACCCGGCGGCGTAGAGGTGCTGGCGGTCGTAGCCGCACCAGGTGTCGAAGTTGGCGCGCTTGATCGCGTGCTGCCGCCAGACGTCCTCGACCCGCCGGTGCTCGGCCAGCAGGAAACCGGCCAGCTCGGTCTGCTCGCCGATGCCCTGGAACGCCGCGTTCCCGCGGAGCAACGCCTCCTGCTCCGCGAGGAACCGCAGCAGCGGCAGGTCATCGGGGCGGCGGTCGTATTGCAAGGCCCACAGCACTTTGGCCCGCGGGACCTCGTTCGCGTCGCCGTCCGCGGACGGCGAGTAGCGCAGTTCCCGCCACGCCGCCCGCGACTCACGCATCCGTGCCAGGTCGCGCCGGGCTTCCTCCATCACGGGTCCATTGTGTCCCGCGCGCAGGCTCAGCCGGTGACCGCCGGGCAGGCGGCCACCGGCCAGGCCGGCTAGAGGTCCACGCCCAGCAGGGCGTCCACGGCCGTGCGGATCTGGGACGGGCCGTGCTTCTCGGAACCGCCGTGCGCCAACGCCTCGTCGGCCCACGCGTCGATCGCGGCGAGTGCCTTCGGGGTGTCCAGGTCGTTGCCCAGGTGGTCACGCAGCCTGGTCACGGTGTCCACAGCGGACGGTCCGGTGTCCAGGCCGGCGGCCTTGCGCCACTTGTCGAGCCGTGTCTGGGCCTCGTCGAGCAACGACTGGGTCCAGGCGCGGTCGGCGCGGTAGTGGCCGGCGAGCAGGGCCAGGCGGATGGCGTTCGGGTCGACCTGCTGCGAGCGCAGCTTGGAGACGAACACCAGGTTGCCGCGCGACTTCGACATCTTCTCGCCGTCGAGGCCGATCATGCCCGCGTGCACGTAGTGGCGGGCGAACGGGTGTTCGCCGGTGTGGGCCTCGGCGTGCGCGGCCGAGTACTCGTGGTGCGGGTAGATGAGGTCGGAGCCGCCGCCCTGCACGTCGAAGCCCATGCCGAGGCGGTTGTAGGCGATGGCGCTGCACTCGATGTGCCAGCCGGGGCGGCCTTCGCCCAGTTCGGACGGCCACGACGGCTCGCCCTCCCGCTTCAGCCGCCACAGCAGGGCGTCGAGCGGGTGCTTCTTGCCGGGACGGTCCGGGTCGCCGCCGCGCTCGGCGAGCAGCTTGGTCATGGTCTCGGCGTCGTAGTTCGACTCGTAGCCGAAGTGGCCGGTGGCGTCGTGCGCGAAGTAGATGTCCGGGTACTCGGGGTCGTCGACGCGGTAGGCCGCGCCGTCGTTCACGAGCTTGACGATCACCTCGACGATCTCGGGGATCGCCTCGACGATGCCCACGTAGTCCTGCGGCGGCAGGACGCGCAGGGCCTCCATGTCCTCGCGGAACAGCGCTGTTTCGCGCATGGCGAGCACGACCCAGTCGTCCTGGTCGCGCAACGCCCGTTCGAGCAGCGGGTCGTCGACGTCGGTGACGTTCTGGACGTAGTGCACGTTGTGGCCGTTGTCGAGCCACACGCGCTGCACCAGGTCGAACGCCAGATAGGTGGCGGCGTGGCCGAGGTGAGTCGCGTCGTACGGCGTGATGCCGCAGACGTACAACCTGGCGGTGTCTCCTGGAGCCGTCGGACGCACTTCGCCCGTAGCCGTGTCGAACAGCCGCAGCGGGCGGGGGTCCCCCGGAACCCGCGGCACAGGAATCGATGACCAGGTCTTCATGCGACCGACACTAACGCGTACCGCCGTACGGAGCGCGTATTCCGGCTGTTGGGACCACCACTGCGAACCCGTCGAGACAGAAAGGCCGGACATTCGTTGACGACGTTGTCACCACCTCCCTAGCGTCCAAGGACATGCTTCGTGTCGTCGTGGCCACGGTGGTAGCGCTCTCACTCTCCCCTGCAACAGCATCGGCCGAACCCCTGGATCCCCTGGCGTATCTGGAGAATCCCAGAATGACCGGGGAGCACGAGGAGCCTCCGCACCCGGATCTGAAGCCCGAACGGCGGCTGAGCCTGAACGGCGAGTGGCGCATCCGGATGTTCGACAAGCCCGAGGACGTGAGAGAGACCCCGGACGGGTGGCGCACGGTCAAGGTGCCGCACACGTGGCAGACCGACTTCCTCGATCACCCGATGTTCCGCAACATCCCCACCGAGATGTACCCGGACAACCCACCGGCCATCCCGCGCGACGCCAACCCCACCGGCGTGTACGAGAAGACGTTCGACCTGCCCTCGAACTGGGACCGCACGCTCGTCCGGTTCGAGGGCGTGACCAGCGGATACTTCGTCTGGGTCAACGGCACGTACGTCGGCTACGACCAGGGCGGCTACACGCCGGCCGAGTTCGACATCACCAGCAAGCTCAAGGCCGGCCGCAACACCCTGAAGGTCCAGGTCCACCGCTGGGGCTCCGGCTCCCACCTGGAGGACTACGACCAGTGGCGGTTCTCCGGCATCTTCCGCGAGGTCTGGCTCTACTCGACCCCGAGGACCTACCTCCAGGACGTCACCATCAAGACCGACCTGGACGCCCAGTACCGCGACGCCACGATCAGCGCGGACGTCAAGATCGGCGGGCCGAACGAGGGCCACACCGTCCGGACCAGGCTCTTCGATCCGCAAGGCCGTGAAGTGCCGATCACCGGCGGCACCGTCGCGAACCCGCTGAAGTGGACCGACGAGACCCCGCACGTCTACGAACTCAAGATCGAGCTCGTCAAGGACGGCCGCGTCGTCCAGACCGGCAGGCAGCCGGTCGGGTTCCGCAAGATCGAGATCATCGACCGGCAACTGAAGATCAACGGCAAGCGCGTCCTGTTCCGCGGTACCAACCGAGCCGAGACGTCGGTGCACGGCAGCCGCTACGTCACCCGCGCTGACCAGGAAAAAGACGTCCAGCTGATGAAGCGGTTCAACATCAACGCCGTCCGCACCTCGCACTACCCGAGCGACCCGTACTTCTACGAGCTCGCCGACCGCAACGGCCTGATGATCGCCGACGAGGTCGACATCGAGACCCACCACCACGACGGCTGCCCGGACAACTGCCTCGCCGAACGCCCGGAGTGGCAGGACGCGTTCCAGGACCGGTTCGCCGCGATGATGCAGCGCGACAAGAACCACCCCAGCGTGATCATGTGGGACACCGGCAACGAGGCGGGCCTCGGCAAGGCGCACTACACGATGGCCGAGTACGCCAGGAAGAACGACACCCGCCCGCTCTACCACCAGCCGAACGTGCCGGACGGTGACGCGCCGTTCGCGGACGTCTCCGGCCCGCGCTACCCGTCGCCCGCGAGCCTGGAAGCCAAGGCGAAGACGACCACCAAGCCGATCATCATGGGCGAGTACGCGCACGCGATGGGCAACAGTCTTGGCAACTTCAAGGAGTTCTGGGACGTCGTGCGCGCCTATCCGCAGGTGCAGGGCGGTTTCATCTGGGACTGGGCCGAGCAGAACATCGCGCTGCCGCTCTACACCACCCCGGATGACGCCAACGGCATCATGAGCTGGCTCTCCGGCAAACCGTCCCAGGTGGACGGACCGCACGGCAAGGCGTTGCGGCTCAGCGGACTCGACGACTTCGTGGAGGTCTACCGCGACCGCAGGCTCGACGAGGTCAGCACCGGTCTCACGCTCGACGCCCAGGTCAAGCCCGCCACGTGGACCGGCGACTTCACCGTCATCTCCAAGGGCGACCACCAGTACGCGTTGAAGATGGCGAACCGGACCACGCTGCAGTTCTTCATCCACAGCGGCACCTGGCGCACGGTCGAGGCCCAGGTGCCGGCCGACTTCTACGACAACTGGCACCGCGTCACCGGCACGTTCGACGGCAACAGGCTCCGGCTGCTCATCGACGGCCGGGAAGTCGCGACCACCGCCTACACCGGCACGATCGACTGGTCGCACTGGCCGGTCAACATCGGCCGCAACGCCGAGACCATGCAGGAGAACGTCCAGACCCGCATGGCGCACGGCACGATCGACCAGGTCCGCGTCTACCACCGGGCCCTGACCGACGCCGAACTGGCGCAGGACCCCAAGAAGACCGCCGTGCTGGCGCTCGACTTCGAGAAGCTGGAGGACAGGGGCCGCGAGCAGTCCTACGGCGCGGGCACCGGCGGCGTCGACGGCGTGGTGTGGGCCGACCGCCGGCCGCAGCCCGAGACCACCGAGCTGATGGCGGTCCACTCCCCCATCCGGTTCTCGTTCGCGGACAACAAGCTCACGACCGTCAGCGAACGCCAGTTCACCGGCACCGACGACCTGGAACTGCGCTGGCAGGTCCAGGACAACGGCCGCACGATCGCCCAGCACCGCGGCAAGCTCCAGCCCGGCACGATCACGTTCCCGGACTACTCCGCGGCGACAGAGCGCTGGCTGACCGTCCGCGCCACCGACCGGGAAGGCAACGACGTCGGCGTCGGCCAGTTCCCGCTGGGCGGCACGCAGATCGCCGGCCTGCACACCGAAGCCTTCCCCGGCAAGCTGACGACCACCCAGAGCGACAACGAGATCGTGGTGTCCGGCAAGGACTTCCGGTACGTGGTCAGCAAGAGGTCCGGCACCCTCACGTCGATGCGCGTGCGCGGTACCGAGCTGCTCAAGACCGGCCCGGAGCTGGACGCGTGGCGCGCGCCGCTGTCCAACGAGTTCATGAGCGAGGACAACTCCTGGTACCGCAACGGCCTGGACCGGCTCAGGACCACGCCGTCGAGCGTCACCGTCACCCAGAACGCCACGGACACGGTCATCACCGCGAAGTCGACGGCGCAGGCGGTCCAGAACGCGTCGTTCGGCCAGACCTTCACCTACCGGATCACCGGTGACGGCGAGATCAACGTCGGCCACCGGGTCGCCGCGCGGGATCGGATGCGCGACCTGAGCTACCTGCCGGGCATCGGTTTCACGCTCAAGGTCCCGCAGGACTACCAGAAGTTCACCTGGTACGGCCGCGGGCCCGGTGAGAACTACGACGACCGCAAGGCGGGCAACCCGGTCGGCGTCTACCAGTCCACTGTGGACCGTGAGTTCAACGACTACTACAAGCCGCAGGACTTCGGCAACCACGCGGACACGCGCTGGGCGACGCTGTCCAACGGCCGCGCGGGCCTGCTCGTCGCGGGTGATCTGGACGTCCGGGTGTCGCGGTACGACGACCTCGACCGGGCGGCGTACCCGTTCGCGCTCAAGAAGAACGACGGCTGGACGACCCTGCACGCGTCCCATCGTGTGACAGGCGTGAGTGAGACGTTCCACGAGCCGTTGCCGCAGTACCAGGTGGAGGCGGGCAACGAGTACGCGTACTCCGTGCTGCTGCGTCCGCTCACGCCCGTGGAGGCTGCAACGGGCAAGCTCGGCCGGCACGTCGACTGCGCCCCGGCGGTCGCGGTCAACGCCGCTGACACCGCGCTCGAACCGGGCGAGCAGGTGGAGGCCGAACTGGTGATCACCAAGCCGTGCCCGGGAACCACCACGGCCAGGCTGACCGCTCCCGACGACTGGTCGGTCTCCCCCGCGACCGTCGACCTCACCGGCGGTGCCGCGAAGGTGACGATCAAGCGGGAGGGCGGGAACACCGGTACCAGGCCGCTGTTCGCGGAGGTCTCCACCGGCAAGGCGACCACGACCGTGACGAAGGACTTCACCGCCACCCCACCCGCGCCGACGGGGCAGGCACTGGTGTCCGCCCAGGAGTTCCTCGACGAGAGCAACGGCTGGGGCCCGATCGAACGCGACCGCAGCAACGGCGAGAACTCCGGCGGCGACGGCAACCCGATCAGCATCCGGGGTGCGAAGTTCGACCGGGGCGTCGGAGCGCACGCCGACTCCGAGTTCCAGGTCTACACCGGCGGGAAGTGCTCCTCGCTGAGCGCCACGATCGGTGTCGACGACGAGACGAACGGCAGCGGCACCGTCCGGTTCGAGATCCTCGAGGACGGCCAGCCGGTCTACCAAAGCCCTGTGCTGACCGGGCAAAGCGCAGCGGTCCCGATCACTGTGGACACGAGTGGAGCAACGGTGCTGACGTTCCGGGTGACGGACGGAGGTGACGGCAACGCCCACGATCACGCCGACTGGGCGAGCGCGATCCTGACCTGTCGATAACTGTCAGACCCGAGGCGTACCGTTGGAGATCAAGGGCATTCGCCGACGTAAGGGCGGGGTCTCATGATCTTCTTCGAAATCCTCGGCGGGCTGGTCGTGCTCGGAGGCATCGGCCTCGCGATGACCGCCAGAGTGATCAAACAGTTCGAACAGGGACTGGTGTTCCGATTCGGCAAGCTCCAGAAGGGCGTGCGCGGGCCGGGGCTGACGATGCTGATTCCCGGGGTGGACCAACTCCGGAAGGTCAACCTGCAGATCGTCACCCTGCCCGTGCCGGCCCAGGACGGCATCACGCGCGACAACGTCACCGTGCGCGTGGACGCCGTCGTGTACTTCAAGGTGCAGGACCCGGCGCGGGCGATCATCAACGTCGAGGACTACCGGTTCGCGATGCTGCAGGTGGCGCAGACGTCGTTGCGGTCGATCATCGGCAAGAGCGAGCTCGACGACCTGCTGTCCAACCGCGAGCACCTGAACCAGGGACTGGAGCTGATGATCGACACCCCCGCGCTGGAGTGGGGCATCGACATCGACCGGGTCGAGATCAAGGACGTGGCGCTGCCGGAGAGCATGAAGCGCTCGATGTCGCGGCAGGCGGAGGCCGAACGCGAGCGGCGTGCCCGCGTCATCACCGCGGACGGCGAGCTGCAGGCGTCCAAGAAGCTCTCCGAGGCCGCGGGGACGATGGAGGCGACGCCCGGCGCGCTCCAGCTCAGGCTGCTGCAGACCATCGTGGAGGTGGCGGCGGAGAAGAACTCGACGCTGGTGCTGCCGTTCCCGGTGGAGCTGCTGAGGTTCCTGGAGAAGAACACCAACATCGAGTTGCCCGAGCAAAAAGACGGCACCCGTTCGTCCGAGTGAGTTAACCGGCGTAACGCCCACTCCCCCTGAACGACGTCTGGACAGGGGGTTGTGACGCATGCAGGAGAGGGTCAGAGGCAGGTTCGTCGGCATCGGCGTCGGCTCCTACGAGCTGGTGCAGCCGCTTCAGCACGCCGTGAGCGACGTGCGGGAGCTGCGTGCCCTGCTCAAGGGCTACGAGGGCGAACCGCTGGCCGACCCGACCGAGGCCGAGATCCGCGCGCACATGAAGGGACTCCGCCAGCAGCCGCAGGACGGCGGCGCGCTGGTGGCGTTGTGGAGCGGGCACGCGATCCCGGTCGCGGGCAACCTCAGGCTCCTGGCCAGGGACAACGACGGCGCGGTCGACGGCATCATGCTGCACGAGTTCGCGCTGTGGTGTGCCGCGTCGGGCGCGCACCAGGTGCTCATCATCATCGACGCCTGCTACTCCGGCGCCCAGCTCGACGAGGCCGTCCGCACGGTCGCCGCCGTCCAGGAGGAGCTGCTGGCCGGTCAGGTGCACTGGGCGGGCGTGCTGGTGTCGTGTTCGAGCGTCGAAACGGCCCGTGACGGCCTGTTCGGCGGCAAGCTCCGCAAGCTGCTGCGCACAGGCCCCACGGCGGACGAGGACGCACGGCGGTGGAGCGACCGCACGGCATTGGTCGACGGTGGCGCGGTCGGGACGGCGTTGCTGAACACGTGGGACAGCGATGTGCAACGGCCGCGCTTCATGCAGTACGGCTCCGCGCAGCCGATGCTGCCCAATCCGCTCTATGCCGCGAACACGGTCGTGAAGCACCTTTTGCTGGCCGCGCGCGGCGGTGACTCGGTGGACAACCGGTCGTGGTTCACCGGCCGCACGGCCCAGGTCGACAAGGTCGTGAGCTGGGTGAAGTCGGGGAACGCGGGTCTGCGGGTGGTCACCGGGTCGCCCGGCACCGGCAAGTCCGCGATCGTCGGCCGGGTCGTGAGCCTGTCCAACTCGGCGGAACGCGACCTGCTGCTGACCGCCGGCCCGTCGTTCCGGCACGCCGACCCCGGGCCGGGCTCGGTCGACGCTGCCGTGCACGCCCGCGCGATGGACGCCGACCGCGTGGCCGACCTGCTCAGCCGCCAGCTCGTGGGCGCGGGCCTGATCCCCGAACCCGACGGGCCACGCCGAGGTGCCGCCGAGCTCGTCGGTGTCATCAGCACCCTCACCTCGCCGCCGGTGCTCGTGATCGACGGGCTGGACGAGGCGCGCGGGGAGTCGTTCTCGATCGCCACCTCGCTGCTGACCAAGCTCGCGAACTACGCCGTCGTGATCGTCTCGACGCGGCAGGCGCATCGCGTCGCGGGTGGCGCGCCG
Source organism: Lentzea miocenica (assembly GCF_033949945.1). NCBI lineage: Bacteria > Bacillati > Actinomycetota > Actinomycetes > Pseudonocardiales > Pseudonocardiaceae > Lentzea > Lentzea miocenica. The sequence goes on from NZ_JAXAVW010000011.1 coordinate 34,721, forward strand.
CTGCTCACCGAGCTGTCGCCGGTCGAGGTGCTGAACCTCGACGAGGCCGACAACGCCGCGGACGTGCGCGACTACGTCCTGGCACGCCTGGGCCCCACCGTGGCGCAGTCCACTGTGGATGAACTGGCGGCGCTGCCGTTCCTGACCGCGTGGATGCTCACCGACCAGCTGCTGGCCGACGGTGGTGCGGACCTCAAGCTGTCGCTGGACGCGGCGTTCGACCGCGAGCTGGCAAAGGTGCCTTCTGCCCGTGCGCTGCTGACCGCGCTGACGTGGAGCTACGGCGCGGGATTCCCCGAAGCCGAGTGGATCGTGGTCGCGGAGGCGTTGTCCGGTGAGACGTTCGGCCGTGACGACATCACGGCCGTGCTCACCGAACTGGGCCGCCACATCGTGCAGGACGGTGAGGAAGGCACGGCGGTCTTCAAGCTGACGCATCAGACGTTCGCCGACCACCTGCGCCCGCCGTTCGCGCCGAGCCGCGACGAGGTGTTCGCGCCGGACGCGGAGAAGGTGGCGTGCGCGCTGATCGGGCTGTACCGGCAGCGGATGGAGGCGGGCGTGCCGCCGAACGTGCCGGGCTACCTGTGGAAGTACGCGTGGCGGCACTGCGGGCACGCCGGCACGCAGGCTCTGGACGGGCTGCGCGCGCTCGCGGTGATGAAGGGGATGTTGTTGCCGGACATCGCTCTCGCGACGACGACGGCGGCGAACGAGCTGATGCACTGGGGTAGGGGCGACGAGGCCATCCCGCCGCTCGAAGAAGCCGCCGAGCACTTCCGCGCGCTGGTGCGGACGACCCGGATGTACCTGGCGGACCTGGCTTTCGTGCTGAACAAGCTCGGCCGGCGGTTCCGCGAGGCCGGCCGGTTGCAGCAGGCCGTCGCGCCCGCGGAAGAGGCCGTCGTGCGCTATCGCGAACTGGTCGCGTCGACTCCGACGACAGCGGAAAGCCTCACGCACAAACGGCTTGCGCAACGCATCGCGAAGACGACGACGCACGGCGGTGACAACCCGACGTACTCGGCGCACCTGAGTGGCGCGTTGGTGGACCTGAGCGAGATCTACGCGATGTTGGGGCGGCGGCACGAGGCGTTGTCCACGGCTCGTGACGCTGTGGCAGCCGTGGACACCGACGCCCCGCTCGCGCGCGCGATGACATGCCTCGCCGCGCGGTGCAGCGAAACGGGCCGCCGCTATGAAGCCATGCAACGCTCCAAGCAAGCCGTCGAACTCTTCTACTCGCTCGCGCAGACGAACCCGGTGTTCCTCGCGGACCTGGTCACCGCGCTGGTCGAGCTGAGCCGCGACTACCTCGCCCTGAGCAGGCTGTCCGACGCCGACCGCACCACCCAGCAGGCCGCGGAGATCAGCGGCACGCTCGGCCGGCACGCCGCGTTCCGCCCGTTGCTCGCCGACGCCGCGCTGAGCCTGAGCGTCGCCTACAGCATGGTCGACCGCACGGAGCCGGCGTTGAACGCGGCTCGGCAGGCCGCCGATCTCGCCGACGGGCTGCGGATCCACGCCCAGGCGCTGCACAACCTGATGCGCCGCCAGCGTGACGCGGACAAACCCCGCGAGGCCCTGGCGACCGGACTGCGGACGGTCGAGGTGTGCCTGCTGCCGGAGAACACCGACCGGCTGTCGACGCTGGCGGCGGCGTTGTTCACGCTCGACACGATCTGCGCGGGGTTGAAACAGCCCGAGATCGTCGACGAGACCTGGGAACGCGTGACCACCCGGTTCAACGGTCCCCACCTGGCGATGCTGCTGATGCTGCGGGCGGCGGCGATCAAGGCCGGTGATCCGGTGGCGGCGAAGTGGCTGTGCCAGGCGCTGACCCACGTCGGCCAGTCCCGGCAGGCCATCCACGACGTGCACGAGATCGCGCGCCGCCACTACGACTCGGGCCCGTGGCCGTGGGACACCACGCCGGACTGGCTGACCGTCGACCGTGCGTTGCTGAAGACCGCACGGCGGTGGGTGTTCGCGCGCTCGTACGCCGACGAACGCGCGATTCTGCTCGAACACCCCGAGCTGCTCTCGACGGACGCGGACGTCGCGGTCACCGAGGCGTTGTACGGCACGAGCCTGATCGAGGCGCAGGTCATCCAGTCACGCCGAACCACCGCGCAGCAACAGGGTGTGGCGCTCGCCTACCGGCCGTGGCTGCTCGCCAGCCTCGCGGACGAGTTCGTCGACGCCACTCCCGCCCGCCGTCGCGAGCTCCTCGCGACGCGCCGGGAAGAGTTGCTGGACAAGGAAGTCCTGCGCAACATCCGGGAGAACAAGCCCGTGCACGCGTTGCTGATGCTGGCCGACGAGGACAGCGACGTCCTCGACCTCGTGCTGGACGCGTTGGAAGACTCCTCGCGGGTCACCGAGATCCTTCGTGGGCTGGCCACGAGCGCGTCACCTCAGGCGCTCACACAGGCCGTGACGGCGTTGGAGCCCCACGCGTTGGCAACGCTGTACAAGGTGGTCGCGCGCGCTCGGGCTGGTGACGGGCGGTTGGCGTTGCCCGCGGTGGGACAGCGTCTGGCGTGGATCCACGAGCTGACCTATCTGGTGCCCGCGAACCTCAAGCTGCTCACCCTCATCCGCACGCTGGCCGAGGAGCCCTAGATGAGTGATCTCGTCGTCGTCCTGCCCGGCATTCTCGGCAGCACGTTGCGCGACAAGGACGGCATGGTCTGGGAGGTGTCCGGCAAGGCCGCGCTCCGGGCCGTGCTGACCCTCGGCCGGAGCCTCCAGCGGCTCACGCTCCCTTCCGGCATCGGCGACGAACACCCTCAGGACGGCATCGAGCCCGTCGCGCTGATGTCGGACCTGCACGTCATTCCGGGCATCTGGACGCCGTTGAAGGGCTACGACCGTGTGACCAAGCGGATGAACGCGCTCGGTTACACCGTCGAGAAGGGCAACCTGCTGTTGTTCGCCTACGACTGGCGGCTGTCGAACCGCTACAACGGCGCGTTGCTGGCCCGGCGCGTGGACGAGGCATTGGACAAGATCGGTCCGAACGCCAAAGTCAGCTTCGTGTGCCACTCGATGGGCGGGCTGGTCGCGCGGTGGTGCATCGAGCAGTGCGGGATGGCTGAGCGCACGGCCAAGCTGATCACGATGGGCACGCCGTACCGCGGCGCGGCCTCGGCGTTGGAACAGCTGGTCAACGGCGTGCGCAAGGGCCTCGGACCGCTCGCGATCGACCTGACCGAGTTCTCCCGCTCGATGCCGTCGCTGCACCAGCTGCTGCCCGAGTACGCGTGCATCGAGGCGCCGGGTGGCCTGCTCAAGACCACCGAGACGTCGTTGCCCGAGCTGGACACCAAGATGGTGGAGGACGCGGCGGCGTTCCACGGCGCGTTGACCGACTCGTTCGCCGACCGGACGTACGCGATCCTCGGCGGTAAGCAGCCAACGGCCACCACGGCACGCATCGCCGACGGCAAGGTGACCTGCTACCGGACGTACGAGGGCGACGACCTGTACGGCGACGCGACGGTGCCGGCGGTGGGTGCGGCCAGGAGAGGCCTGGCGTTGTCGTCGAACACGCTCCACCGCGTGACGGAGCAGCACACGTCGTTGCAGGACAACGCGGCGGTGCTCGACGCGGTCGAGTCGTTCCTGACCGCGAAGGCCATCGTCCCGCGCAACGTGACGGCCACGGAACCGCAGGTCAGCGTGCCCGACCTGGTGCTGGCGGGTGAGGACCTGGAAGTCACCGTCGAGCTGAAGGACACCACCCCGCGTGCGCTGAAGGTCGCGTTGCTCAACGAGCAGGGCAAACAGGTCGAATCGCGCGGTCCGGCGATCTCCGAGACGATGACGATCAAATTCGGCGGATTGGCCCCCGGCGCCTACTACGTGCAGGTCAGCGGCATCTCGGTGGGTGCTCCGGTGGTCCCGGTGACCTCCGCGGTGCTCGTCATGGATTGCCCCGTGGTCTGACCGGGAGGACGATGTTCCCGGTACATGAGGAGGCGAGATGACCACGATCAAGCCCACGCCGGTGGTACCGCATCCGGGGGCTGCGCGCGCCCGGCCGAAAGGGTCGTACTTCCTCTCGCTGTTCAAGACCACCGATCCCAAGCAGATCGGGATCATGTACCTGACCACGTCGTTCGCGTTCTTCATGGTCGGCGGCCTGATGGCGCTGCTGATGCGCGGCGAGCTGGGACGGCCGGGTCTGCAGTTCCTGTCGAACGAGCAGTACAACCAGCTGTTCACCATGCACGGCACGATCATGCTGCTGCTGTACGCGACGCCGATCCTGTTCGGGTTCGCGAACTTCATCCTGCCGCTGCAGATCGGCTCACCGGACGTCGCGTTCCCGCGCCTGAACGCCTTCTCGTACTGGCTGTACCTGTTCGGCGGCCTCATCGTGGTCGCGGGGTTCATCACGCCGGGCGGCGCGGCGGACTTCGGCTGGTTCGCCTACACACCGCTGTCCTCGGCCGTGCACTCGCCGGGTGTCGGCGCGGACATGTGGATCATGGGTCTGGCGATCTCCGGACTGGGCACGATCCTCGGCGCGGTCAACATGACGACGACCGTGGTGTGCCTGCGGGCGCCGGGCATGACGATGTTCCGGATGCCGGTCTTCACCTGGAACATCCTGGTCACCTCCGTGCTGATCCTGCTGGCGTTCCCGATCCTGACCGCGGCGCTGATGGGCCTGGCGGCGGACCGGCACCTCGGGGCGCACGTGTTCGACCCGGCCAACGGCGGCGTGATCCTGTGGCAGCACCTGTTCTGGTTCTTCGGCCATCCCGAGGTGTACATCGTCGCGTTGCCGTTCTTCGGGATCGTGACCGAGATCTTCCCGGTGTTCAGCCGCAAACCGTTGTTCGGCTACAAGGGCCTGGTGTTCGCGACGCTGGCGATCGCGATGCTGTCCGTGGCCGTGTGGGCGCACCACATGTACGCCACCGGTGCCGTGCTGCTGCCGTTCTTCGCGCTGATGACGTTCCTGATCGCGGTGCCGACGGGCATCAAGTTCTTCAACTGGATCGGCACGATGTGGAGGGGCCAGCTGACGTTCGAGACGCCGATGCTGTTCTCGATCGGCTTCCTCGTGACGTTCCTCTTCGGCGGCTTGACGGGCATCCTGCTCGCCGCGCCCGCCGTCGACTTCCACGTGTCCGACACGTACTTCGTGGTGGCGCACTTCCACTACGTGCTGTTCGGCACGATCGTGTTCGCCACCTACGCCGGCATCTACTTCTGGTTCCCGAAGATGACCGGCCGGATGCTCAACGAGCCGTTGGGCAAGCTGCACTTCTGGACGACGTTCATCGGGTTCCACGGCACGTTCCTAGTCCAGCACTGGCTGGGCAACGAGGGCATGCCGCGCCGCTACGCCGACTACCTCGCCTCCGACGGCTTCACGACGCTGAACACGATCTCGACGATCGGCTCGTTCCTGCTCGGCGCGTCCGTGCTCCCGTTCGTGTTCAACGTGTTCCGCTCCTACCGCTACGGCGACCCGGCCCCGCAGGACGACCCGTGGGGCTACGGCAACTCGCTGGAGTGGGCCACGACCTCTCCCCCGCCGCGGCACAACTTCAAGGAGCTGCCGCGCATCCGGTCCGAGCGCCCGGCGTTCGAACTGCACTACCCGCACATGGTCGAGCGCATGCGGGACGAGGCGCACTTCTCGCTGACCCATCCCGGCAAGCACAGGGCCGGCAAGGACGAGGTCACCGAGAAGGCGCTCGCCTCGACAGAACGCGACGGGCCGACCGAGTAAGCCGGCCCTGGGCAGGTCAGCGCCGGCCTGGCACCATGCCCGCCTCGAGAACGGCCTTGCTCAGCGGCGTGGCCAGCTCGACGAACCGCTGCTTCTCCTGGTCCGACAACACGTCGTAGGCCGGCGCGGCCATGCGATCCGTGTCGTCCTCCACGCCCTGCCGCAGCTCGCGCCCCTTCTCAGTGAGGAGCTGGTCCTCACCGACGAGCCCGCGCTGCCGCAGGTCCTCCACCGTGGCCGCCCACTGCTGCTCGGACCACGCACGCGTCTTGCGCAACACCTCGGCCGGGTAGTCACCCGTCGCGACGTGCAGCACGAGCGCCTCGATACCGGTGATGTTCTGGCGGAGAAGGGCAGCGAGATGCCCGTCGCCGCGGAACTCCCGCAGCAACGTCTGCGCGTGGAACAGCTGCAGAAGCGTGTCGTCCGGCCACGGCAGAGCGGCATGCGCCGCGAACAACGTACGGCCGTGCAGCATCTCCTTGGCCCGCTCCGCAGCACGCCTGGCCAGCTCGGTGATCTCCTTGAGGTCGTCCGGCAGCACCTTGCGCAGCGCCTCGTCCGCCGCCTCCCACCGCAGTTCGAGCATGCGCTGCGGCGTGACCTTCTCCCACGCCTGCGGAATGCGCGCCCGCACGATCTCGGGGTTGAAGTTGTAGAACGTGGCGATCACGACCTCGGCCCCGACCGCCCCCAGCGCCGCCGCCCGTGACGCGAAGTACCCACCGGGCCGATCCAGCCCGACGCTCGCGTACCGGGTCTCCGCCTCGGGGGCGAAGTAGATCATTCCGTGCACGGCCTCGAGCGAACGAAAGAGAGTCCTGATCATGTCTCCAACCTAGAACGTCCAGGCTCGTAAGTCAGGCGCCAAAATTGTCAGACCCCTCTGTCAAGCTCCAAGACGTGGACTCGAACACCTTCTGGAAGCTCATCGCCGACGCCAGGGCGAGCGTCCCCGACCCCTCCGACAGCGAGGCCGTGGTCGCCGCCGCCACCACCCTGCTGGCGGCCCAGCCACCCGCCGAGATCGTCGCGGCCCAGCAAGTCCTCTGGGACCTGCTGGCGGAGTCGTACCAGAACCCGCTGTGGGCGGCGGCCTACCTGATCAACGGCGGCTGCTCGGACGACGGCTTCGACTACTTCCGCGGCTGGCTGCTGACCCAGGGCGAGGACACCTTCACCGCGGTCGTAGCCTCCCCGGATTCGTTGGCTTCACTGCCGGTCGTGGTGGCCGCCGCGGAGTCCGACGTGGAGATCGAGTGCGAGGACGCCCTCTCGATCGCCTGGAACGCGCACATCAAAGCCACCGGCATGCAGTTACCGCAGGACGCCTTCCGGATCCGCTACCCGGAACTCGACCCGGAGTGGGACTTCGACTTCGACGACGGCGAGGAACTCTCCGCCCGCCTGCCGAAGCTGGCCGCGCTCTACGAGATCTGACCGCGTCTGTCTGCGCGGCAGGCGAGCAGCACCCCGAACGCCACGTGATCCAGCCACTGCGGAGCCCGTGGCAGAGCCCGGATCTGCGGGTTGTGCCGTCCGATGACCTCCAGGTCGAGAGCGGCGATCAGCATCCCGGCCACCGCCCCGCCAACCACCCCACGCACCCGCAACCGTGTCAGCACGAACGTCCAGAACGCCGACACGGCCAGGTGCACCACCACGCCCGCACCGGCACCGCCGCGCACCAACGACCCGGCGGCACGGGTGGCGCGCAACGGCGAGTCGCCGACCGCCAAGGCGTGCATGGTCGACGGCACGCCGCTCAACACGACAGCCACCAGGAACCGCCGCATCAGCGACGGCTCTCCGTTCGGCACGGCCGCAACGCGGAACCTGCGCACAGGATCAGCGGCGCTTGCGCCGGGACTTCAGGTAGTCGCTGACCACCGCGGCGCCCAGCCCTTCCTCGTCCGGCGACACCACCCGGCCACCACCCCGCCGGGCCACGATGTCCACGAACTGAGCCAGTCGCGGGTCGTCGCCCAGCTTGAAGACCGAGATCGTCGCCCCGAGCCGGGCCAGCGCGTCGACCTCGTTCAACGTCTTGGTCAGCGTGCGGGGCAGCGGCGGATAGTTGAACTCGGCGTCGCCCTCGGGCTCCAGGTGCGCGGTGGGTTCGCCGTCGGTCACCACGAGCACCACGGGCTGTGCGTCGGGGTGGCGTCGCACGTGCCGTCCTGCCAGCAACAGCGCGTGGTGCAGGTTCGTGCCCTGTTCCCACACGCCTTCCAGCGCCGTCAGCTGACCGATGTCCACGGCCTCGGCGTAGCGCCCGAAGGTGACCAACTGCAGAGCATCGGTGCGGAAACGGGTGCGCACGAGGTGATGTAGCGCCAAGGCTGTGCGCTTCATCGGTACCCAACGGCCGTCCTGCACCATCGACCAGGAGGTGTCCACGCACAACGCCACGGCGGCGCGCGTGCGGTGTTCGGTCTCGGAAACTTCGAGGTCCACGACGTCCATGGACATCGCGCCGGACCGCAGCACGGCGTTGCGCAGGGTTCGCGGCACGTCCCACGGTTCGGTGTCGCCGAACTGCCACGGCCGGGTCGAGCCCATCAGCTCGCCCGCGGCGCCGGCAGACACGGTGTCGCGCGAACCATGTGACGAACGCAGCTGGTCGACGACGCCGCGCAAAGCTGTCTCGCCCATGCGCCGCAACGCTTTCGGCGTCAAGCGCAGCGAGCCGTCCGGGGCGCGTTCCACGATGTTCTGCTGCTTCAACGCGCGTTCGAGCTCGGCCAGGCGGCGGGCGTCGACCGAGGCCGACTCGCCCAGCTGACGTTCGAGCGCTTCCAGGTCGATGTCCTCCAGGCGGGCGCCCGGATACGACTGGGACAGCTGCTCGGCCAGGCCGTCGAGCTCGGCCAGGTCCGCCATCGCCTGGGCGCCTTCGCCCAGACCGAGCGGATCCTGGCCGCGGAAGCGCGCGGACGAGGTCCAGTCCTCGCCAGGCCGCAGCTGTTGCAGCAGTGAGTCCAGAGTGGACAGCTGGGAGCCGATGCCGCCGAAGGCCTGTTGGGACAGCGCGGAAAGCTCGGCGCGCTGGGCGTCGGTCATCGAGTTCATCATGCGTTGCGCGGCGGCCGAGCGGGCGGCCAGGGCGTCGATGAGCTCGTCGACGTCGCGGGGGTTCTCCGGGAAGAAGTCGCCGTGCTTGCGCATGAACTCGGCGAACTGGCGCGGCGTGTCCGGCGAACCGGAAGAGTGCGCCTCCAGCAACGAGTTCAGGTCGCGCAGCATCCGCTGGATGCGCTTGACGTCCTCGGAGTCCACGTTGGACAGCGCTTCCTTCATGCCGTTGAAGCGCTGGTCCAGCAGTTCGCGGCCGAGCAGGTCGCGGATCTGTTCGAACGCCTCGCGGGCCTCCTGGGACTGCCAGTCGTAGGAGGACAGCTCCTGCACGGCCGCCGCGGTGCCCGCCGGCAGCGCGTCGAGCTGGGCCTCGCGGAAGCGCGCGTCGTCGGACGGGTCCGGGAACAGCGCCCGGCGCTCGGCCTCGACCGCCTTGTCCAGCAGCTGACGGACCTCGGACAGCGTGCCGTCCAGCCGGTGGCGGCGCTGGATCGACGCGCGACGCTGCCACAACCGCGAAGTCAGGTCGTCGAGGCCACGGGTGCCGTCGACGCCGCGCCGCAACAGCTCACGCAACGCCGCGTTGGGCGACGCGCCTTCCATGATCTCGCGGCCGAGTTCGTCGACGGCCGCGCGGAGGTCGACCGGCGGCGCCAGCGGGTCGGCGCCACCGCCCCAGCGTCCGTAGCGATATCTCATCCGTACACCGATCGGTCGTCGTCGGAGGAGGTGTCCTTCGACAGGTGGCGAGTCAGGTACAGCGACTCCAGCGCCAGCTCCACCGCGGAGGCGATGCGGCCGACGGGGTCCTTCGGGCCCGCGCCCATCCGTGCCGCGACCTCGTGCAGGATCGGGAGTTCCGGCAGCGCCGCCAGCAGGTCGCCGGCGTGCACGCGGTCACCGGTCGCAACCGGGTGGCCGTCCGAGACGACCTCGGCCAGCGCCCGCAGGTTCAGGCCGGCCAGGCGGGCGCGGGCGGTGTCGGCGATCGAGCGGCGCAGCAGGTGCACGAGCACCTCGTCCTCGCGACCCTCCTCCCCCGCCTCGAACTCGAGCTTGCCGCGCAGCACGTCCGGCACCGACTCGAGGTCGATCGGACGGGCGATCGCCGGGGACTCGCCGATCAGCGCGGACCGGCGCAGTGCCGACGCCGCAACGGTTTCCGCCGCCGCGACGGCGAACCGGGCGGAGACACCGGAACGCTGGTCGATCGACGACGACTCGCGCAGGTGCCGGACGAACCGGGCGATGATCTCCAGCAGGTGGTCGCCCACCTCGGCGACCAGATCGGCCTCCTGGCGGACCAGGTCGACCTCGGCGTCGATCTCCAGCGGGTAGTGCGTGCGCACCTCGGCACCGAAGCGGTCCTTCAGCGGCGTGATGATGCGGCCGCGGTTCGTGTAGTCCTCGGGGTTCGCGGTCGCCACGAGCAGCACGTCCAGCGGCAGCCGCAGCGTGTAGCCGCGGACCTGGATGTCACGCTCCTCCATCACGTTGAGCAGCGACACCTGGATGCGTTCGGCCAGGTCAGGGAGCTCGTTGATGGCGATGATGCCGCGGTGGGCGCGCGGGAGCATGCCGTAGTGGATCGTCTCGGGGTCGCCCAGCGAGCGCCCCTCGGCGACCTTCACCGGGTCGACGTCGCCGACCAGGTCACCGACGGACGTGTCGGGCGTCGCGAGCTTCTCCGCGTAGCGCTCGTCGCGGTGCCGCCACACCACCGGCAGGTCGTCACCGAGTTCGGCGGCACGTCGGCGAGACTCCGGAGTGATCGGGTCGAGCGGGTGTTCACCCAGCTCGGAGCCCTCGATGACGGGCGTCCACTCGTCCAGCAGGGACACGATCGTGCGCAGCAGTCGGGTCTTGCCCTGACCGCGCTCGCCGAGCAGGACGACGTCGTGGCCTGCCAGCAGCGCGCGTTCGAGCTGCGGGAGCACCGTGCGGTCGAAGCCGACGATGCCGGGCCACGGGTTGCGTCCCTCGCGCAACGCCGCGAGGAGGTTCTCCCTGATCTCGGTCTTGACGCCGCGCGGCAGGTGCCCGGCGGCGCGCAGTTCGCCCGCCGTGCGGGCCAGGTTCTGGGTCACCCCGACGACGCTACGCACCGAAACGGGACCCGTCGACGTGGAGCAACTCCAGGGCGCGGAGGCTTCTCGTACAGCAGAATGCGGGTCGTTATGAGTGACTCTGTTGATTTCAGGTGGGCGCCCTCACCGGCGGACTGGCGGGCCAGCCTGCGGGCGATGGTGCCGATGTTCCGGTGGGCGCCGTGGTTCGCGGTCGTGCTCGGCGTGTTCTCGCTGATCCTGCTGTTCGGTTTCGACGACGTGGTGCCCGTGGCGATCTTCGGCCTGGTGTGCGCGCTGGTCATCGGGTTCATGGAGCCGGTCGCGGTGTGGTGGCGCTTCTCGTCGGACGAGATGATCAGCCGGACCGTCATCGGCAGCGCGGACGACCAGTCGTTCCGGATGGCCGTCGGCACCTCGGTGCGCGAGGAGATCGGCTGGCAGGAGCTGCCGGGGTGGACCGAGACCCGGCAGGGCTTCGTGCTGGAGACGCTGGACGACGGCGCGGCGTCGCTTTCGGTGCCGCACCGGGCGTTCGCGTCCGATGAGGACATGGCGTCGTTCCGGACCCTGCTGGAACAACACATCGGTCCGGCCAACTAGGTGTCTCGGATCGGGCACACCGGGTGGGGCGCACGGGGCATGGCCACGTAATCTCGTCGGGTGTCCTGTGCAAGTGCCACGCTGGTCGTGTGGACGTCGGGATGGCTGCACGGTCTGGCCGCCGCCGACGACGTTCTCGACGCCCTGCACACGTGGGCCGAGCAGCACGAGGTGGTGGCCGACGACGACGGCACCGCCACGGCGCTCGACCTCCCCGGTCCCGACGAGGCCCCTGTGGGCCCCGCCCTGCTGCTGGCCGCGTTGCGGCGCGCGGGCGCCACTTCGGCGCGGCTCGCGCTGCCGATACCCGGTGACGTGCGCGGGCTGGGCGGCAAGGGCACGCTCTCGATGTGCGCGCTGCGGTCCGGCGAGGCGCTGGTGATCCCGTCCGTGCACATCGGGCTGGTGCCGAAGATCGTGGCCGACGGCGTGATGCGGTGGACCGTGTTCGACCTGCCGTCGTCCAACGGCCTGGAGCACATCCCGATCGGCGAGGCAGAGCACGGCCTGAGCGCGGCGCTGCGGGAGGCGACGGCCGCGCTGGCGTCCCTCGACGTGGCCAAGCACCGGCCGAACGTGCGCAAGGAGATCGCCGACCTCTCCGCCACGAACTCACACCTGCCGTGGCCGGACGCGATGCCTCCGCGCGCGTTGCGGGTGCTGCAACGGGCCGCCGAGGTCGACGCGATCGTGCAGGTGGCCAGGTCGGACTCCCCCGGCGGCGCGATGTCGGCGTCGGCTATGTCGGCGCGGACCGAGGCGTTGCGGCCGGTGTCGGAGGCCGTGCGGCGGGCGCGGTGCGCGGCGATCGACGAGGCCGTGCGCGTGCTGGCGGACAGCGGCGCCGGCAAGCACTGATCCAAACGAGTGGTTCTCCCCTGGTAGCAGTCCCCGGAGCAGGCAACTCCCCCGGAACTGTCGGTACCCCCGCATAGGGTGCCGATCGGGGAGGAAGCCGGATGGAGGACGTCGACCAGCGCCGGTCGAGCACAGCGCCCAGATACGCGGGCGCCCTCATGCTGGCCGCGGTCGCCGGGCACCTGTTGTCCCAGACGGCGACCGGGGCGCTCGCGACGTGGCAGTCCTGGGTGCTCTACGGCATCGGCACCGCGCTCCTCGTGCTGTCGGCGTCCGCGATCGACCGGTTGAACCAGCTGGCCAAGCGCATCCGGTTGCGCTGGGTGGTGTTCACGGCCGTGCTGGTCGTCGCGGCCGGGCTGATCGCTGTCGCCGCACCGCCGTTGGTCGCCTACGGCCGGGTGTTGCTGCTCGGGTGCCCCCAGCCGACCGAGGTACGGGTGCTCACTTCGCAGGACGCGGCGCCCGCGATCGGCGAGGTGGCGCGGAAGTTCGAGCAGCACACGGCGGAGGAGAACCACGGGTGCCGCACGGCGCGGTTGTACGTGTTCTCCGCGCCGGGCAACCGGGGAGCCATCGCGTTGCGGTCGTCGTGGTCCGCTCCGGACTTGCGCGAGATCGGGCCGCACCCCGACGTGTGGCTGCCGGACTCCACCACGGAGACGAACGAGGTGGTGCGTCGCACGGGCGGCATCGGGTCCGCGGTGACCGTCCGGCCGGGAGCCTCGATCGCGTTCTCGCCGGTCGTGCTCGCGGTACCCACGCCGATCGCGCGGGACGTCGTCCCCGACTCCTCCGAGAAGTGGGGCGACCTGCTCACCAAGGTCGGCAACACCGGCATCGCGATCGGCAGGCCGAACCCGCTGACGGCGATCGACGGCAGGCTCGCCACGCAGGCGCTGTACGAGACGCTCGAACCGGCCGTCGTGGAACGCCGGGTCGAGGAGGCCGACCGGCTCGAACCGGCTACCGCGACGATCACGACCGAGCAGGTGTTGTTGCGGCACAACAAGACCAGCTGCGCGCAGAAGCCGTGCCTCACCGCGCTGTACCCGTCGGACACCTACCGCGCCGACTACCCGCTGAACCTCGTCGAGTGGGACGCGCCGGACGTGTCGAACCTCGCCGCGCGCGAGCCCGCGAGCCGGTTCCAGGCGTGGCTCGGCACGCAGGAGGGGATGACGGCGCTCAACGCCGCCGGACTGCGCCCCGCGAAGCAGGCGGCGGGAGCCGAGTTCCGCGAGGAGCTCGGGGTGCGGGCGGGCCTGGCGCTCGACCGCGACGAGGCCGCACCCGGTGAGGCGGCGCAGGCGGAGTTCGGGAAGAAGTACGAGCAGGCCAAGCGGGACGGCCGGGTCTGGCTGACGCTCGACGCGTCCGGGTCGATGGCCGAGCAGACCGCCACCGGTGAGACGCGGTTCGCCGTCGCGGTCGACGGCGTGCGCAAAGCCCTCACGCAGATGGGCGCCAGGGACACGTACGGCCTGTCGGTGTTCAACGACACCGTTGTGCGGCCGCTCATTCCCTTGGGCAGACGTGACAAGGAGGCCGCGACCGCCGCTCTGAGCACCGTGCGGCCGGCCGGTGGCACGCCTCTGCACCAGGCGATCCTCGACAGCCTCGACCGGGTCGGCACGAACGACGCGAACCACATCAGCGCGGTGATCGCGTTGACCGACGGCGAGGACACGACGAGCCCGCAGACCCGGCAGGACGTGGTGAACGCGGTGCGGCAGAAGGGGATCCGGGTGTTCGTGATCGCCGTCGGCGAGGCGAGCTGTGCGGCGCACGCGCTGACCGAGCTCACCGACGCGTCCGGCGGCGACTGCCACGACTCGACCACGGACACCCTCGGCGACGATCTGGCGGCGTTGTTCCGCGAACTGTGGGGAGGCGCTCGATGAGGTGGCTGAGACGGGTGTGGGCGGCGCTGCCGAGACTGGGCCCGCCCGGTGTGGTGTGGGCGAACCGCTCGTGGCTCGCGATGGGCGTGGCCGTCGGCATCGTGCTGACGATCCTGTTCACCAGCGGCGTGCAGCCGTTGTTCCGCGAGTCGGCCGAGTGGGAGAAGGGCAAGCTGATCGTGCTCAGCGGCCGCGACCAGAGCGAGGGCGGCCAGCGGCGCGCGTTGATCAACCAGTGGAACGCCGAGCATCCCGAACAACCCGCGGAGATCGTCGAACTGCCGTCGGAGGCGGACGGCCAGCGCAGCGAGATGGTCGCGCGGGCCAGGGAGAAGGCCGAGAACGCGGACGTCTACAACCTCGACGTCACGTGGACCGCCGAGTTCGCCCAGTCCGGCTACCTGCGCCCGCTGTCCACAGTGGACACCAGCGGGTTCCTGCGCCGCCCGCTGGAGAGCTGCCGCTACCAGGGCGTGCTGTGGGCGCTGCCGTTCAACACGGACGCGGGCCTGCTCTTCTACCGCAAGGACATCGTCAAGGAGGACCCGCTCGGCCTCGACGACATCGCCACCACCTCCACCCGCGCGCTGCGGGCCGCGCCGGACGCCCGCCTCACCGCCGGCTACACGGGCCAGTTCGCCGACTACGAAGGTCTGACGGTGAACGCCCTGGAGCTGATCTGGGCGGAGAAGGGCGACGTCGTCGACGACACCGGCAAGGTCGTCGTCGACTCCGACCGCACCCGCCGCGCCCTGCGCTGGCTCGCCGACGGCCTCAAGGGCCAGAACCCCGTGGTGTTACCGGACTCCCGCGCGCAGAACGAACAGCTGAGCACCCAGGCGTTCCGCGATGGCAAGGTCGTCTTCATGCGCAACTGGCCCGTCGCCCACCGCACCCTGCGGGGCAACCAGGGCGAGTCCGCCGGCCGCCCCGGCATCGACTTCGAGGTGGCCCAGCTGCCCGGCCCGAGCGTTCTCGGCGGCCAGAACCTCGCCATCTCCGCCAAGTCCACCAAGCCCCGCGCCGCCCAGGCCCTCATCGAGTTCCTCACCGGCCCTCGCAGCCAGCAGCTCCTCTTCGAACGAGGAGGCCTGGCCGCCACCCGCGGCATCGTCTACCAGGACAGCCGCGTCGCCACCGAACACCCCTACGCCCGCATCCTGCTCAAAGCCGTCGAGGACGCCCGGCTGCGTCCGGTCACCCCGTACTACTCGCGCTTCAGCGACGAGTTCCGCGCCGTCGTCCGCTACGCCCTCGACCACGACGGCGCCCTGCCCGAGGGCGCCGAGGAGTCGCTCACCAGAGCCCTTCAGGGCCGGTGATCAGGGTGTGCGCCGGCGCAACGTCACCGCGCCCAGCACCAGCGCCAGGAGTCCGCACGCCGCCACGATCGCGAGGTTGCGCACCAGTTCACCCGTGATGTCGGACGACGTCGTCACGGCCGTGAGCGCGTCAACGGCGTACGACAGCGGCATGACGTTCGACAGCCACTCCAGCACGGGCGTCATGGCCTCTCGTGGCGCGAACAGCCCGCACAACAACACCTGCGGCATCACGAACAACGGCATGAACTGCACGGCCTGGAACTCGGTGCGCGCGAAGGCACTCGCGAACAGGCCCAGCGCCGTGCCCAGCAGCGCGTCCAGCCCGGCGATGACCACGAGCAGCCACACCGAGCCGCCGATCTCCAGGCCGAGCCACGTCAGCGAGATCCCGACCGCCACCAGCACCTGGACCAGCGCCACGATCCCGAACGCCAGCGCGTAGCCGAACAACAGGTCCAGCTTGCCCATCGGCATCGTCATCAGCCGTTCCAGCGTGGCCGTGGTGCGCTCGCGCAGGGTCGTGATCGACGTGACGATGAACATGATCGCGAACGGGAAGACCGCCAGCAGGGCCGGTGCGGCACGGCTGAAGGCCTGGTCGGAGTTGAAGACGAACCGCAGCAGGATCAGCAGCAACGACGGCATGAGCACCATCAGCGCGACGGTGCGGCGGTCGTGGCGGAACTGGCTGAGGATCCGCGCGGTCGTGGCCAGCAGGATCGCGGTGTTCACGCCGCCTCCTTCGCCCGGACCAGCGTGAGGAACGCCTGTTCCAGGTCGCTCGTGCCGGTTTCCGACAGCAACGCGGCCGGGGTGTCGTCGGCCAGCAACGCGCCGTCGCGCATCAGCAACAACCGTTCACACCGCGCGGCTTCGTCCATGACGTGACTGGAGACGAGCAGCGTGACGCCGCGATCAGCGAGTTCCCGGAACAACGTCCACAGCTCGTCGCGCAGCAACGGATCGAGGCCGACCGTCGGCTCGTCCAGCACGAGCAACTCGGGCTTGCCGAGCAACGCGACCGCGAGGCTCGTCCGCGACAGCTCACCGCCGGACAACGACGCCACGAGCTGCGACTCGTGCCCGCTGAGCCCTACCTCCTCGATCACGCGCCGCACGTCGGACCGGGGTGCCCGCAGCACGGCGCAGAAGTAGCGGAGGTTCTCGGCCACGCTGAGGTCGGCGTAGACAGCGGGGTTCTGGGTCGCGTACCCGATCCGGTTCCGCAGCCCTGGACTGCCGGCGGGCGCGCCGAGCACCGTCACCTCGCCGGACTCGACGATCTGCACGCCGACGACCGCGCGCATCAGCGTGGTCTTGCCGCAGCCGGACGGGCCGAGCAAGCCGGTGACACTGCCCCGCGGGATCGTGCAGCTCACGTCCCGCAGGACCAGACGCTTGCCCCGGCGCACCCGGAGCCCGGTGACCTCAACGGCCGCGGAACTGGTCATACGACCAATTCTGCGCCCGTTGAAAAACAACTGTCTAGGTGCGGGCGGGCCTCTTGGCCGGTTCGCAACACAACGGCGCGCACGGCGCGCCGTTCACGGTGCAGCCCGCCGCCACGAACGACGACAGCTTCCGCACCGGAGCGTCCGCCGTGTGTTCTGCGACCAGCTCGACCACGAGCTCGGAGAAGCGCGGGTCCGAGTTCGGGGTGGCGGCGCGGGCGAACTCCATGCCCAGCTCGGCGGCGCGGTCGCGGGCCTCGGTGTCGAGGTCCCAGACCACTTCGAGGTGATCGGACACGAACCCGATCGGGCACACGACGACGCCGGTGACGCCCTTGGCGTGCAGGGCGTCGATGTGGTCGACGATGTCCGGCTCCAGCCACGGGATCTGCGGCGGACCGGACCGCGACTGCCACACGACGTCGTACTCGGTGACGCCCAGCTCCGCCGCCACCAGCCGCGAGGCCTCGACGACCTGGCGCGAGTAGCGGTATCCGCCCTCGGACGCCGGCCCGGCGGCCTTGTCCGCGGACACCGGCACCGAATGCGCGGTGAAGACGAGCCGGTAAGAACCGGACAAAGAAGAAGCCGCGGCACGAACGCCATCAGCGAAAGCGCCGATGAACAGCGGGTGGTCGAAGAACTGGCGCAGCTTCACGAGTTCCGGACCGTCCGGCACGGCCTGCAGCGCCCGCACGATGTCCTCGTCGTACTGCCGGCACGCGGAGTAGCCGCCGTACGCGCTCGTCGGGAAGACCAGGGCCCTGCGCACACCGTCGGCCTTCATCCGCGCGACGGTGTCCTCGACCATCGGGTGCCAGTTGCGGTTGCCGAAGTAGATCGGCAGCTCGAGACCACGGGCCTTGACGGCCTCGATCGCCTCGAGGTTCAGGCGGTTGATCGGCGACACGCCGCCGAAGTGCTGGTAGTGGGCCTCGACCTCGTCCAGCCGCTCCGGCGGCACGCCACGTCCGCGAACCACGTTCTCCAGGAAGGGACGGACGTCCTCAGGACCTTCTGGGCCGCCGAAAGACAGCCAGAGCAGCGCGTCGAAACTCACCGCTCCATCCAATCAGACGCCCGATCGCCTCACATGACGAACAGATGTGACGTCAGAGACCGAGGAAGTGCACGCCGCCGTCGACGAAGACCATCGAACCCGTGGTGGCCGGGAACCAGTCGGACAGCAGGCCGCAGACGGACTTCGCGACCGGCGTGGGGTCGTCGACGTCCCAGCTCAGCGGAGCCTTCTCGCCCCACATCTTCTCCAGCTCACCGAAGCCGGGGATGGACTTCGCGGCCATGGTGCGCACCGGGCCTGCCGAGATCAGGTTCACGCGGATGCCGTCCGGGCCGAGGTCGCGCGCCATGTAGCGGTTGATCGACTCGAACGCCGCCTTCGCCGCGCCCATCCAGTTGTAGGCGGGCCACGCCTGACGGGCGTCGAAGTCGAGGCCGACGACCGACGCGCCGTGCGAGAGCAACGGGCGCGTGGCCTGCACCAGGGCCTTGTACGAGTACGCCGAGACGTGCATCGCCACCGAGACGTCCTCCCACGGCGCGTCCATGAACGGCGCTCCGAGGCAGCTCTGCGGGGCGAAGCCGATGGCGTGCACGACGCCGTCGAGGCCGTCGACGTGCTCACGCACCCGGTCGGCGAGCGTGTCGAGGTGTTCCTGGTTCTGCACGTCGAGCTCGACGACGGGTGCGGGCTTGGGCAGACGCTGCGCGATGCGCGTCACGAGGCTCATCCGGCCGAACCCGGTCAGCACGACCTCGGCGCCCTGCTCCTGGGCGACGCGTGCGACGTGGAAGGCGATCGACGCGTCGGTGATGACACCGGTGATCAGCAGTCGCTTGCCTTCGAGCAGTCCGGTCACTTGATCCAACCCTTTCGCAGTACGGAGAACAGAAGTCTGGACGATGCTTCAGTGGCCCATGCCGAGGCCGCCGTCGACCGGCAGCACGGCACCGTTGATGTAGCCGGCCTCGTTCGCCGCGAGGAACGTGACGGCGCGCGCGATCTCGTCGGCGGCACCGTAACGACCGGCGGGGATCTGCTTCAGCGCGGCGTCGCGGACGGCCTCCGGCAGATCGGCGGTCATGTCCGTGGTGATGAAACCGGGGGCGATGACGTTCGCGGTGATGTTGCGCGAGCCCAGTTCCAGGGCGATCGAGCGCGCCATGCCGACCATGCCGGCCTTGGACGCCGCGTAGTTGACCTGGCCGGCGCCGCCGGTGAGGCCCACGACCGACGAGATGAAGACGATGCGGCCGAACTTCTTGCGCAGCATGCCGCGGGAGGCGCGCTGGGCGAACCGGAACGCGCCGGTCAGGTTCGCGTCGACGACCTGGGTGAACTGCTCCTCGCTCATCCGCAGCAGCAGCGTGTCCTGCGTCATGCCCGCGTTGCAGACCAGGACCTCGACGGGGCCGTGTGCGGCCTCGACCTCGGTGAACGCGGCGTCGATCTCCTCGGAGTTCGTGACGTCGCACTTCACGCCGAGCAGGCCTTCGGGAGCGCCGGACCCGCGGTGCGTCACCGCGACCTTGTCGCCCTGCGCCGCGAACGCCTGCGCGATCGCGAGGCCGATGCCGCGGTTGCCTCCGGTGACCAGAACGGACCGACTCACTAGCTCTCCCTGCGATCGCTGCTGGTTGACCGGCTGAGGCTATCGGCTACCGGCAGGTAGTCCGGCATCGGCGGAGCCATGTCACATCCATCCAGGCATGATCGGGTGATGCGGGCCTTTCTCGACCGACTCCGCCGTGACGTGGACGGCGACGTCCTCGACGACCCCGCGAGCCGGGCCCTGTACTCGGCGGACGCGTCGAACTACCGGCACGTGCCACGGGTCGTCGTCCGTCCACGCACGACGGACGCGGTGGTCGCGGCCGTCGGGATCGCCGCGGAACACCGCGTGCCGATCACCAGCCGTGGCGCCGGAACGTCCATCGCGGGCAACGCGTGCGGCACCGGCCTGGTGATCGACTTCAGCCGCTACCTGAACGCGATCGAGATCTCCGGCGACCGGGCGCTCGTGCAGCCCGGCGCGGTGCTGGACCGGGTGAACGCCCAGGCCGGCGATCACCTGTTCGGGCCGGACCCGTCGACGCATTCGCGCTGCACGATCGGCGGGATGATCGGCAACAACGCGTGCGGCGCGCACTCGGTGAAGTGGGGCAAGACCAGCGAGAACGTCGCGAACCTGCACGTGCTCACGGCGGACGGCCGCACGTTCGAGACGGCGAACCCGCCCGCGTTCGACCTGCCCGTCTTCGACCCGGCCTGGTTTCCGCGGCTCAGCCGCCGGGTCAGCGGGTACGCCCTGGACGCCCCGACACTCACCCAGCAGCTCGTCGGCACGGAGGGCACCTGCGTCGTGCTGCTGGGCGCGGAGCTGAAGCTGGTCCGCCGCCCCGAACGCCGCGTCCTGGTCGTGCTGGGGTTCGCGGACACCTACGACGCCGCCGACCAGGTCACCCAGATCGAGGACGCGCTCGCGGTCGAGGGCATCGACGAGGCGTTGGTGCGCAACGTCCGCGTGCGTCCCGACCTGCCGGAGGGCCGCAGCTGGCTGTTCGTCGAGGTCGAAGATCATCCCGAACGTGTTGCCAAGATCACCAAGAACTCGATGATCATCCACGACCCGGCGCGGCAGCGGGCGTTGTGGCGGATCCGCGAGGACGGTGCCGGGCTCGCGACCCGCATGCCCGACGGCGGTGAGGCGTGGCCGGGCTGGGAGGACGCGGCCGTTCCGCCGGAGCGCCTCGGCACCTACCTGCGCGAGTTCGACCAGCTGCTGGCGCGGTACGGCCGGCGCGGCATCACCTACGGCCACTACGGCGAGGGCTGCCTGCACGTCCGCATCGACTTCGACCTGGCGCAGGGCCATCGCGCGTTCCTGGAGGACGCCGCCGATCTCGTGGTCAGCCACGGCGGCAGCCTGTCCGGCGAGCACGGTGACGGGCAGGCGCGGTCCGAGCTGCTGAGCCGGATGTACCCGCCCGAGGCGATCAGGGCGTTCCGGGACTTCAAGCACGCATTCGATCCGGGGAATCTGCTGAACCCCGGCCGGATCGTGGAGCCGCTCAAGCTCGACGACGACCTGCGGATTCTCGTCGCTCCCCCGAAGATTCCGACGCGTGCGGAGTTCGCGAGCGACACACGGCGGTGTGTGGGTGTCGGCAAATGCCTCAACACCAAGGGTGGCGTGATGTGCCCGAGCTATCGGGTCACTCGCGAGGAGAAGCACTCGACTCGCGGCCGCGCACACCTGTTGTTCGAGATGCTCGCGGGTGACGTGATCAAGGACGGCTGGCGTTCTACCGAGGTCGCCGAGGCGCTGGACCTCTGTCTGGGCTGCAAGGGTTGCAAACGCGACTGCCCGGTCGACGTCGACATGGCGAGCTACAAGGCGGAGTTCCTGCACGAGCACTACAAGGGGCGTCTGCGACCACGTTCGCACTACGCGATGGGCTGGCTGCCGACGTGGCTGAAGTATGGGCTGGTCAACAGGTTCACGGCGAAGTTCGGCAGGTTCGCCGGGATCACGCCGGAACGCGCGCTGCCCACCCAGACCACCTCGCTGGTCCGCCAGCTGCACCCGCTCGGCGAGGGCGATCCGGTGCTGCTGTTCCCCGACACGTTCACGAACTTCTTCGAGCCGGGCATCGGCCTCGACGCCGCGAACGTGCTGGCGCACCTGGGAAACCGCGTCGAGATCCCGTCCGCGAACGTCTGCTGTGGACTGACGTGGCACTCGACCGGCCAGCTCCCGAAGGCCCGCCGGGTCGTCGAACGCGCCGCGCGGGCGCTGCTCCCGTGGACCAGCCAGGGCGTTCCGGTGATCGGCCTGGAACCGAGCTGCACGGCGTTCCTGAAGACCGAGGCCCCGAAGCTGTCGAACGATCCGGCCGTGCACGCGCTCGCGGAGGCCACCCGGACGTTCGCCTCGCACGTCGAACCCCGGCTGCCGCGACTGCCCGGCGAGCGCGAGGCCGTCGTTCAGACCCACTGCCACCAGTACGCGGAGCTCGGTTTCGACCCGGACCGCGAGGCGATGACCAAGGCAGGTCTGCGGCCGCGGATCGTCGAGGGCTGCTGCGGCCTGGCCGGCAACTTCGGGTTCGAGCAGGGCCACTACGACGTGTCGATCGCGTGCGCCGAGCAGGACCTGCTGCCCGCGCTGAGGGCCGGCGAGGACGCGCTGGTGCTCGCCGACGGGTTCAGCTGCCGGACCCAGATCCGCCACACCACCGACCGCGAGCCGGTCCACCTGGCCACCGCGCTCGCCACCCTGATGGACATTTACCGCTGACTAACCACACCCGGCCAGTGTCGTGCGCATGCAGAGAAGGATTGGCGCCGCCGTGCTGGCGGCCGCGGCCATCACGATGACCTTCACGGGGTCCGCGCAGGCCGAGACGAACCCGTCGTGCCCCAGTGGCGTCACGCAGATCGGCGCCACCAAGTACCTCAAGAGCGGCAGCACGACCATCGCCTCGGTCAAGCAGTTCAAGGGCTGCGACAAGAACTGGGGCTACGTCTACGTCTGGGACTCCTGGCGTGCGAACCACCGCACCTACCGGCTCTACGCCGGTGTCCAGGTCCGCGGCGCCGAGTTCCCGAGCGGTTACAACAGCGTCGAGAACAAGCAGGAACTGTGGTCGTACGGCACGGACACACTGGACAAGTGCACCAAGGGGTACGGCTCCATCGTGGCCTCCTCCTACAGCGACGGTGCCGAGACCGAGGAGCGTTGCTGACCATGAAGAAGCTCAGTGCGACCGTGCTCGCGGCCGCCGCGATCGCGCTCACCTTCACGGGGTCGGCGCACGCCGAGACGAACCCGAAGTGCCCGAGCGGTGTCACGAAGATCGGCTCCACCAAGTACATCAAGTCGGGCAGCGCGACCGTCGCCTCGGTGAAGCAGTTCAAGGGCTGCGGCAAGAACTGGGGCTACATCTACGTCTGGGACTCGTGGAAGGCAAGTCACGGCAACTTCATCGCCGCCGTCACCATCACCAGGGGTGACGGCGGCATCGACGAGAACAGCGGCTCACGCGGACAGCAGGAGGTGTGGTCCAACGGCGCGAACACGCTGCAGTTCTGCACCATGGCGTATGGCACGGTGTCCGGCGGGGGTGCGGGCTTCACCAACGAGGTCTGCTGACGTGAGGAGGCGGAGGGCGGTCGCCGCAAGATCGCCCTCCGCGGGCCTGTCAGTCGCGGTCCAGCACCGAGTCCTTCGACGTCTCGCGCATGAACCCGTACACCAGCAACGAGATCAGCACGCACCCGGCGACGTAGTAGAAGAACACCGACTCCATACCGGCCTGCTTGAACCACAACGCCACGTACTCGGCAGTGCCACCGAAGATCGCCACGGTCAGCGCGTACGGCAGGCCCACCCCGAGAGCTCGGATGTTCGTCGGGAACAGCTCTGCCTTCACGATCGCGTTGATCGACGTGTAGCCGGTGACGATCACCAGCCCGCCGAGCATCAGCAGGAACGCCGGGAACGCCTCGGAGGTCTTCGCCAGAGTCGACAGCAGCGGCACCGTGGCCAGCGTGCCAAGCACCCCGAACCCGAGCAGCAGCGGACGGCGGCCGATCCGGTCGGACAGCGCGCCCGCGACCGGTTGCAGCACCACGAACACCAGCAGCGCGGCGAAGTTGATCCAGCTGACCGTCGCGGCGTCGATCTTGCTGGTGTTCACCATGAACTTCTGCAGGTAGGTCGTGAACGTGTAGAACGCGACCGTGCCACCCAGCGTCAGGCCGACCACGAGCAGGCATTCCTTGGGGTGCTTCAGCAACGCCCTGAAGGTGCCCTTCTCCGGGTTCTCCTTCTGCTTCTCGAAGTTCTCCGACTCGTCCATCCCGCGGCGCAGCCACATCACGATGATCGCGCCGGTCGCCCCGATGACGAACGCGATCCGCCAGCCCCACTCCATCATCTCGGTCCTGGAGAGGAACTGCTGCAACACGATCTGCACGCCCAGCGCCACCAGCTGACCGGCCGTCAGCGTCACGTACTGGAAACTGGAGTAGAAACCGCGGCGCGCGGGAGAGGCCACTTCGGACAGATAGGTCGCCGACGTCGCGTACTCACCGCCGACCGACAGCCCCTGCAGCAGCCGCGCGAGCACCAGCAACACCGGCGCCGCAACACCGATCGTCGCGTACGACGGCGTCAACGCGATGATCAGCGAACCGAAAGCCATCAACGTGACCGACAACGTCAGCGCGGCGCGGCGGCCGTGCCGGTCGGCGTAGCGGCCGAGCAGCCAGCCGCCCAGCGGTCGCATGAGGAAGCCGACGGCGAACACGGCCGCGGTGTTGAGCAGCTGCGCGGTCTGGTCACCCTTCGGGAAGAACGCGGCCGCGAAGTAGATGCTGAACGCGGTGTACGCGTACCAGTCGTACCACTCGATCAAGTTCCCGACTGATCCGCGCAGCACGTTCGCCACCACTCGGCGTTCGGCGCGTTTCTCCTGAACCACTGTCATGCCCGACACCATCTCGGCGCGACGACACCCCTCACAACCTGGGCAGAGGCATCTTTACAGTCACTTAGGCGCGTCGCCACGCGCAGGAAACAGTCGTCATGGCCGATACTGCTCGAATGCGGGTGCTGCTGGTCGAAGACGACGACGGCGTCGCGGACGCCCTGGTGGAGGCACTGCGGGCGAACGGGCACCGGCCTTCCCGCGTGCGCCGGGGCGCCGACGCGTTGATCGCCCACCGCGACGCCGACGTGGTGCTGCTGGACCTCGGCCTGCCCGACCAGGACGGCCTGGAGGTGCTGCGCAAGCTCCGCAAGATCGACCCGGTGCCTGTGCTCGTGCTGACCGCTCGTGGCGACGAACGGACCGTCGTGCGCGGGTTGCGGCTGGGCGCGGACGACTACCTGGTCAAGCCGGTGCGGCTGGCCGAACTCCTCGCCAGGATCGACGCGGTGGCGCGCAGGAGTGCGGCGCGGTCGCAGGAGCCGGACGACGTCGTGCGGGTGTCCGATGTGGAGATCGACCTGCAGAGCCGTCAGGTCGTGGTCGGCGGGCGCGAGATCTCGTTGACCACCAAGGAGTTCGACGTGCTGGCGGTGCTCGCGCGCAGGCCTGGCACGGCGGTCAGCCGGCAGCAGCTGATGGACGAGGTGTGGGGCAACGCGTTCGTGGCGGTGTCACGGACGCTTGACGTGCATCTCACGCAGTTGCGCGCCAAGCTCGACCGGCCGGGGCTGCTGCACACGATCCGCGGTTTCGGCTACCGGCTCGGTGAATAGATGCGGCAACGGCTTCTGTTGGTGCTGCTGCTCTTCTCACTGTCGGCTGTCACCGCGTTCGCCTTCCCACTGCTGATGAGCACCGCGTCCGAGCGCACCCAGCAGTTCGTGATCAGCCGCACGGCCGACATGGACCGCTTCGCCACCCTGCCCGCCGACGTCGTGGTGTCGGAGGCGTTGCGGCACAACGAGGTCTACGGCGAGGAGGTCGTGGTCGTCAACGCGGCGGGCGAGCCCGTCGTCGAGGCCGGCATGAAGATCGCCGAGGTGTCCGCGCAGATCGACGCCGCGCTGCGCAACCAGCCCGCCGCGCCCGTGCCGACCGTGATGCCCTGGAGCGGCGGCGACGTCCTGTTCGCCCGCCCCGTCGGCACCGGCACCAAGGTGGCGGGCGCCGTGGTCATGCGAGCCTCGACGCGGGTCGCCGCTCTGGACGTGGCACGGCGGTGGGCGATCGTGCTGGCAGGTGCTCTGCTGGCGGCCTGCGCGTGCGTCCTGCTCGCCCTGGTCGTCGCCCGCTGGCTGCTGCGCCCCCTCAAGGAACTCGACCGGGGCGTCCGTGCGGTCGCCGAGGGCCAACGGCGCACGCACGTCGCCGACACCGCGGGACCGGCCGAACTGCGGGCGTTGTCGGAGTCGTTCAACCGCATGTCCGACGCCGTGGCCGAAGCCGCCGACCAGCAACGACGCCTGATCGCCGACGCCTCGCACCAGCTGCGCAACCCGATGGCGGCACTGCGTCTTCGAGTGGACATGCTGCCGCAGAACGGTTCCCTGCTCACCGAGGTCGAACGCCTGGAGTCGCTGCTGGACGGGCTTCTGGCTTTGGCCTCAGCCGAGAGCACCGCCACCGAACGCGCGGCGGGCGGCGTGGAACCCGAACTCGCGGATCTCCAGGTCGTGGCGCACGACCGCGTCGACGCGTGGCGAGCCGCCGCCAGCTCGGCGGGCGTGACCATCACCGTCGACGACTGGACGCCGGGCCTGGTGCGATGCGCCGTGTCGGACCTGGCCCAGGTGCTGGACGTGTTGCTGGACAACGCCATCAAGTACGGCGGCTCCGAGATCACGGTGATCTGCGACCGGGCGACGCTGACCGTGCGGGACA
Organism: Lentzea miocenica; assembly: GCF_033949945.1. NCBI lineage: Bacteria > Bacillati > Actinomycetota > Actinomycetes > Pseudonocardiales > Pseudonocardiaceae > Lentzea > Lentzea miocenica. Next base: position 61,157 of record NZ_JAXAVW010000011.1, read on the forward strand.
ACGGCCCAGGTCTGTCCAAAAAGGATATCGACCGCGCCACCGAACGGTTCTGGCGCGGCGACGACTCACAACGCGGGACCGGCCTGGGGCTGGCGATCGCGGACCGGATCGTCACGGCGCACGACGGCACGCTGACGTTGCACACGGACGGCGGCCTGGTGGTGACGGTGGAACTGCCGAGGGAGCCGCTGCTGTGAAACGACGAACGTTCGTGGTAGGCCTTCTCGCGCTGACCGCCTGCAGCGGTCCCGAACCCAGCGGCACCATCAAGATCGCCGGCGGCGAACCCGGCGGCTTCTACAACGACTTCGCCGCCCTGCTCTCCCGCCTCTCCCCCAGCCCGCTGACCATCACCCCGATCCAGACCGGCGGCAGCGCCGACAACCTCAAACACCTCCGCGAAGGCACCGCCGACATCGGCCTGACCCTGAGCGACAGCGCCCACATGGAGTCCGGCCTCGTAGCGCTGGGCCGCGTCTACGAGAACTATTTACAGCTCGTCGTGCTGGCCTCCTCGCCCTACCGCTCCGCCGCCGACCTCATCGGCAAACCGGTGTCCCTCGGCGCCGCCGGATCCGGTGCCGCGCTCCAAGGTGAACGCCTCGCGCTGGGCGTGCAGGAAGAGCACTATCCGCTGCGCAACGCCGTCGACGCCCTGAAAGCAGGCGAGATCGCCGCACTGCTGTGGTCCGGCGGCGTCCCCACCCCCGAACTCGACAAGGCGAGCGGCATCAGGCTGCTGCCGCTCGACACCTTCCTGCCGCGCCTGCGCCAGGACTACGGCAAGGTCTACGAACGCGTCGACGTCCGCATGGGCGTGTACGGCTCGCCGGTCGACGTCCCGACGATCGGCACGCCGAACCTGCTGGTGTGCCGGCCGGACCTCAGCGACGACTACGCGAGCGCCGTGGTGCGGCTGCTGGTCGCCAAGGCCGCGGAACTCGTGCCGGAGCAGGCCCTCGGCACGCAGTATCTCGACGTGCGCAGTCTCATCGACACGGGCAAAGTGCCACTGCACCCAGGCGCCGCAACGGAATACCGGAGGCTCCACGGATGATCATCACGATGGCGTCGATCTCCTTGGACGGGTTCATGGAAGGGCCCGATCACGACATCAGCTGGCACCTCGTCGACGACGAGATGCACGAGTACTTCAACACCGAGCTCGCGCGGATGAGCCGGTTCATCGACGGCCGCCGCAACCACGAGACGATGCTCGAAGCGTGGCCGCACACCGACGACCACCCGGAGTGGCCGAAACCCATGCACGACTTCGGCCGGATCTGGCGGGAGATGCCCAAGATCGTCTACTCGCGGACGCTGGAGACAACGGCGTGGAACACCACCGTCAAGCGCGAGATCGACCCGGACGAGCTGAGGGCGCTGCCCGGCGACAGCATGGCCGGCGGCGCGCAGCTGGTCGGGTCGTTCTTCGAGCACGACCTGATCGACGAGGTCCGGCTCTACCTGAACCCGGTCGCGATCGGCGGGGGCACGCCGTTCTTCACAAAGCCGATCGCCCTGGCACTCAAGAGCACCAGGGCGTTCGGAACGGGTGTGGTCGAGCTGATCTACGGCAGGCGCTGACCGAGCAACAGAGCCGCGGCGGCCGCGAACATCGCTGTCATCGTGCCGAGCAACAGCCACGGTTTCGACGCGTCCGCCTGCTTCTTCTCGTAGCCGATCTGCTCGCCGAGCGTGTCGTAGACCCGGCGCAGCTCCTCGGCCGACGCCGCCTTGAAGAACTCGCCGCCGGAGATCTTCGCGATCTCCTTCATCGCGTCGTCGTCGACCGGCACGGACTGCTGCCGGCCCTCGATGTCGACCACGCCGTCCTCGGTGCCGAACGAGATCGTGGAGATCGGGATCCCGGCCTTCTTGGAGTCCTCGGCCACGTCGAACGCCTTCCGGGTGCCGACCGTCTCCTTGCCGTCCGTCATCAGCACGATGCGGGCGGGCGGCGGTCCCTCGGCGCCACCGACGACCTTGCCGAACGAGTCGATCGACGCGATCGCGGCCGCCAGCGCGTCACCGGTCGCGGTCGACTGGGCGAGCTTGAGCCCGTCGATCGACTGCGTGACCGCGGCCCGGTCGGTCGTCGGCGCGACCAGCACGGTGGCCGAGCCGGCGAACGAGATCAGGCCCAGGTTGATGCCCGGTGTGAGGCCCTCGGCGAACGACTTGGCGGCCACCTGCGCGGCCTCCAGCCGTGACGGCTTCACGTCCGTCGCCTTCATCGACAGCGACACGTCGACCACGAGCATCACCGTCGCCCTGTTGCGCGGCACCCGCTGCTCGGACGTCGGGCCGGCCAGCGCCACGGTCAGCAACGCCAGGGCGGCCAGCAGGAACGCCGCCGGAACGTGCCGCGACCAGCGTTCCCGCTTGGGCGCGACCTTCTCCAGCAGCTCCAGGTTCGTGAACCGCAGCACCCTCTTGCGCCGCATCCGTTGCGCCACCACGTAACCAGCGGCCAGCAGCGCGACGGCGACCAGCAGCAGGAACCACCACGGGGCGACGAAGTTCGAGAAGCTCACGCGACACCCCCAGACCAGCGGCGCTTGCGCGCCACCACGAAACGAACCGTGTCCGCGATCCAGTCCGAGTCGGTCCGCAGCACCAGGTGCCCGGCGCCCGCGCGCCGCAGCCCCGACGCCACCTCGGCCCGGTGTTCCGCGGCCGCCGCGTTGAACTCCTTGCGCAGCAACGCGGACGCGGTCACCTCGCGCTGCCGCCCGGTCTCCGGGTCGGACAGCACGACGGTGCCGACCTCCGGCAGGTCGACGTCACGCGGGTCGACGACCTCGATGGCCACGAGCTCGTGCCGTGCGGACAGGGCACGCAACGGCCGCTGCCACTCCACGCCGCCGAGGAAGTCCGAGACCACCACGATCAGTCCACGCCGGCGCGGCGGGCGGCGCAGCTGCTCCAGCAGTGCGGCCAGGTCACCGCGCGTGCCCTCGGCGGCGCGCGGGATCTCGGCGATCTTGCGGATCATCCCGCGGGCGTGGGCGAGTCCACCGCGGGCCGGGATCCGCAGGTTGTCCGCGCCCGTCGACACGGCCGCGCCGATGCGGTTGCCGCCGCCGCGCGTCAGGTGTGCGACCGCCGCCGTGGCGGCGATGACCAGGTCGCGCTTCTCGCAGGCCGCGGTGCCGAAGTCGAGTGACGGCGACAGGTCGATCGCCATCCACGTCTCCAGCTCGCGGTCGGCGACCGTCTCCCGGATGTGCGGCACGGTGGTGCGGGCGGTGACCGCCCAGTCCATCCGCCGCACGTCGTCGCCGGGCTGGTAGGCCCGCGCCTCACCCGGCTCGGAACCCGGCCCCGGCACCAGGCCGAGGTGGTTGCCCTGCAACAGGCCGTCGAGGCGCCGCCGGACGTCGAGCTCCAGCATGCGCAGCGCGGCCTCCATGCGGACGCCGGACAGCACGGGCGGCGCCCACGACGGGCGCTCCTCGGCGGTCTTGTCCCTGCTCACTGCCTACCAGCCGGAACCGGCTGCTGCGGGCGGGCCGACACCTGCGGCAACGGCACGATCTGCAGCACGCGGGTGATGATGTGGTCGATCGGCACACCGTCGGCCAGCGCGTCGTACGAGAGCACCAGGCGGTGTCGCAGCACGTCCGGAACGACGTCCACGACGTCCTGCGGCAGCACGTAGTCACGGCCGCGCACGAGCGCGAGGCCACGCGCGGCGGCGATGATGCCCAGCGACGCACGCGGCGAGGCACCGTAGGCGACCCAGCCGGCGACGTCGGTGAGGCCGTGCTCGCCCGGCGCGCGGGTGGCGATCACCAGGCGCACCACGTAGTCGACCAACGCGTGGTGGACGAAGACGCGCGACGCCACGCCCTGCAGGCGCACCAGTTCCTCGGGCGAGAGGACCTGGCTCGGCACCGGCGCCTCGACGCCCATGCGGTAGACGATCTCGCGCTCTTCCTCGGCGGTCGGGTACTCGACCTGGATCTTGAACAGGAACCTGTCGCGCTGCGCTTCCGGCAGCGGGTACACGCCCTCGTTCTCGATCGGGTTCTGCGTCGCCAGCACCAGGAACGGGTTCGGCATCGGGAACGTCCTGCCACCGATGGACACGTGCCGTTCGGCCATGACCTCGAGCATCGCCGACTGCACCTTGGCGGGCGCGCGGTTGATCTCGTCGGCCAGCACGAAGTTCGCGACGACCGGGCCGAGCTCGGTGTCGAAAGCCTCGCTGGACTGGCGGTAGATGCGGGTGCCGAGGATGTCGGCGGGCACCAGGTCCGGCGTGAACTGCACGCGCGAGAACGAGCCGCCCACAACGCGGGCGAACGTCTCGACGGCGAGCGTCTTCGCGACACCCGGCACACCTTCGAGCAGCAGATGGCCCTTGGCCAGCAGACCCACGAGCATCCGCTCGACGAGCCGGTCCTGGCCGACGATCACCCGCTTCACCTCGAACACGGTGCGTTCGAGCAGCTGGGCGTCACGAGCCGGGGTGACGGGCGCCGATGCGTTCGGCGTTGCCTCGGCGGCGGGCTCGGTCACGTGCGGGCCTCCATGCAAAACAGGGTTTTACCGATAGTGGAACAGTCTTGCTCGTCGCCTGTTCAACCGCTGTGAAGGGTGTCCAGGTCGGCGGGGGTGTCGACGTCGCGCGCCTCACCGGGCAAAGCGGACACCTCCACCGGGTCGAGCCGCTGGAGAGTCTTGCGCAACGGCAGGTCGCGTGGGTCTTCGGGGAGGGCTTCGCGCAGTTCAGCGGTGTTCCAGACGCCGATCAGCCACTGCGTGCGGTCGTCTTTGAGCACCGCGTTGGCACCCGCTGCCCTGAGCCTCGCGATGGTGTCGCTGGTGAGGCCGGGTTGATCGACGGCGAGGACCGCCACCCAGTCCTCGGTGATCTTCGCGAGACCCGCGGCCAGTCCGGCGAGCGGACCGCCGCCGGGCGGGTCCTCGCGGGCCCAGATGACGTTCGGGAGGTCCTTCTCCGGTCCCACCACGACGATCTGCGCCGCATCATCCACAACGGACAACACGTGGTCGAGCAGGGTCGCTTCCCGATAGGACAGTGCGGCCTTGTCGACGCCGCCGAGCCGCTCGCCCTTGCCGCCGGTGAGGATGATCGCCGCGTAGGTCACTCGCGCCCCCTGATGTGTCCCGCGACGCCTTCCAGGAACAACCGCAGGCCGAAGTCGAAGTCCGCCCCGATGTCCCCGACGTCGAGGACGTCGTCCAGGTCGAACACGCCGGCCTCGATGACCGCGGCGAGCGAGGGCATTTCGCGCGGGTCGACCACCTCGCGCAGCGTCTGCCCGTACTGGTGGTTGAACTGGGCCGGGTTCTCCTCGAAGCCCTGGGACAGTGTGAAGCTCAGCCGCGCCTCCCCCTGCACGAAGGTCGACAGGCCCATCACGACGCCGATCTTCTCCCCCGGCCCCAGCGGCGTGCCTTCGAGGGCGCTGAGAGCACTGTCGAGCCAGGCGAGGTTCTTCGGGCCGACCGGCGGGCCGCTGATCGGGATCTGCAGGAACCACGGGCGCCTGCGGATGGCCGTGAGCACCGCTTTCGCCCAGAACCCGAGCTTGTCGCGCCACTCGCCGTCCGGCAGCGGAGGCGGTTCCTCCATCGCCGAGTCCCACATCAACGCGAGCAGTTCGTCCTTGCTCTTCACGTGCCGGTAGAGGGCCATCGTCGCGTTGCCCAGCTCCTGCGCGACGCGTGCCATGGACACCGCGGCGAGCCCCTCGGCGTCCGCGACCGCGATGGCGGCCCGCGTGATGTCGGCGGCGTCGATGGACGGTTTGCGCCCCCTCTTCATGCCCGTCCAGATCTCATACCTCTAGTCAAACAGATGCGTATGTCATACGCTAATTCAGGTTTTGCGTATGAGGTACGCATAAAGGGGGTTTCCATGATCGTCGAGACAGAGGGCCTGACGAAGAGATACGGCTCGAACACCGTGCTCAGCGGGCTCGACCTGAAAGTCGCCGAAGGCTCGGTGCTCGCGCTGCTCGGCCCGAACGGAGCGGGCAAGACCACCACGATCCGCATCCTGAGCACGCTGACCAGGCCTGATGGCGGTTCCGCGCGGGTCTGCGGGTTCGACGTGGTGCGCGAGGCCGCCGCCGTTCGCGGGGTGATCAGCCTGACCGGGCAGTACGCGGCCGTGGACGAGGAGCAGACGGGCCGCGAGAACCTGGTCATGATCGCGCGGCTGCGCCGGTTCGCCCGTGGTTCCGCCCGCGCCAGGGCCGTTGAGCTGCTGGAACGGTTCGACCTGGTCGACGCGGCGGATCGGCGGGTGCGCACCTACTCCGGTGGCATGCGACGGCGGCTCGACCTGGCGATGAGCCTGGTCGCACGGCCACGACTGCTGTTCCTGGACGAGCCGACGACCGGCCTCGACCCGGTGAGCCGCACGACGATGTGGGACGCGATCGGCGACCTGGTGCGCGACGGCGTGACGATCTTCCTCACCACCCAGTACCTGGAGGAGGCCGACCGCCTCGCCGACCGGATCGTGGTGCTGCACAACGGGGACGTCGTAGCGGACGGCACCGCGGACGCGTTGAAGAACTCGGTCGGCGGCACCCGGCTGGACCTCTCGTTCGGGTCTGCCGAGGACGCTTCGCGCGCACAGGCCGTGGTCGGCGGCGCCGTCGACGAGTTGATGCTGAGCGTGCCGTCCGACGGCAGCGCGACCCATCTGCATCGAGTGCTGGACGACCTGCTGGCGGCACGGGTGAGCGTGTTGCGGGTGTCCACGCACCGGCCGACCTTGGACGACGTCTTCACCTCACTGACGGCGGTGGCCGCATGACCGCGTCGCTGACCATGGCCGGCCGCAGCATCCGGCTGAGCCGCCGCAACCTCGACCTCGTGATCATGGCCATCATGCTGCCGGTGCTGATGATGGCGCTGTTCGTGTACGTCTTCGGCGGCGCGATCGGGCACGTGGAGTCCTATGTGGACTACGTGGTGCCCGGCATCCTGGTGCTGTGCACCGGTTACGGCGCCAGCTCCACCTCCATGGCCGTCGCCGACGACATGAAGAAGGGCGTGATCGACCGCTTCCGCTCCATGCCGGTCAGCAGCTTCGCCGTGCTCACCGGCCACGTCACCGCGTCCGTCGCCCGCAACGCCGTGGCCACGTCCGCCGTCGTGCTGGTCGCCCTGCTGATGGGCTTCCGGCCGTCGGTTTCGATCGTCTCTTGGGTCCTGGCGTTGGGACTGCTGCTGCTCTACGTGCTGGCGCTGTCGTGGCTCGCGGCGGGCTTCGGCGTGATCGCGCGGACCGTCGAGTCCGCCAGCCTGCTGGGCTTCTTCATGCTGTTCATTCCGTACCTCAGCAGCGCTTTCGTGCCCGTCGACACGATGCCCGCGGTGCTGCGGGTGGTCAGCGAGCACCAGCCGATCACGCCGGTCATCGAGACCGTGCGGGCGTTGCTGACCGGGCAGCCCGCCACCTCCGGCTGGCTCGCGCTGGCGTGGTCGGGCGGGCTGCTGGTGGCGGCTTTCGGCTGGGCCACCTGGTTGTTCAGCCGGATCAACCGCCGTTGAGGTGCAGCGCGTCGAGGCGGGTGAGCTCCTCGGGGGTGAGCCGGAGCTCGCCCGCCCTGACGTTCTGCTCCAGGTGTTCCGGGTCGCCGGTGCCGGGGATGACCAGCACGTGCGGCCCTCTGGCGAGCGTCCAGGCCAGCCTGACCTGCGCGGGTGAGGCGTCGTGGGCGTGCGCGATCTCGGTGACCTCGTCGTCCTCCTGCTGGCCGCCGGCCTCCTTCGCGGCCCCGGTGAGCGCGAAGAACGGCACGTACGCGACTCCGCGTTCACCGCACACGCCAACGAACTCGTCCTGCTCCGGGTGATGCCCCAGCCCGTACGAGTTCTGCACGCACACGACCTCCGCGATCCGTTGCGCCTGGTCGAGGTGGTGCGGCCGGACGTTGGACAGCCCGAGGTGCCGGATCAGCCCGTCCTGCTGGAGCCACGCGAGCTGCTCGAAGTGGCCTGAGATGTCGTCCAGCCCGCTGACCCGCAGGTTCACCACGTCGAGGTGGTCGCGGCCGAGCTGCCGCAGGTTCTCCTCGACCTGCCCCCTCAGCTGGGCCGGCGTCGCGAGCGGCAGCCACTCCCCCTGCGGCGTGCGGCTCGGGCCGACCTTGGTGACGATCACCAGGTCCCGCGGGTACGGCGAGAGCGCGCTGTTGATCAGCTCGTTCGCGGACCTCGTGGCGGAGAAGTAGAACGCGGCGGTGTCGATGTGGTTGACGCCGAGTTCGACCGCCCTCTGAAGCACCTCGATCGCCTGCGCGCGGTCCCGCGGTTCGGCCTTCGGGTCCAGCGCGGCTCCCAGCTGCGGCAGACGCATCGCGCCGAAGCCGATCCGGTTCACGGTCAGGTCACCCAGTCGCCACGTCATTCCCGCCACTGTGCCAGCCTTGGCGGCGTGGATCTGTTCACCGTCGACGAAGCCAAGGCCGAACTCGCCCGGCTCCTGCCGGTCCTGGACGAGATCGTCCGCCTGCGCGCCGACGCGGCCGAACTCGCCGCCGGTTCCTCGTCGCTGGGCGGCCTGCCGGAGTTCAAGGCCGCGCAGGCCCGGCTGGACGAGCTGATGGAGTCCGTCCAGCAGACCGGTGCCGAGCTGAAGGGCTTCGCGCCGTTGCTGGTCGACTTCCCGTCGTCGATGGACGGTGTCTCGGTGCTGTTGTGCTGGCTGGAGGGCGATCGCGAACTCGGCTGGTACCACCGGGCCGATCTGGGGTTCGCGGGCCGTCGTCCGCTCTGAGGCGCGCGGAAACCCGCGACGGACAAGATCGTCACAGTTCCCACGTCTCGATCTTGTCACGGTGACCGGATCCGTCCGTTGTACGTCCTGGTCGTGCCTGTCCGCCCGCCCCGGTTCCGGCGAGGCTGGTGGTCATGAAGCGAGCATTGATCGTCATCGACGTGCAGGAGTCGTTCCGCCAGCGCCCCAACTGGGCGGAGACGTCCAACCCGGACATCGTCGGCAAGGTGAACCAGCTGGTCGACATGTCCCGTGACGCCGGCGACCTCGTGGTGTGGGTGCTGCACTCCGAGCCCGGTACCGGCGGCGTGTTCGACCCCGCGCTCGGGCACGTGCGGCTGATCGACGGCCTCAAGCCGCTGGACGACGAGCAGATCCTGACCAAGACGTCGCACAACGCGTTCACCACGACGAACCTGCAGCAGACGCTGACCCAGCACGGCGTGCGCGAGCTGCTGATCAGCGGCATCAGGACCGAGCAGTGCTGCGAGACGACCACCCGCGTCGGCTCGGACCTCGGGTTCGACATGACGTTCGTGACGGACGCGACCGCCACCACGCCGTTGCCGCACTGGCAGACCGGCAAGGTGCTCGGCGTCGAGGAGATCATCGAGCGCACGGAGTACGTGCTGGCGGGCCGGTTCGCGCGGATCTCGGATGTCGCTACGCTGACCGGATCGTGACCAGAGTCGTCTTCCTGCTCGTACCTGGAGTGCACCTGCTCGACCTCGCGGGGCCGGCGCAGGTGTTCTCCAGCGCGGCCGACCTCGTGGACGGCTACGAGCTGTCCTACGTGGGCGACTCGGACTCCGTGCTCAGCCATCAGGGCGTGCCGCTGGGCACGTCGCCGTCGTTGCCCTCTCTAGACGTGCACGACCTCGTGTTCGTGCCGGGCTGGCGTTCGCCGAAAATCGTCGGAACCGGCCCGCTGAGCACACGCGCGTTGGAGTGGTTGCGCACGCACCACGCCAGCGGCGGCACGGTGGCGAGTGTGTGTGCCGGTGCAGAGATTTTGGGGCGTGCCGGTCTGCTCGATGGCCGCCGTTGCACCACACACCACGAACTGCAGGACGAACTGGCACGCCGCTACCCAGCCGCACGAGTCGTGCGCGATGTCCTGTTCGTGGAAGACAACCGCGTCGTGACGTCCGCCGGCATCGCAAGCGGCATCGACCTGGCGCTGCATCTGGTGGCCGTGCGCCACGGCCCGTTGGTCGCCGCCGCCATCGCACGCACGATGGTCGTCTACGCGCGCAGGAACGGTGACGACCAACAAGCCAGCGTGCTGCTGCGACACCGCTCGCACATCAACGAAACCGTGCACCGCATCCAAGACGTCATCGAGTCGCGCCTGACGGACCGCCTGTCGCTGGCCGAACTCGCCGTGGCCGCCGGGTGCAGCGAACGAACCGTGACGCGCCTGTTCGGCCGTGCCACGGGCATGACGCCGTTGAAGTACCAGCAAGCGCTGCGAGTCGAACGCGCCGAACACCTGATCGGCCAAGGCGCCACCGTCGAGACGGCAGCGCGCAACGTCGGCTTCGAAGACGCCAGAATGCTGCGCCGCCTGCGTTCCCGCTGAGCCGCACGCGTGCGGCCGTCCACACCCGACTTCAGCGCCCTTGCACACCCGATGACGAGGCTTAAGCTGGCCCGCGTGACGACTCTGGCGAACCGCCCCAACACCGCGTTGCTCGTGATCGACGTGCAGAACGGCGTGGTGAACCACGCCCACAACCGCGACGAGGTCGTCGCCAACGTGGCGACCCTCGTCGACAAGGCCCGCGCGGCCGGCGTCGACGTCGTGTGGGTGCAGCACAGCAACCCCGAGCACATGCCGAAGGAGTCCGACGGCTGGCAGTTCGTGCCCGAGCTCAAGCTCGCGGACGGCGAACCGGTGGTGCACAAGATCTACGCCGACTCGTTCGAGGCGACCGACCTGGAGGAAGTGCTGGCGGGCAAGGGCATCGGCAGCCTCGTGGTGTCCGGCGCGCAGACCGACGAGTGCATCCGCTCGACCCTGCACGGCGCGATCGTGCGCGGCTACGACGCCAAGCTGGTGAGCGACGCACACACCACCGAGGACCTGTCCGAGTGGGGCGCGCCCACCCCGGACAAGGTCATCGCGCACACGAACCTCTATTGGGAGAACCACACGGCGCCGGGCCGCTCGGCGGGCGTGGTGAAGACCGAGGACGCGTTCAAGCCCGCGTGAGCGGGTGCCGGCTCGGCACGTGGTCGAGCTGCCCGAGTGCGGCGGCGGCGAACTCCTCGCCGCCGCACGTCACCCCGCCACCCGGTTGATCTCGTCGCTGCGCAACAACCTCGGCGCGTGCGCACCCTTGGCCAGCGCCACCATCGCGCGGCCGAGGTGCTCGGTGGTCGTGACGAACTTCGGCGCCACCTTCTTCAGCACCGGGAAGAGCCACGCGGACCACGAGTAGAGGTACCGGTAGATCCGGGTGCGCGACGTGATCCCGTGCCGCGGCTGGATGAACCCAGGCCGCACCACGAACACCGGCCGGTCCAGCGCCAGCAACTCGTTCTCCGTGCGCCCCTTCACCCGCGCCCACATGGTGTTGCTCTCGGCGTTGGCTCCTTCGCCCGATACGTACACATACGTGCCACCAACAACACGCGCCGCCTCAAGCGCGTAGTCGTGCGTCACGGGCGTGTACTCGGCCTCGCTCAAACCCGCGGACGTCACACCCATGCAGTAGAAGCACGCATCGGCGTCGGCCAACTCGCCCGCAATCGCGGACAGGTCACCGAAGTCGGCGTGCAGGACGTGCCGCAGCTTGGGGTCGCTGACGGACAGCGGCGACCGCCCCACCGTCACGACCGATGTCACGGCGGGGTCCGGCAGGCTCTCCCGCAGCGCACCCTGACCGACCATTCCGGACGCACCGAAAATCACTACCTTCACGCCGCCAACCTAGTCGCGGGCGCTGAGGGCCGCCGTCACCCGTTCGACCTCCCCCGTCGCGAGCAAGTCGAGCAACGCACCGCGCAACAACGCGAGGTCGCGCGTGCGCTGTACAAGCCCCGCTGATGTCTCACGCACATCCGCGGGCTGTGAGGCTTTGAGCACCTCCAGCCAGTCCTCCACCGTCGCGCGCGCGAACCCCGCCCACGGCCCGTCAGGCTCCACGAGAGAGCGTGCGTACGCCTCCAGCCACAACGTCAGCAACGGCCGATGTGCCGGCGCGGCCAGCCACTCCCACAACCGCGCCACCATCCCCGGCCCGGCCCCGATGTCGGCGAGCAGCGCCAGTTCGTCCGCACGAGCCCGCGCCAGCAACGCCCGCACCAGCCCGTCCTTGCTGCCGAACAGGTAGAGCAGCACGCGCGTGCTCGACCCGATCGCCGCCGCCAACGGCCGCAACGACACGTCGGCCAGCCCGTGCGTGAGCACGTACCGGTAGGCGGCTTCCAGCAGTTCGGTCTCCCGTGCGGACGGCATGGCACTATTGTCGCATTACTGAAACAGTCGTGTCAGTGGAGGCAACCATGCGGATCCGCCCCCTCGACCAGCCCGGTGACCTGGGCTGGGTCGTGCAGGCCCACGGCGAGCTCTACGCCGCCGAACACGGCTGGGACACGAGTTTCGAGGCCATGGTCGCCAAGATCGTCGGTGACTACGCGGCGGACCACGACCCGGCGAGAGAGAGTGCGTGGATCGCCGAACTCGACGGCCAACGCGTCGGATGCGTGTTCTGCGTTCGTGAGGACGACACAACTGCGAAGTTGCGTGTGCTGCTTGTGCACCCGGACGCGCGTGGCCACGGCGCCGGCAACAAGCTCGTCAGCACGTGCGTCGAGTTCGCCCAGAGTGCGGACTACGAACGCATGGTGTTGTGGACGGTCGAAGGTCTCGCGTCCGCCAGGAAGATCTACGAGGCGCACGGGTTCGAGCTCCGGGAGGAAACCCCGCAGCACAACTTCGGCCACGACGTGACCGGCCAGCTCTGGGCGCGAGGCCTTTGAACTGCGGATTTCATGATGACCGCACAGTCCCGCAATCGCCGGCCGACACCTTTCCCCCAGCAACACCCAAGAGAGGGGAACGAGCATGAAGGTGGCAACCACCGCGATCGTCGGCGTACTCGCCGCGGCGTTCGCCGGCACCCTGGCCATGGGCACCGCCCAGGCCGCGCCGGGGCAGTACCGGATCGAGGTCCGGACCTGCAACGTGGACAAGGCCGGCACGGACTCCCGCGTCGAGGTGCGCCTGAACGGCACCACCTCGTCCGACTGGATCAACCTCGACAACCCCGGCGACGACCGCGAGCGCGGCAAGACCGACGTCTACGACTTCACGCTGTCCGAGGTCGGTCCGCTCACGTCGTTCGACATCGCGTTCGACAACAAGGGCGACAGCTCGCACTGGTGCCTGGAAGAGGTCGTCGTCCGCGGCCCGCAGGGCGTGACGATCCACCCGCGCCACAACTGGCTGCGCAGCGCCACCACCAAGGCGAACCCGCTCCGTCTCGGCGCCGCCTGAGCACTGCCCCGGTGGTCCGCTCAAGCGGGCCACCGGGCTCTCGCCGTGATGACATGCTGGACGCCATGTCGGACGAGTGGGTGCGCAACGAGGTTTCGGGAAGTGTTGCCGGCCCGGTGACTCAGGTCGGCGCGGTGCACATCCACGCGGCGCCGGCACCTCCCGAGCCACTCGTCGACCTGGCAGTGCGAATCACGAACCTCGTCAGCGACGACAACAAGAAGACGAACACCCTGCTCGAAATCGTCAGGGAGATCTTCGAGGCCGACCCCAAACGCGCTGCGCAGGTCCTCGCACTCGCACCGGACGTCGCCGAGGACGCGGAGGTCATCGTGACGATGGCCGTCATGATCGCCCCTCGCGATCCAGAACGCGCGAGCCGAATGGCCGAGCCGTACCTGGACGAGCGCACCGACGACGATCTCTGGTTGTTCGCCGTGCTTGCCCTCGCGCTGTCCGGTACTTCTCCCGACCGCACCGCTCTCCTCGTGCGCAAGATCGTCGAAGAGGGGCCGCCATCCGACACCGACACCCTGGCCTGGCTCGCGGCCGCCCGTCATCCCGACGATCCGCGAGACTTCGCGCGACTGGCCGACCTCGCCGAGCGCGCCGCACTGAAGTTCACCGATGAGCACGTGCGGGGCCGAGCACCGTGCCGCGTCGCGGAGAAGCTGGCCACCGTCGACCTGGACCGCGCCATCGCCACTCTCAGGAAGGTCTCTGCCGATTACTGGGCCTCCGCCTGCATCTCGTCCGGAGATTTCCAAAGCCTGAACCGCGACTACGCGCTCGTCCTGTTCGACCACCACTACCGGGCCCTCCGCGTCAGCGACAGCAATCTGGACCACCAGCGCGAGAACCTCGCCGTCGCGGCAGCCGCCGTGGACCTGTACCGGGCCGAGGCAATAGCGGCCAGGATCTGCAAACCCGCTCAGCGGGTCGCCGCTCTCACCTCCATGGCCCAGCAGATCGCCGCGACCGACCGTGGTCAGGCGCTGCGATGGCTGGAGGACGCGATGCTCGCCGCGGACGCCGACCGGGCCAGCTCACCCCAGTCGTATGAACTGCTCGGCGTGATCTCGGGCGCTTCAGCGAACCTGGATCCGGCGCTGAGCAGGCGAACCGCTCGCATCGTCTTCGACGCGGCTTCGGAGCACCGCGCGTTGGGGGACCTGATCAACTTCGCCAACTGGCTGGCGGAAGCTGACCCTGCCATGGCGTTGCAGCTCATCGACCGGGTACTCGCGCGGGGCAAGGCGTACACGTCCTCCGCCGAGACCACCCTCCTGCGAGTGGCCCGCTCGTTTGCCGAGATTGATCCGGCGACGGCCATGAAGACGCTGGACCGAGTCGAGATCGAACCAGACGACGATTGGAGGCGCATCGAGGTCGTTCACATTCTGATCAAGATCGCCACCAACCTGGCGATCTGGGATCCCGCCGACGCGAAAGCTGTGCTGAACCGGGCGCAACGGGAGCTGCGCGCCGTCCGGCCAGGCGCATACCCCTACCAGGCATGGCAGGGCCTTGCCGCAGCGTTGGTTCGGCTCGACCCGAGCGTGCTGGAGCGGCTGGCCGGTCAGATGTCCGGCCAGGACGACGTGGTCAGTGCGATGGCGATCGGTGTGGTCAGAGCATCCGAGTCACGTACGGCATGATGCCGCCGTACCGCACGGGCGAAATCCGCACCACAGCACCGGAATGCGGCGCCTCGACCATCATCCCGCCGCCCAGGTACAACGCCACGTGCGTGCCGCCGCCCGGACCCCAGAAGATCATGTCGCCCGGCGCCATCTGCGACAGCGGCACCTTGCGGCCGGAGTTGTACTGGTAGCCGCTGTAGTGCGGCAAATACACGCCCGCGCCCGCGAAGGCGTACATCATCAGGCCGGAGCAGTCGAAGCCGATCTTGCGGAAGTCGCCGTACGAGTCGGCCACGCCACCGTCGCGCACGCCGTACGTCGGGCCGTTGTAGTTGCCGCCGCCCCACGCGTAGATGACGCCGCGTTGTGCCAACGCGCGGTTGATGACGGTCTGCACGCGGTTGCCGGACGGGGCCGGAGCGGCGGCAGGGGCGGGACGGCGAGGGGCCGGTGCGGCCGCGGCCGCGGCGGCTGCCGCTTCGGCGGCGGCACGGCGGGCGTTCTCTTCTTCTTCGCGCTTCTTCGCGTCGACCCACTGGTCGTACTGCTGGCGTTGCGCTTCCAGTCCGTTGACCTGGCCGCGCGCGGCGTTCAGTTCGCGTTCGACGGCGTCCTTGTCGGACTGGAGCTGCGTGGTCGCGGCGGCCTGCGCGGTGTGCGCGTCCACGGCGACCTGCTGGGCCTGTTCTGCGACCTTCTTGGCCTCGTCGGCGGCCGCCTGCTTGGCCTCGGCCCTGTTCAGCGCGGCGCGGGCGGCGGAGTCGAGGTTCGCGGCGGTGCCCTGGTCGCGGGTCACCTGGTCCAGCCGGTTCAGGCTGGACGACGACACCGCCTCCAGCATCTGGGCGCGGGCCAGCAGGTCCTCGGGCGACTTGGCGCCGATGTACGCGGAGAACGAACCGACGGTGGTGCCCTGTGCGTACGAGGCCGCGGCGAACTCGTCGAGCTCGCGGCGACTCCGTTCGACGGCAGCGGAAGCAGCGTCGGCCTCGACGCGCGCCGCGGCGGCCTCACGACGGGCGGCTTCGGCCTCCGAGATCGCGGTTTCGAGGTCCACACGGGCCTTGTTGGCGAGCTCGCGTTTGTACGAGACCTCGTCCATCAGCTCCTGCAGGCGTGACTCCGCCTGCGTCAGCCGGCCCGTCAGCTCGCCCACGCGGGCCGCCTTCGCGTCTGCCTCTGCCCGCGACGCCGAGATCTCGGCGTCGCTCGGGTTCGGCGGAGGCGGCGGCACAGCGTTGGCCGTCCCCGTGAGGACAGCGGACATCAGCACCACCACGGCGGAGAATCGTGTCAACACCGGACATCACCTCCGACCGCATTAGACCAATCAGACTCATTCGGCGCATCCGGAACTAACGCACCGTCAGCCACACGTGTCACAGTGGAACACGCGTGGTAGTCCTTTTGGGATGATCGAAGTCCGGCGTGTCGCCGGGATGGCCTAGTGCCGTGGCTCAGTTGACGCCGCGGTCCCTGCCCGCCCAGTACGGCTCGCGGAGCTTGAACTTCTGGATCTTGCCGGTCGCCGTGCGCGGGATCGAGTCGCGGAACTCGATCGACGTCGGCGCCTTGTACCCGGCGAGCCGCTCCTTGCAGTGCTTGATCAGCTCGGCCTCCGTGACCTCCGCCGACGTCACGACCAACGCCTTGATCGTTTCACCCCACTTCTCGTGGGGCACGCCGATGACCGCCACCTCGGCGACGGCCGGGTGCGAGAACAGGCAGTCCTCGACCTCGATGGACGAGACGTTCTCGCCGCCGGTGATGATCACGTCCTTCTTGCGGTCCGAGATCGTCAGGTAGCCGTCGTCGTCGAAGTAGCCGCCGTCGCCGGTGCGGAACCAGCCGTCCTCGATGGCGTCCGCGGTGGACTCCGGGTTCTCCCAGTAGCCCTCCATGACCACGTTCGACCGCGCGAGCACCTCACCGGTGTCGGAGATCCGGAGCTGTGCGCCCAACGCCGGCGCGCCCGCCCGTGACTGCTTCTTCGCCTTCTCCTCACCGGAAGGTCCTGGCTGGGCCCGGTTGAAGGTGAGCAGCGGTGCCGTCTCGGTCAGGCCGTAGATCTGCAGGAACTCCCACCCGAGCTCCTCGGTCACCCGCTGGATCGTGCGCGAGGGCGGCGGCGCACCAGCGCACACGATCCGTACGCGGTCACGGCCGGGGATCTCGCCGTCCCACTCAGCGGCGGCGTCCAGCACGGCGTTCCACACGGCAGGTGCGCCACACATCAGCGTCACGCCGTGGTCGCGCACACGGCGGAGGATCTCGGTGCCGTCCACCTTGCGCAGCACCACTTGCGGCACACCCAGACCGGCCAGACCGAACGGCATTCCCCAGCCGTTGCAGTGGAACATCGGCAGGACGTGCATGTAGACATCGCCCTCCCACGCACGTGTGTGCATGGCGAACGTGACGGCGTTCAGCCAGATGTTGCGGTGCGTCAGCTGCACGCCCTTAGGGCGCGCGGTGGTGCCGGACGTGTAGTTGATGGTCGCCGTCGCGTCCTCCGAGGGCGCGCTCCACGGCCGTGGCTCCACATCGAACCGAAGGAGCGACTCCGACTCCTCGCCCAGCGTGAACCGGTGCCGCGCCGTCACGTCGTCCAGCGACAGTTCCGGATCGACGAACAACGCCGACGCACCGCTGTGCTCGACGATGAACTTCACCTCGTCGGGCCGCAGGCGGAAGTTCACCGGCACGCAGATGCGCCCGCTGCCGGGCAGCGCGTGCAGCAGTTCCAGCATCCGCGCCGAGTTGTGGCTGACGACGGCGACCCGCTCGCCCTCGCCGATGCCCAGAGCGTCGAACCCCGCCTGCCACGCGCGCACGCGGGTCGCCATCTCCGCGTACGTCGTGGTGTCGACCGGTTTGGCCGGCTGGTCGGGTTCGTCGATGGTCGCGGTCGTCGCCCCGAACGCGAACGACGCCCGGTCCAGGAAGTCCGTGGTGATCAGCGGTACGCGCATGGACCGACCCTACGACCAGGTGCTCGGATCTCCCCAGGACGAGAATCGGCCTCCCCCGGATGGAGGAACGGCGCTGAGGTCGGGCAGCACCTCGCCGACGGGTTCGTGCAGCACAACGGCCGCCAACGAGTCGTACGGCGTCGGTTCGGCGTTGCAGATGATCACCTCGGCGCCGGCGCGGGCGGCCAGCGGCACGAGCCCGGAGGCGGGTTGTACCGAGAGCGACGTACCGGCTACCAGAAGCACATCGCAGTCCAGAGCCGCGAGCCGGGCGCGCCGCAGGATCTCGGCGTCGAGCTCCTGCCCGAACGAGATCGTGGCGGACTTGAGGATTCCCCGGCAGCGCGGGCAGTCCGGCTCCGGCTCACCGTCGGCGACCCGCTTCAGCGCGTCCCGCATCGGGCCCGTGGCACCACATCCGAGGCACACCGTCGCGTGCAACGTGCCGTGCAGTTCCAGCACGCGATGCGGATCGGAGCCGGCTTTCTGGTGCAGGCCGTCGATGTTCTGGGTGACGACGGTGCGCAACCGGCCGGACCGTTCCAGTTCCACCAACGCCCTGTGCGCCGCGTTGGGCTTGGCCGTCCACACGGGACTGTCCAGCCGCGTCCGCCAGGCGAGCCTGCGCAGTTCGGGATCGGTCAGATAGGCGTCCAGGGAAGCGGCCTTGCCCGCGTCGGCGTCGCGGGTCCACAGCCCGTCCGGTCCCCGGAAGTCCGGGATGCCCGAATCGGTGGAGACTCCAGCGCCCGTCAGCACCGTGATCCGGTGCGCGGACGCGACCAGGGCCCGTGCCGCTTTGCACGCGTCGGAGGGCATCGGTTCACACTAGCCCGGTGCGCAGTGCAGTGGGAGCCGCGATCGCGGCAGTGGGCCTCGTCACTTCCATCGCCGGGACTTTCCTTCCCTGGCTGAAATCCGGATCGACCACGAGGGACAGTTACGAAGTGCTTTCGCTGCGTGATCTCGCCGGGTTGGACGGGGTGGCGGGCAGCGTCGTGACGTCGATCTGGGTGGGTCTGACACCCCTCGCCATGATCGCGGTGGCCTTGTTCGTGGTCCGATTTCGTCGGTTTGCCGCATGCGTTGGACTTCTCTTTGGCACGATCAGTGGAACCGTGGCGCTACTAGCCGCAGTCCAAGGGGATAGCAAGGGTGCATTGGTCGGAATCAGCATCGCCGGACCAGTGACGACTCTTGCCGGTGCCGTACTGACGATCGTGGGGGCGATCACGGTGCTCACCGCCAAAAGGCGCAGCGCAGTGATACTTCCAGGAGGGAATCCGTGAGCTACCCAGGTGGTGGCGGCGGCCAGTGGCAGCCGCAGAACAACCCGTACGGGCAGCAGCCCCAGCAGGGCGGCTACCCGCAGCAACAGGGCGGCTACCAGCAGGGCGGGCCGCAGGGTTACCCGCAGCAGCAGCCGGGCGGATACCCGCAGCAGGGTGGCTACCCGCAGACCGGACCGCAGGGCTTCCCCCAGCAGGGCTACCCGCAGACCGGACCCCAGGGCTTTCCGCAGCAGGGCTTCGAGCAGCAGCCGTTCGGCTACGCCCCGATGGGCGGCGAGCCGCCGAAGAAGAAGCGCACCGGCCTGGTCGTCACGGCCGTGGTCGCCGTGCTGCTCCTCATCGGTGGCGGTGTCACGTTCTTCGCGCTGAAGAAGTCCGACCCGGCGGCGAACGCGGGCCAGGACACCCCTGCCGTCGCGGCGAAGAACCTCATCGAGCAGCTCGGCAGCGGTGACGTCGTCGGCATCATGGCGTCGCTGGCGCCGGCCGAGGCCGCGTTGTCGAAGGACTACATGGACTCGATGACGAAGGAGATGAAGCGTCTCGAGATCCTGAAGCCCGACGCCGACCCGAACAAGATGTCGGGCGTCGAGTTCAAGAGCGAGAACATCAAGTTCGACGAGGCCAAGGCCGAGAAGATCAACGATCACCTCACCATCAACAAGCTGGTCGAGGGCAAGATCACGGTCACCTCGGACATCTCGAAGGTCCCGCTGACCGACAAGCTGATGGACGCGATCGGCGACAAGGTCAGCCTGACCAAGTCCGAGACGAAGACCTGGGACATCACCGCCGAGGTCCAGAAGCGCGGCACCCCGATCGGCATCGCGTCGATCAAGGTCGGCGACAAGTGGTACCCGAGCGCCTTCTACACGATCGCCAACGTCGGTCTGGAGGAGGAGAAGCTCAAGTGGCCGCAGCAGGGCTTCGCGCCGCAGGGGGCAGGCTCCGCGGAGGCCGCGGCGAAGGAGCTCGTCAACGCCGCGCTGGACGGCGACCTGAAGAAGGTCATCTCGCTGCTGCCGCCGGACGAGGCCGGTGTGCTGCAGGACCTCGGCCCGCTGCTGCTGGAGCAGGCGGGCACGATGAAGCCGACCGGCGCCAAGCTGAACGCGCTGGAGACCGACGTCAAGGACGTCACCGGCGGCAAGCTGGTCACGGTCAAGAAGCTGTCGGTGACCGCCGAGGGCGAGACCGTCACCATCACTCGTGAGGGTGACTGCTACGCGGCCGACGTGCCCGGCCAGGGTTCGCAGAAGCTGTGCGCGGACGAGATCACGCAGCTCCTGCAGCAGCAGGGCAAGAGCAAGATCCCGACCGCGGCGGTCGAGGTCATCGGCCGGGTGGCGGCGTCGGTCATGAAGACCGGTGTCGGCGTGGTCTCCACCGAGGTCGACGGCAAGTGGTACGTGAGCCCGATCCGCTCGTACTACGAGCTGGCGCTGACGGTGTTCCGCGGCTTCGAACCCAAGGACGTCGACGCGCTGATCGAGCTGCTCAAGAAGTAGTTTCCGCACGTCAAACGGCCCTGTCACCGCGCAACAGCGCGGTGACAGGGCCGTGGCAGTTCACGGCTCGACTCTCCGGGTCATGGACACTCAGGTTCTGATCATCGGCGCCGGCCCGACCGGCCTCACCCTCGCACTCGACCTCTCCCGCCGCGGCGTGCCGTTCCGCATCGTCGACGCCTCGCCCGCGCCGTTCGCCGGCTCGCGCGGCAAGGGCCTGCAACCGCGCAGCATGGAGGTCTTCCACGACCTCGGCGTCATCGAGCCCGTTCTGGCGTCCGGCCGGTTCCACATGACCATGCGCGCCTACAACGGCCGCGAGGTGCTGAAGGAGTGGGACGTCCACGAGGGTCGCCACCCCACGGTCGAACGCCCGTACGCGAGCACCATGCTCATCCCGCAGTTCCGGGTCGAACAGATCCTGCGGGACGCGCTGCCGGCCGGGACCGTCGAGTACGGCACGCCGCTGACGTCGTTCTTCCAGGACGACGACGGCATCACCGCGGTGGTCGGCTCGGAAACCGTGCGGGTGAAGTACCTCGTCGGCTGCGACGGCGGGAAATCGTTCGTGCGCAAGCATCTCGGCGTGCGGTTCGTCGGCGAGACCCACGAGGACCAGCGGATGCTCGTCGGTGACGTCCGGGTCTCCGGGCTGGACCGCGATCACTGGCACAGCTGGGGAGGCCGCGCCGACCAGTGGCTGGCCCTGTGCCCGTTGCCCGGCACCGACCTCTTCCAGTTCCAGGCGACCGGCGCCGGCGAACCCTCTTTCGAGCTGTACCGGCAGATCGTCCGCGAACGCACCGGCCTGGACGACGTCGTGCTGCGCGACGCGGCGTGGATGTCGTTGTACCGCACCAACATCCGCATGGTGGACAGGTTCCGGGTCGGCCGGGTGTTCCTCGCGGGCGACGCGGCGCACGTGCACTCCCCCGCCGGGGCGCAGGGCATGAACACCGGCATCCAGGACGCCTACAACCTGGGCTGGAAGCTCGCGATGGAGACGTTGCTCGACACCTACGAGTCCGAGCGCAAGCCCGTCGCGGAGTGGCTGCTCGGGATGACGACCGCGATCATGATGTCCGGCGACCCGTTCGAACGTCGGGGAGACGAGACGCTGCAGCTCTCGTTGTCGTACCGGACCGAGGACGGGCCGGGGCTGCGGGCGGGTGACCGGATGCCCGACGGGCTCACCGACCAGGGCCGTGTGTTCGACCTGCTGCGCGGACCCGGCTTCGTGACGCTTGACTTCCCTGACGGCCCGGTGCTGGTCCGCCCGGACGGCTACGTCGCCGCGATCGGCCGGTCAGCGATCGACGCCTACTTCGGCGCGAATCCGGTCACGCAACTGCACCACCATCGGGTCGCTGCTCGGACAGCCGCGTAGCCTCTGTGCCTCGTCCAGGGCGTTCCCGGCACTCGTCGGGTCGCCCTGGGCGAGCAGCCAGTCCGCGTACCACTCCAGCACCATCGCGCGGGCGGGCCCGTCCGCGCTCTGCTTGACGGTGTCCAGCGCTTTCTCGTGCTCCTCGCCCGCCTGGTGCAGCCGTCCGAGGCGGGTGAGCGCCAGCCCGAGTCCGGCGTGGACAGTCGCCTTGAACTGGCTCGCTGGCGAGCCCTCCGTGCCGGTGAGGGCCTGCTGGTAGAGCTTGACCGCTTCTTCGAAGTCGCCGTCGAAGTACGCCACCTCGCCGTGGGCCTGCGCGATCCGCGCCCGGTCCAGTTCGAGCTGCGGCGGCGGCACCAGCTCCAGGTCGGCACGGGCCCCGGCCAGATCTCCCAGCCTGAGCTTGATCCGCGCGGTCTGCATCAGCACCGACATCGGCACCAGCACGGTCTCCGGCTCGCCCAGTTCGGCGGCCACCTGCCTGGCCTCGGAGACGGCCTGGAACCCCTCGGCGAACGCACCGCGGTTCATCAGCACCATGACCAGGCACGACAGCCCGAACACCACGGCCCACCGATCGCCCACCGCCCGGAACCCGTCCAGCGCCTCCCGGTAGGCCGCCTCCGCCCGCGGCGCCGCGCCGTCGCTGAACTCGCCCGCCACCACGCCCCGGATGAGCGCGGAGAAAGCCCGCATCCACTCGTCCCGCGACTGCTCCAGCCGATCCGCGAGCCGCGTGAGCCGAAGCCCCAGCTCGGCCTCACCCCACACCGTCCCGCTGGTCAGCATCAACGCGCACAGCGCCGTGGGCACGTCCTCCTGCCAGAGCCGTTCGGCCGCGGCGAGGGCGTTCGACGTGCCGAGCGAGGCCAGCACCTGCGACAACGGGTCGCCCGGCGTGAGCGGCGCCCACCGGCGGATCTCCTCGAACCGCTTGGTCATCACCAGCCAGTGCCACGTGCGGGCGGCCATCATCCGGCGAGCGAGCCCCACATCGTTCGTGATCGCCCACGCCTGCGCCGCGTCGAGGTTGGCACGTTCCGCGTCGAAAACCCTGAGCGCGTCCAACTGCCGCGGCCCACGCAACAACGGTTCGTTCAGCTCGGCCAACGCCACGTAGTAGGCCGCGTGCCTCGCAGAGTCCGCCTCCCCTTGCTCCAGCGCGTACTCACGAACGGTCTCCAGCAGCCGGTACCGCTCCCCCGTCCGCACGACCAGCGACTTCTCGACGAGCGCCGACAGCAGGTCCTCGGTGTCCCAGAGATCCTGATCTTGTCGGGGGTCCTGAGTACGTTGAAACGCAGGGGTTCCCAGCAAGGGGGTACCCCTGCGCGAGCCTGCCCCGCACACGGAATGCACCGCCGCGGCCGTCGCCCCGCCCACGAAAACGGCCAGCCGCGCCAGCAGCGCCCGCTCGGCGTCGTCCAGCAGCTCCCAGCTCCAGTCGATCACCGCCCGCAGCGTCCGATGCCGCGCCGGCCCGGTCCGCGCACCCCGGTCCAGCAGCCGCAGCCGGCTGTCCACCCGCGCCTCGAGCTGCGCCGCCGACAACGACCGGGCCCGCGCCGCCGCCAGCTCGACCGCGAGCGGAATCCCGTCCAGCGCAGCACAAACCCGCCGCACCACATCACCGTCGAACGCCACACCGACCCGCGCGGCGAACAACCGCACCGCGTGATCCAGGTCCAGTGGCGCCACCGGGAACACGACCTCGCCGGGAATCCCCAGCGGCTCCCGCGAGGTGGCCAGCACGGACGCGGAAGGCGCCGAAGCCAGCAACCGCTCGCACAAAGAAGCCGCGGCCGACACCACGTGCTCGCAGTTGTCCAGCACCACCAACGACGACCCCAACCGCGAGAACACCGGTGTCGCCAACGGATTCGGTCCCAGCGCGGCATCCAGAGCGGCCAGCGGATCAGCGGCGGAGTCCAGCTCGACGAACCACGCCTCGGGTACCGCGGCCGCACAGGTCAGCGCCAGGCGGGTCTTCCCCACCCCGCCGAACCCGGTCAACGTCACCAACCGGTTGTCCCGCAACAACTCGGCCAACCGGGCCAGATCCGCATCGCGCCCGACGAACGACCCCACCACCGCCGGCAGGTTCCCGCGAGCCGAACGCTCCCGCAACACCGTCAGGTGAGCGGAAGCCAGCGCCTCCCCGGGATCCACGCCCAGCTCGTCGGCCAACGCGCCCCGGACCCGTTCGAAAACGCCCAACGCGTCCGACCGGCGACCAGCCGCGTGCAGGGCCAGCATCAACCGCGCCTGCACGTCCTCCCGCAACGGATGCGCGGACGCCAAAGCCTCCAGCCCGGCCAGATCGTCGCGCAACAACGCCAGCCGCACCGCCTCGTCCACCGCGAACGGCGCGTCCTCGAACGCCGCCGCGCGCCACAACGCCGCGTCGCGCGTCCGCGAGAACTCCTCGACGTCGGTCGAGGCCTCCAGCCGATATCCCAACGCGTGCGACGAGATCGCCGAAGCACCCACCGTCCGCCGCAGCCGGGACACCAGCGACTGCAGGGAAGCAGGCCCGTCGACAGGTGGTTCGTCAGCCCACAGATCCGCGATCAACCGCTCGGCGGCGACCACCCGGCCGGGCTCCATCGCCAGCCGGATCAGCAACCACCGCAGCCGTTTCCCGCGCACCTCGACCGGCGCGCCGTCGACGAGGACCTGAAGCGGCCCGAGAACGTTGACACGCATCAAGCCCGCCGCACGCCCACCACGACAGCAGCCGCCACCAGCACGACCCCGACGACTCCGGCCCACAGCACGGACAGCGAGAACTGGTTGTGCCCCAACGCGTCCAGCACCCATCCGAGCGGAGTACCCCGCCCGAGCGGATACGTGAGCACCACGACCGAGAACACCGCGAGCACTGTCCGGCCGACGGAGTCGAACACCGGCCGCGCGAACATCAATCCCACGCCGACGCCAAGCAACGCACACACAGTATGCGCGACGAGTCCGACAAAAAATTCGCCGGCCGTGTACGGGTGCGGATTGGTGACCACCGGCCACACCGCCGCCAGCAACGCCATCGCCAGCGCGATCATCACCGCGACCAGAGCGGCCGCCGTCAGCACCCGCGACCACCCGCCGGCCGACACCACGGTGATCTCGCGCCGCACCACGTCCTCGGACGTCGCCACCACCACAGCCATCCAGGCCGTGATCGGGTAGAGCAACGCCGAAGAGCCCGAGTAAGCCTCCAACGGCTGCCCGGCGTCACTGGAGAACAACATCCCCATCACGCCGAGGAACACCAGCAGGGGCGCCAAATATCGTTGCCCCCGAAAGACATCAGCCGCGAGGTACCGCATCAAGGAGATCACCGCACGCTCCGCACCGAACACCCGAGCCGCAACGCCTCGGCCAGCACATGATCGCTCCGGTCCGGCGCCACCACCACCCGAGCCGACGACCCGCGCGACAACACGGACCGCACCCCGTCCAACGCCTCCAACGCGTCCAGCCCCACCACCCGGCTGAGCTCGATCGTCACGTGCCCACCGGCAAGATCCACCCGAGTGGCCGACGCCAGATGCCCTTCGTGATCGGACACCAGCGCCGTCCGTCCCTCCAGCAACGACACCAACTCCTCCGACGCCGTGGGATCAAGCCCCGTCCACGGCTCGTCGAGCACCAGCACGTCCGAAGCCAGGAACGCCTGCGCCAGCGCGACCTTCTGCGCGTTCCCCTTGGACAGCTCCGACATCGGCGCCGTCATCGACCCGACGAACCCCAGCCGCTCCAGCACGTCGTTGGCCTGAGCGCGCCGAATCCGGCCCATGTGCGCCAAGTAGGACGAAGCAGACATCTTGACGTCAGACGGAAACCGCTCCGGCACGTAGCCGACCGACGCGGGCCGGACCACGCGCCCGGAGGAGGGCTTGAGAACCCCGGCGGCGATCTTGAGCAGCGTCGACTTGCCGGTGCCGTTGGCGCCGGTCAGCACGGTCAGCCCGGTGACTTCCAGCGTCAGGTCGCGCAGCACCCACGGCCCGCGCCCGTAACGCTTGGAGACCTGATCGAGGAGCACCACGCCAAGATAGCCACGCGCGGCCTCACGCGGCGTAAAGCGCGCACAGCCGGCTCGACGCAGCGCCCACCCCCTGCTGAACGCGCCGAAAACTGTCAGACCCGGCTGAGATGATGTGGAGTGGGGACCTCGCGTCCCCCCAAGGGGGCCTCCGCTCGTTTTTCGGGCGAGGTCCTCCACATTGGCGCGCGTTCGGAATCCAGCCTCATGCCCCTGACGGCCGCGACACCCACGCCGGAGCAGGCGAGCGTGAACGGGATCGATCGACAGCAGCCAGATCACGAGCCTCGCCTCAACGCACCGGCCCTGGCCGGCGCCGAGGAGCAAGATGGCCCCTCATGACACTGGCACCGCTCGCCACCGCCTGCATCTGGCTCGGCATGGTCGTGGCGATCTCGATCGAGGCGCCGCTGAAGTTCCGCGCGCCCGGCATCACCCTGCCGCTGGGTCTCGGCATCGGCCGGTTGGTGTTCCGCGCCCTGAACGCGGCGGAGATCGTGCTCGCCGCCGCCACCGCGGTCACGTTCGCGCTCGCCCCACGCCCGCTCGCCGCCACGATTCTGCTCATCGCGCTCGCGCTCACCCTGGCCGTCCAGGTGACAGCGCTGCGGCCCCGGCTGGAAGCCAGGGCCGCGACCATCATCTCGGGCGAAACCCCGCCCGAGTCCAGCACGCACCTCGTCTACATCGCCCTCGAAGGCCTCAAGGTGCTGATGCTGATCACGTTCGCGGTCATCCTGCTGAGCTGATCAGCTCCGCCAGCTCGGCAGGCCGCGACAGGAACGGCGAGTGCGACCCCGGCAGCTCCAGCGCACCGCTCGCCCGCAGCCGATCCGCGAACACCGCCGGGAAGATCGCGTCCTCCGAGCACACGATCGACGTGGCCGGCACCGTCTGCCAGGCCGCCGCCGTCACCGGCTCCTCGAACACCCGTGCGCTCTGCGGCCGCATCCGCCCGACAGCCCACGAGGCCAACTCGTCCGGCACGTCCGCGAACAGCAACTCCCGCGGCAATGCGTCCAGCATCTTGGTCCCCGGCTCGTACCAAGGACCGCCCAAGACCCCGACAACGCTCTCGCCCGGCTCCAGCATGTGCGCGGCCAGGTACACCAGCCGGACAACCGACGGAACGGAAGCCGCGACTTCCCCCACCGGCACACCGGCGTACGAATGCGCCACCACGGTCACCGGACCGTCCAGCGCCACCAACGCCTCACGCACCACGGCAGCGTCATCGCGCATGCCGAACGCGGGCGACCCCGACGCGCTCGGCAGGTCGACCACCGACGGGGTCCAGCCGCGCGACCTCAGTTCGGGAACGAGGTGGTCCCAGCACCACGACCCGTGCCAGGCGCCGTGCACGAGCAACAGGTTCCCGCGGTCCATCAAGATCTCCTCATCATCGGTGTGGACGTACGCTAACCAGGCAAGATCAGCTGCGAACAGCAGCGAGAGTCCGTCGTTCTGTCGGGAGAGTCCGAGCTTGAACCCGCTCGAGCACGTCCTGTCGACGCTGAGCGTGAACTGGGCCGTCGCGACGCCCCTGCACGCGGGCGGGCGGTGGGCGCTGCACTTCGCCGGGTGGCTGGACCTGCGGGTGGAGGTGGTCGTCCAGGGCCGCGTGCACCTCACGGTCGGGAACGAGAGCTTCTGGGCCGAGCGGGGCGACTGCTACGTCATCGCCGGACGGCGGCCGTACCGCATCGCCGCGGATCCGGACACGCCGTCGGTGTTCGCGGCAACGGTCTACGACTACGAGAACGGCACGCCCCACAACACCGCGTACGCCGGCGAGGGGCACGACACGACGTTGCTCGGCGCGGGCTTCACCTGCGAACAGGAAACCGCGCGGCTGCTCGAAGTCCTGCCGCCGGTCATCCACGTGCAGGCCCACACCGGCACGGCCGAGGCGACCATCGAGCTCATCAGGACCGAGATCGACGGCGGCAAGATGATCCTCGACCGCCTCTCCCAGGTGTTGCTGCTCCAGGTCCTGCGCGACCACGCGCTCAACCCCGAGCTGCACCCCCAGCTCGGGCCGGCGCTCAAGGCGTTGCACGACAACCTCCAGCACCCGTGGACGGTCAGCGAGCTGGCGGGCACGGTCGCGATGTCGCGGTCCACGTTCTTCCTGCGGTTCAAGGAGACCGTGGGCATGACGCCGCTCGACTACCTGCTCCGCCTGCGCATGCACGCGGCGACCCGCAGGCTCCGGGACACCACCGACACGGTCGCCTCGATCGCCGCCGCGGTCGGCTACCGGACCGACAGCGCGTTCAGCGCCGCCTTCAAGAGGTTCACGGGCAGGTCACCGGGCGAGTACCGGACCGATCAGTGACTTAGGGCGACCTTGCTTGAAGCGGCTTACAGGACAAGCGTACTGTTTGGGGTCGAGGGGCAGCGGTCAACCGCTTGAGGAAGACTCTCCCCGTACCCCGAACTGACCACCGCGCTGTCACCAGATGGAGTTGCACGTGACTGCACCAGCTAGCAAGGACAGCTTCGGCGCCCGCAGCACGCTCAACGTCGGCGACGCCTCGTACGAGGTGTTCCGGCTGAGCGCCGTGGAGGGCGCCGAGCGTCTGCCGTTCAGCCTGAAGATCCTGCTGGAGAACCTGCTGCGGACCGAGGACGGCGCGAACATCACCGCCGACCACGTGCGCGCTCTCGCTTCCTGGGACCCGGCCGCCGAGCCGAACACCGAGATCCAGTTCACGCCCGCCCGCGTCGTGATGCAGGACTTCACCGGTGTGCCCTGTGTCGTCGACCTCGCCACCATGCGCGAGGCCGTGACCCAGCTGGGCGGCGACGCCGAGAAGGTGAACCCGCTCGCTCCCGCCGAGCTCGTGATCGACCACTCGGTCATCGCCGACATCTTCGGCCGCCCGGACGCGTTCGAGCTGAACGTGGACCTGGAGTACCAGCGCAACAAGGAGCGCTACCAGTTCCTGCGCTGGGGCCAGACCGCGTTCGACGAGTTCAAGGTCGTCCCGCCCGGCACCGGCATCGTGCACCAGGTCAACATCGAGCACCTGGCCCGCGTCGTCATGGTCCGCAACGGCCAGGCGTACCCGGACACCCTGGTGGGCACCGACTCGCACACCACGATGGTCAACGGCATCGGCGTGCTGGGCTGGGGCGTCGGCGGCATCGAGGCCGAGGCCGCGATGCTCGGCCAGCCGGTCTCCATGCTGATCCCGCGCGTCGTGGGCTTCAAGCTCTCCGGTGAGCTGCCCGCGGGCGCCACCGCCACCGACCTGGTGCTCACGATCACCGAGATGCTGCGCAAGCAGGGCGTCGTCGGCAAGTTCGTCGAGTTCTACGGTGAGGGCGTCAGCGCGGTGCCGCTGGCGAACCGCGCCACGATCGGCAACATGTCGCCGGAGTTCGGCTCCACGGTCGGCATCTTCCCGATCGACGGCGAGACCATCGACTACCTGCGCCTGACCGGCCGTTCCGAGGAGCAGATCGCGCTCGTCGAGGCCTACGCCAAGGAGCAGGGCCTCTGGCACGACCCGTCCCGCGAGGCCGTGTACTCCGAGACGCTGGAGCTGGACCTGGCGACGGTCGTCCCGTCCATCGCCGGCCCGAAGCGCCCGCAGGACCGCATCGAGCTGACCAACGCCAAGGAGTCGTTCCGCCAGGCTCTGGGCGCCTACGTCGCGCACACCGAGTCCCCGGCGCTGTCCGGTGTGGACGAGGCCGTCGACGAGTCCTTCCCCGCGAGCGACCCCGCGGCCATCCACGAGGGTCAGAACGGTTCCGGCGCGCCGAAGGTGTTCCAGTCCGCCGCCGAGGGTGCCACCGGCCGCGTGTCGAACCCGATCAAGGTCACCCTCGACGGGGCCGAGTTCGAGCTGGACCACGGCGCCGTCGCGATCGCCGCGATCACGTCGTGCACCAACACCTCGAACCCGTCCGTGATGCTGGGTGCCGCCCTGCTGGCCAAGAAGGCAGTCGAGCGCGGTCTCGAGCGCAAGCCGTGGGTCAAGACGACCCTGGCGCCGGGCTCGAAGGTCGTCATGGACTACTACGAGCGCGCCGGCCTCATGCCGTACCTGGAGAAGCTCGGCTTCCACCTGGTCGGCTACGGCTGCACCACGTGCATCGGCAACTCGGGCCCGCTGCAGGAGGAGATCTCGGCGGGCGTGCAGGAAGGCGACCTCGCGGTCGTCTCGGTGCTGTCCGGCAACCGCAACTTCGAGGGCCGGATCAACCCTGACATCAAGATGAACTACCTCGCGTCGCCGCCGCTCGTCGTGGCGTACGCGCTGGCCGGTTCGATGGACAAGGACATCACCACCGAGCCGCTCGCGTTCGACCCGGACGGCAAGCCGGTGTACCTCTCCGAGATCTGGCCGACCCCGGCCGAGATCGCCGAGGTCATCTCGACCTCGATCTCCGCGGAGGGCTTCACCAAGGGCTACACCAACGTGTTCTCCGGCGACGAGCGCTGGCAGTCGCTGCCCACGCCGACCGGCAACACGTTCGAGTGGGACGCCGAGTCCACCTACGTGCGCAAGCCCCCGTACTTCGAGGGCATGGAGATGGAGCCGAAGCCGGTCACCGACATCTCGGGTGCCCGCGTCCTCGCGCTGCTGGGTGACTCGGTCACCACGGACCACATCTCCCCCGCCGGTTCGATCAAGGCCGACTCGCCCGCCGGCAAGTACCTGACCGACCACGGCGTGGACCGCAAGGACTTCAACTCCTACGGCTCCCGCCGCGGCAACCACGAGGTGATGATCCGCGGCACGTTCGCGAACATCCGCCTGCGCAACCTGCTGCTCGACGACGTCCAGGGCGGCTTCACCCGCAACTTCCTGGCCGACGACGCCCCGCAGACGACGATCTACGACGCCTCGGTCGCCTACGCGGAGGCCGGCGTCCCGCTGGTCGTCCTCGCGGGCAAGGAGTACGGCTCGGGTTCGTCGCGCGACTGGGCGGCCAAGGGCACCTCGCTGCTCGGCGTCCGCGCCGTCATCGCCGAGTCCTACGAGCGCATCCACCGCTCGAACCTGATCGGCATGGGCGTCATGCCGCTGCAGTTCCCGGCCGGCGAGAACGCAGCGTCGCTGGGCCTGGACGGCACCGAGACGTTCGACTTCACCGGCGTCACGGAGCTGAACAACGGCACCACGCCGTCGACGGTCCACGTGTCCGCCACGAAGGCCGACGGCTCCAAGGTCGAGTTCGACGCGGTCGTCCGCATCGACACGCCCGGTGAGGCCGACTACTACCGCAACGGCGGCATCATGCAGTACGTGCTGCGCAAGATGGTCCGCAGCTAGTCCAAGGCAACGCGAAAGGGCCGCTCACCGGTTTCGGTGGGCGGCCCTTTGCCATTGGATCTACGATTCCCCGCACCTCATCGGCTGGAGGAATCATGAGCCCCGGCATCCTCGGCGACCTCAACTGGCTGGCCGTCATCGTCGCCACGATCGTCTACTTCGGACTGGGTGCGCTCTGGTACGCCGAGTTCCTGTTCGGCAAGGCGTGGCAGAAAGCCATGGGCTGGGACGGCAACGCGCCCGAGGGCGCGGGTGCCGTCATCTACCTCGTCCCGCTCGTCACGTGCTTCGTGGCCACGCTCGCGACGGCGATGCTGGCCGCGGCGACCGGCACCGACACCGTCGGTGAGGGCGTCGTGCTCGCGATCGTCGTCGGCATCGGCGTGTCCGCGTCCGTCCTGGCGGTCACCGGGATGTTCGACGCGACCAAACCCGCCGCGATGACCAGCGTCGCTATCAGCGCCGGATACCACTTCGCCGGTTTGCTGCTGGCCAGCGTCATCCTCGCGCTCTGGCGATAGCGATGTATTGGCCACCACTATGTCCGGGCCCGAACCACCGGTAACAGTGACCGCGCACCCCGCGATGCCAAGGCATCCTGATCACCGCGGGAGACCCTCATGAGCTTGACCGTGCTCGGCCACCTGAACTGGTTAGCCATCATCGTGGCCACAATCGCGTACTTCGCACTAGGTGCGTTGTGGTACGCCGAATTCGCCTTCGGCAAGGCCTGGCAACGGGCCGCCGGCTGGGACCTCAACCCACCGGAGAACGCGGGTGCCGGCATCTACGCCGTCCCGCTCGTCACCTGCTTCGCCGCCACCCTCGCCACCGCCATGGTCGGAGCCGCGTCCGGGACGGACAACATCATGGAAGGCATCCTGCTCGGCCTGGTCGTCGGCATCGGCATCGCGCTGCCGGTCATGTTCGTGACCGGTACCTATGACATGACGAAGCCCGCGCCCATGACCTTCGCGGCCATCGGCGCGGGCTATCACATCGTCGGCCTCGCGCTCGCGGGAGCGATCCTGGGCCAGTGGATCTAGTGAGTCAGTGGATCTAGTGGTGCGCTGCCTTGTGCAGCTCACGCAGGGCACGCACGGACGAGACGGCGTACTCGCGGTCCACGGCCTGCACGGCCATGACCGAGATGTACTCGTCCTCCGGCAGCTCCAGGCGGGCCCAAGCGGCGCCGTCCGGGAAGCTCACCGAGAGCACGTCGTTCCACTCGAAGTGGTGCGACGTCACGACGTTGCGCACGTCGACACCTGAGGCATCGGCGGTGACGCGCGGACGGGTCAGCAGCAGCACGCCGCCCGCCAGCAGGAAGCCCAGGACGATCATCGCGACCTGGTCGGAGGTCCGGAAGATCACGCCGGTCGGGGTGTTGCCCAGCAGCAACCCGACCACGGTGAACACGGCGACCAGGCCGATCGCGCACGCCCACGCGACGCGGCGGATCTTCTTGGGGCGCAACACGATCGCGTTCGCTTCCGCGGTCATCACGCGAAACCTCGCTCGGTCCACGGCTGACGCAGGCCGCGCAGCACCAGTGCCGTGTCGATCGCGGCGACGGTCGCCTCGTAACCCTTGTCCTCCACCGAGTCCGGCAACCCGGCGCGCGCCAGTGCCTGCTCCTCGGTGTTGACCGTCAGCACGCCGTTGCCGACCGGCGTCGACTCGTCGAGCGCGACGCGCGTGAGCCCGTCGGTCACCGAGTCGCACACGTACTCGAAGTGCGGGGTGCCACCGCGGATCACCACGCCCAGCGCGACGACGGCGTCGTGGTGGCGCGCGAGTTCCTGCACCACAACGGGAAGCTCGATCGCCCCCGCCACGCGCACGACGGTCGTGTCGACGCAGCCCGCGTCCTGCGCCGCCTTGAGCGCGCGGTCGAGGAGCTGGTCGGTGATCTTGCTGTTCCAGCGCGTCGCGGCGATCGCGACGCTCAGGCCCTTGCCGTCGAGCGGGGTCTGTTCTGGACGGCCCTCGCCGCTCATTCCTGGTCCTCCGTAGCGGAAACGACGGTCTCGTACTGCTCCAGCTGGTGCAGTTCATGACCCATCCGGTCGCGCTTGGTGCGCAGGTACCGCAGGTTCTCCGGGTTCGGGGAGATCGGCAGCGGCACCCGGTCCAGCACACGGAGACCGTAGCCAGCCTCGAGTCCCACGCGTTTCGCGGGGTTGTTCGTCAGCAGCCGCATGGACTTGATGCCGAGGTCCACCAGGATCTGCGCGCCCGTGCCGTAGTCGCGCGCGTCGGCGGGCAGGCCCTGCACCAGGTTCGCGTCCACGGTGTCCGCGCCCTGGTCCTGCAGCTGGTAGGCCTGCAGCTTGTGCATCAGGCCGATGCCGCGGCCCTCGTGGCCGCGCATGTACAGCACGACGCCACGTCCTTGTGCCGCAACGGCTTCCAGCGCCGCGTCGAGCTGTGGGCCGCAGTCACAGCGCAACGAGCCGAGCACGTCGCCGGTGAGGCACTCGGAGTGCACGCGCACCAGCACGTCCTCGCCGTCGCCGATCTCGCCGTACACCATCGCGACGTGCTCGATGCCGTCGAGCAGGCTGTCGTAGCCGTAGGCGGTGAACACGCCGTGCGCGGTCGGGATGCGGGCCTCGGCGGCGCGTTCGACCTGGGTCTCGACCCGGCGGCGGTACGCGATGAGGTCGGCGATCGTGATGATCGCGAGGTCGTGGTCCGCGGCGAACACTTCGAGCTCGTCGCGGCGGGCCATGTCGCCCTCGTCCTTCTGCGACACGATCTCGCAGAGCACACCCGCGGGCGACAACCCGGCCAGACGGGCCAGGTCGATGGCGGCCTCGGTGTGACCAGGACGGCGCAGCACGCCGCCTGCCTTGGCGCGCAACGGCACGACGTGGCCAGGACGGTTGAAGTCGCTGGCCTTCGAGGTCGGGTCGGCGAGCAGCCGGATCGTGCGGGCGCGGTCCGCGGCCGAGATACCGGTGCTGACGCCCTCCCGCGCATCGACCGTGACCGTGTACGCGGTGCCGCGCACGTCCTGGTTCGTGTGGAACATCGGCGGCAGGTCGAGGCGGTCGCAGTCCGACTCGGTGAGCGGCACGCAGATGTAGCCGGACGTGTAGCGCACCATGAACGCGAGCAGCTCCGGCGTCGCCTTCTCGGCGGCGAAGATCAGGTCGCCCTCGTTCTCGCGGTCCTCGTCGTCCACCACGACGACGGGCCGCCCGGCGGCGATGTCCTTGATCGCCCGCTCGATCTCAGCGAAGTCGGTGCTCACTGGGCCTCCTCGCCCGCGATGGCCCGCAGGTGCGGGATCGCCAGTCGTTCAACGTACTTGGCCAGCACGTCGACCTCCAGGTTCACCACGGAGCCCGGCGTGCGGTGCCCCAGGGTGGTGAGGTCGAGCGTGGTCGGGATCAGGCTCACGGAGAACTGGTCCTCGGACACGCTCACGACCGTCAGCGAGACGCCGTCGACCGTGATCGAGCCCTTCTCCACGACGTAGCGCGCGAGGGTCGGAGGCAGTCCGATGTGGACGATCTCCCAGTGCTCGGCCTTCTCCCGCGCGAGGATCAGGCCGGTGCCGTCGACGTGGCCCTGCACGATGTGGCCGCCGAGGCGCTGGCCGACCGCGGCCGCGCGCTCCAGGTTGACCTTGTCGCCCTCCGCGATCTTCGCGAGGCTGCTGCGCACGAGGGTCTCGCGCATCACGTCAGCGGTGAAGGTGTTGTTCTCGACCTCCACGACGGTGAGGCAGACGCCGTTCACCGCGATGGAGTCGCCGTGCTTGGCGTCGCTGGTCACGATGGGCCCGGCGATGCGGATCCGTGCCGCGTCCGGCAGGTCCTGCGTCGCGACCACGTGGCCGAGTTCCTCGACGATCCCGGTGAACACCGCTCCTCCTAAGTTTGCGGAACCGCGCTGATCCGCAAGTCCGGTCCGCTCATGGTGACGTCTTCGACGGTCAACCGGACAGCGTCCGTGATGGTTGACACGCCCGCGTCCAGCACCGCCGCGGGACCGTTCCCGAGCAGCGTTGGCGCGATGTAGGCGAGCACGCGGTCGATCCTCCCAGCACGCCAGAACGCACCAGCCACAGTTGCACCACCCTCCAGCAGCACGTCCACCACGCCACGGGCCGCGAGTGCGGCGAGGACGTCGTCCGGGTCGTGCGTGCGCAGGTGTAGCGCGGTGTGCTGGAGTTTGGCTCCATCCGGCAGGTCGCTCATGCCCACGACCACCGGCAACGGCTGGCGGGGCAGCGGCATTCCGTCGGCGTCCCTGGCCGTCAGCGCCGGGTCGTCCTTCCGGACGGTGTTGGCCCCGACGATGATCGCGTCCAGCTTGGCGCGCAGGTGGTGGACCTCCTTGCGGGAGGTCTCCGAGCTGATCCACTGGCTGGTGCCGTCCGGTGCCGCGATCCGCCCGTCGAGCGACGCCGCGTACTTCCACGTGACGTGCGGACGCCCCGTGCGCGCGTAGTGCAGCCACGCCCTGAGGGGCCCGTTGCTGACTTCCGTTGCGAGCAGGCCGCTCTCGACGGTGATGCCGGCCTTTTCCAGGCGTGCCCCGCCGCCCGCCGCCCTGGGGTTCGGGTCGGTGACGGCGTGGATGACGTGCTTGATGCCGGCTTCTTGGAGCGCTTCGGTGCACGGCGGCGTACGGCCGTAGTGCGAACACGGCTCAAGGGTGACCACGGCCGTGCCGCCCTGTGCCTTCGTGCCCGCTTCCTTGAGTGCCATTACCTCGGCGTGCGGACCACCGATCGGCTGGGTGGCACCGAACCCGACGGCTTTGCCGCTCGCGTCCAGGATGACGCACCCGACGGGCGGGTTGGGGCTGGTGGTGCCCCGCACCCGCTCGCTCTCCGCGATGGCGAGCACCATCGCGTCCTCGGGCGTCACGGGGTACCGGCTGCCTGGGCCCGGGCTGCCTCGGCGCGCAGTGCCTCGACGGCCTTGCCGGGGTCGGCCGCGTCGTACACGGCGGACCCGGCGACGAAGCAGTCCACTCCGGCCTGCGCGGCCTGTTCGATCGTGTCGGCGTTGATGCCGCCGTCGATCTCCACGATCAGCTTGAGGTGCCCGGTGTCGACCAGGTGACGTGCCTGGCGCACCTTCTCGAGCACGTCGGCCATGAACTTCTGCCCGCCGAAGCCCGGCTCGACCGACATCACCAGCAGGGTGTCGTAGTGCTTGAGCACGTCGACGTAGGGCTCCAGCGGCGTACCGGGCTTGACGCTCAGGCCGGCTTTCGCGCCCGCGGCACGGAGGTTCCTGGCGAGCTTGATCGGGTCCCGCGCCGCCTCGACGTGCACGGTGACGTTGTACGCGCCCGCCTCGGCGTACTCGATGGCCCAGCGGTCCGGGTCCTCGATCATCAGGTGGCAGTCGATCGGGATGTCGGTCACCTTGAGCAGCGACTTCACCACCGGCAGCCCGAGGGTCAGGTTCGGCACGAAGTGGTTGTCCATGACGTCGACGTGGATCCAGTCCGACGTGGGCACCGAGGCGAGCTCGTCGGCGAGGCGCGCGAAGTCGGCGGACAGGATGCTGGGGGCGATCATCGGCGTGTGGACCACAAGGGTGAAGTCTAGGTGTCCAGCAGGTCGAGCAGCCTGCCGGGAGCCTCGTCAGTGACCACCACGACACCCGCCATGGTGAGCGTCGAGACGTGGGTGTTCCACATCGGGTGACGCCGCTTGTCCGCGTTCGCCTGGGGCATGACGACGACCTTGCAGTTCTCGGCGCCGATGGCCTCGTTGAGAGCGGTCAGCGCCTGGTTGTCGCCGATGCCCAGCGCCAGTTTGGCCACGGAGTTCGCGCTGGCCGGGGCGAAGATGAACGCGTCCGGCGTGGGGTAGGGCTTGGGCTGGCTCGGCATCCTGGGGTTCCAGCGGATCTCCAGGTCCGTGAGTGCCTGCAGCTCGTCGAGCTCGCCGGCCTCTTCGAACCACGGGACGACCGTCGGCGTGAGCGTGATGGCCAGGCGCCAGCCGCGTTGCGCGGCCGGTTCCGCCAGCTCCGTGCGGAACCAGTTCTCGACGCCGCCGCAGCCGCTTGCGACCAGTCCGAGCAGCCCACGTGTCATGCGGACGATCTTAGGTCGGGCGGTCCGGACCCTCTGCCGTCACCCGAACCAGTGAACCCCGAGGCCCATACACCCCTTTACGAGCCGACGGGGCCCGAACCTGTCGGACCCCGTCGCTAGCGTCCTTCACGAGCGCTCAAACAGGGCGTCGCAGCACCGCGCAGAACATCGCGTCGGTGCCGTGCAGATGAGGCCAGAGCTGAACGTGCGGTCCTTCCCCGAGGTCCGGAACTCCCGGGAAGAACTCCCGCGCGTCCAGCACTTCCACCTCGGTCCGCCGCGCGACGTCCGTCACCACCCCGACGGTCTCAGAGAGATGAGGTGAGCACACGACATAAGCAACGACGCCGCCAGGACGCACCAGTCGCAACGCCTCGGTGAGCAGCTCGCGCTGCAGCTTCGTGAGCGTGCCGACGTCGGCGGGCTGGCGCCTCCACCGCGCCTCCGGGCGCCTGCGCAGGGCACCGAGACCGGTGCAGGGCGCGTCGACCAGTACCCGGTCGAACGCCCCTTCGACGAAGTCGGTCTCGAGGCCGTCGGCCACGTGCACGGTCACCGGCAGGCCTGAGGTGAGCTTGCGCACGAGCTCGGCGCGGTGGGGCGCCTTCTCGACGGCGATCAGCTCGCCACCCTCGATGCCGACCAGTGCGGCCAGCAGAGCGGCCTTGCCGCCAGGGCCGGCGCAGAGGTCCAGCCAGCGGTCGTCAGTGCCTCCGTTGTCACCGCCCTCTTCGTCACCACTCAGGAGAGGGGCGCGGGTCAGGGCCAGGGCGCAGAGCTGGCTGCCCTCGTCCTGGACGTTGGCGAGGTGTTCCCGGACGGGCTCGAGATCGCCCGGGTCGCCCGCCCCCGCCTCCAGGTGCACGCCGTAGGGCGAGTACGGCGCCACGTCGCCGCCGGTGATGGCGGCGAGCTCGTCGGCGCTCACCTCGCCGGGACGTGCCACCAGGTGCACGGCCGGCCTGGCGTCGTCGGCTTCCAGGGCGCGCTTCAGCGACTCCTCGCGGCTGCCGAGGGCTTCCGCGAACGCCTGCGCGATCCAGCGCGGGTGGGCGTGGGTGAAGGCCAGGTTGCCGATCGGGTCGGTGTCCGGGTCGGGCGCGAGCTCGTCGACCCAGGCCGCCTCGTCCTGCTCCGCGACCCGGCGCAGGACGGCGTTGACGAAGCCCGCGATCCCGGATCCGAGCTCGGCCCGGACGAGGTCGACGGTCGAGGCGACCGCCGCGTGTGCCGGAATGCGGGTGCGCAGCAGCTGATACGCACCGAGCCGCAACGCGTCGAGCGCCGAGCCGTCCACTTCGGACAGCGGGCGGTCGGAGCACGCCTCGATGACGGCGTCGAGCAGGCCTTGCGCTCGTGCCGAACCGTAGGTGAGCTCGGTGGCCAGGGCCGCATCACGGCCGGTGATGCGGCGGTCGCGCAGCATCTGCGGCAGCACGAGGTTCGCGTAGGCGTCGCGTTGCCGCACGGCGCGCAGTGTCTCCAGCGCGGCGAGGCGTGCCGGGTCCTCCACGGGCGGCCGGGTGGGTCCGGTGCGCCGGCGCGGCGGGTGCGGTCGTTGCGGGCGGGAAGGCTTGGAGGCTCCTCGCGAGTGGCCGGTCATGAGCTGTACTCCCCTGCTCCGGCGCGTACAACGCGCGCCGAGTTGGTGCCGGCCTGCATGTCGGAGCACGTCATGCGATGCGCTCCCCTGCTTCGATGCGCACGCCGCGGGCCCAGTCGGTGGCGCCCATGCGCTTCTTGCCCTGCGCCTGGACCTCGCCGAGGGCCACGGCGGTGGTCGCCGTGCCCACGAGCACGCGCTTGCGTTCGACGAGGATCTCGCCGGCCGGCAGCGTCATGTCGTCCACGGGTGTCACGGGGCCGAGCTTGAGCCGCTCACCCCGGAACTCGGCCCACGCGCCGGGCTCCGGCGTCACGGCGCGCGCCAGGCGGTCGATCGCCACGGCGGGCGTGGAGAAGTCGAGGCGTGCGTCCTCGACGGAGATCTTGGCGGCGTAGGTGACGCCGTCAGCGGGCTGGTCGACGGCGCGCAGCGTGCCGTCCTCGATGCCGTCCACAGTGGACAGGAGGAGGTGGGCGCCGGACTCGGACAGCCGGGTCAGCAGGTCGCCGGAGGTGTCGCGCTCGCGCACCTTCTCGGTCACCACGCCGAACACCGGGCCTGCGTCGAGTTCCTTGACGATGCGGAAGGTCGAGGCGCCGGTGATGTCGTCGCCGTTGCGCACGGAGGCCTGGACCGGCGCGGCGCCGCGCCACGCGGGCAGCACGGAGAAGTGGAGGTTGACCCAGCCGAACTTCGGGACGTCGAGCGTCCGCTGCGGCAGCAGGTTGCCGTAGGCGACGACCGGGCAGAGGTCGGGTTCCAGCGCGCGCAGGCGGTCCAGGAATTCTGGGTCCCCGGCCTTGGCGGGCGTGAGCACCTCGATGCCGTGCTCGTCGGCGAGCGCGCCGACGGGCGAGCGCTCCAGCTTGCGGCCTCGGCCGGAGGGGGCGTCTGGGCGGGTGACCACGGCGACGACGTCGTGGCGGGGGGAGTCGATCAGGGCGCGCAGCGAGGGAAGTGCGACCTCGGGCGTACCGGCGAACACGAGTCGCATGGTCAGCTGGACCTGCCGAAGAGTGGGTGCGGGCTCTGCTTCAAGGTGGGGACCGTACCGTCGAACCACTCGGCCTGCCGGATCTCCCTCATGGCCACCTTGCGCGTTTCGGCGTCGAGGCGGTCGAGGAACAGCACACCGTCGAGGTGGTCCGTCTCGTGCTGGATGCAGCGGGCCAGCGTCTCGGTGCCTTCGACCTCGACGGGCTCACCGTGCATGTTCCAGCCCTTGGCCACGACGTGCAGGTGGCGCTTGCAGTCCCACGACATGCCGGGGATGGACAGGCAGCCCTCGGGCCCGTCCTGCATCTCCTCGCCGACCACGTCCCACGTCGGGTTGACGAGGTGTCCCGCGAAGCCGTCGCAGTGGTAGGTGAACACGCGCAGCCCAACGCCCAGCTGGGGCGCGGCGAGTCCCGCTCCGCCCGCGTCCTGCATCGAGTCCCACAGGTCCTTGACGAGGGTGCGCAGTTCCTTGTCGAAGTCGATGACCTCGACAGCGGCGGTGCGCAGCACCGGGTCGCCGAACAGGCGGATGGGTTGGACGGTCAACGCGGTGCTCCTCGTGGTGGACTGGGTGCCAGTCTACGAGGAGTGCGGTCAGTGCTCGGACGCGCTGCCGAGGAAGATCACGCTCACCAGCGCCACGAGGAAGTGGCCGGTGAACCGCAGGCCCGTCAGCACGGGGCGCAGCAGCGCGTGGAAGTCGAAGTGGGCGGCCGGGGCGCGGGTCACACTGTGCGTCGTCATGCCATGAACTGTGCCGTTCGCGCAGGTCAGCCCACATCGGCTCGGAGTATCGACCCTGCGTCCGCCCGAGGTAGGAAGATCGGGTGCAACACTCGGCCGGAAGGTGGACACCTCCAGGTCATGAGGCTGATGCGACCGAGCTGGGAGGGGGCGGCCGCCGTGCCCGACGACGCCCTGTCGGACGCCGAACTGTGGGCACGGGGTGACGAGCAGGCGTTCGGCGAGCTCTTCGACCGTTACGCCGAGGCGGTGTGGAACCACGCCTACCGCCTGACCGCGTCCTGGTCGACGGCGGAGGACCTGACGTCGGCGACGTTCATGACGGCCTGGCGCCGCCGCGCCCAGATGACCCTCGTGCGGGACAGCGCGCTGCCGTGGCTGTTCACCGTCGCGGGCAATCTGGCGCGCTCCGAGTTCCGCCGCAAGGAGAGATTCACCCGGCTGCTGCTCCGCGTGCCCCGCAACGACGTCCAGCGCGACCACGCGGACGATGTCGTGTCGTCCCTCGACCACGAAGCCCGGCTCAGCCAGGTGCTGCAGGCCGTCGAACGCCTCCCCCGCGCCGAACGGGAAGCCGTGGAACTCGTCCTGCTGGGCGAACTGAGCGCCGCGGAAGCCGCGGAGGCCCTGGGCGTGGCCGAGGTGAGCGTCCGCTCCCGCATCTCCCGTGCCCGCACCCGCCTGCGCAAGGTGCTCGCCGACGACACCCTGGAGGTGGAGTGATGACGATCGAACTGCCACCCCGTCGCGCACTGCCCGCGGACGTCAAGGACCGCATGCGCCCGGTCTTCACCGAGACCCGGACCCGTCGTAACCACACCCCGCTGGCCGTGGCCGCCGGCGTCACGCTCCTCATCGTGGGCGGTCTGGTCGTCACGCGGCCGGCAGCCGACGAGGCCGACCCCGGCCGCGAACGGGTTGTCGCTCCTTCGAGCCAGGACGTGGCCCGCTGCCGCGCCGCGATCGACGACCAGGGCTGGTCGTCCACCGAGATGGTCGTTTTCGGGCTGCGCAAGGTCCTCGTCGGCGAGGACGGGCGCTTCTGCGAGCTCACCCTCTCCCGTGCCGGCGTCGCGCCGCCGGGCTTCCAGCCGACCCGGTTGGAGGCGGGCTCGGTCACTTACCGGTCCAGCAACGTCATCGCTGGTGTGCCTCCGCTCGGCACGCGAACGGTCATGGCCCGCGAGAACGTCGCCGGAGTCCCCCAACGCTCTTCCAGCGGCATCGCCACAACCGACTTCTTCATCGTGCACACGTCAGCCACGATGCTGACCAACGAGCTGGTCTTCGACGACCAGGCTGTCCCCGTCCAGAGGTTCACGTCAGGGTCCGAGGACAGAATCACGGACAGTTTCGAGAGTGGCGACCATGACCCGTGGGCACCCGTGAACGTCCTCGCCAGGTGCGTCGACAACGCCTTCAACAACAACAGTGCGACCGTCGACGAGCTTCGAGGATGGGAGCCGCTCCTGGCCGCGGGCCTCGATCGGCGTCGCGGGATGCTGATCGCCCACCGCGGACATCAGGAGTCGGCGACCTGTGCGGTCTCAGAGCCACATCAGAACGGCCTGTCGCTGATCCGCGCGGCACCCGCGGACCCGGACGCCACCCTGATCGTCGACAGCTACCGAACCGAGTCCGAAGTCTTCCTCGCCGCGCGCACCACCCGCTCCGCACGCACCGTCGAGGTGTCGGCCTCAGGCACCACCACCGTGACCGCGGAGGTCACCGACGGCCAGTTCCTCGCCACGCTGAACTTCACCGGCGGCCAGCCGTTCTCACTCAGGAACGTGCACGTCGTGGCCCGAAACGCCGCAAATGAGGTCGTCTTCGAAGGTTCCATCGGCTGATCATGTCCCCATGACCTGGATCGCACCCGAAGTCGAACCTGCCGACGAACCACTGCTCGGCGCCGAACGCCCGATGCTGGAGGCGTGGCTCGACCGCCATCGAGCCACCTTCCTGGCCAACTGCGCCGGGCTGACCGGCGCACAGCTCGCCACGGCGTCCACCCCGCCGTCGAACCTGACCCTGCTGGGCCTGATCCGCCACCTGACCGACGTGGAGCGGGTCTGGTTCCGCAAGCGTCTGGCGGGCGAGGACGTCAACGGCCGCTACAGCTTGCCCGGCACCTCGGGCGGCGCCTTCGAGGATCTCGACCCGGCCCGCGCCGAGGCCGAGTACGCCGCCCTCCTCGCCGAAATGGCCGAGTCCCGCATGGCGGTCGCCACGCGGGACCTCGACGACATCTTCGTGCACGAGCGGGTGGGCGAGATCTCGGTGCGCTGGCTCTACATCCACCTGATCGAGGAGTACGCGCAGCACAACGGCCACGCCGACCTCATCCGCGAACGCGTCGACGGACGCACCAACAACTAGATCAACCCACCTTCACCACGCGGGCCGCGCCTCCGCCGCGCCGCGTCGGCTCGGCGACCGCGCGCCAGCGGCCGTCCGAGGCTCGTTCGACGGCCGTGGCGGCGCCGATCTCGGCGTTCTGGCTGAACTTGTGTCCGATGGCCTGCAGGCCCGCGGTGGTCGCGGCGGCGATGAACTCCGCCTCGGCCGGGGTGGTGGCCGCGTTGCGCTGGGAGGCGCGTGGGGCGGCCACGGCGTCACGCAGGGACATCTTGCGGTCCAGGCGTGCGGTCAGGATCTGCGTGACGGTGGTGATGATGGTGGAGCCGCCAGGCGAGCCCACGGCGAGGAGGACCTTGCCGTGGTCCACGACGATGGTCGGGGCCATGGACGAGCGCGGGCGCTTGCCGGGGCCCGGCAGGTTCGGGTGCGGGACGCCGGCGGTGGGGGCCACGAACTCGAAGTCGGTGAGCTCGTTGTTGAGCAGGAAGCCCCGGCCGGGGACGACGATGCCGCTGCCGCCCTCCGCCTCGATGGTGAGGGTGTAGGCGACCACGTTGCCCCAGCGGTCGGCCGTGGTGAGGTGGGTGGTGCGCTCGGCGTCCTCGCGCAGTGCCGAGAGGCCGGCGGTGGCCTCGCACGCCTTGGGGTTGCGCGGGTCGGCGGCCGGTTGCGGTGCGGGCAGCACGGCGTCGGGCTTGATCAGGCACGCGCGGCTGTCGGCGAACTTCTGCGAGAGCAGGCCGTCGGTCGGCACGCGGGAGAAGGCGGGGTCGCCCACCCAGCGCAGCCGGTCGGCGAACGAGAGCTTCGTCGACTCGATGAAGCGGTGCAGGTACTCGACGTCGGAGACCTTCGCGAGGTCGGTCGACTCGAGGATGTTCAGCGCCTCGCCGACGGTCGTGCCGCCGGAGGACGGGGCCGCCATGCCGTAGACGTCGAGGCCGCGGTAGCGCGTGTGCGTGGGGTCGCGGCGTTCGACCTGGTAGCGGGCCAGGTCGGAGATCTCCATGGCGCCGGAGCGGACGTTGCGGGTCGAGCCCGGCACGAC
Source organism: Lentzea miocenica (assembly GCF_033949945.1). Taxonomy (NCBI): domain Bacteria; kingdom Bacillati; phylum Actinomycetota; class Actinomycetes; order Pseudonocardiales; family Pseudonocardiaceae; genus Lentzea; species Lentzea miocenica. The sequence continues at coordinate 105,399 of NZ_JAXAVW010000011.1, forward strand.
CGGCGGTTTCTGCACGGTCTTGACCAGGTCACGGCCGACCGCGCCGCCGTACAGCGAGGCCAGCTCCGTGCGGGCCAGTTCGCGGTAGGTGTCGGCGAGCTGCGGGTTGCGGAACGTGCTGCCCACGGCGGGCGGCTGGCCACCCGGCAGGTAGAGGTCGCGGGTCGAGGTGAAGTCGGCGAAGCGCGCGGCGTTGTTCGTGATCTGCGAGTTGAACGTCTTGTCGACGACGAAACCGCGCCGTGCCAACGCTTCCGCGGGCGCCATGGCCTCGCGCAGGTTCAGCGTGCCCCACTTGCGCAGCGCCTGCTGCCACGTCTTGGGCGTGCCGGGCACGCCGACGGACAGGCCGCTGGTCATCGCCTCGGCGAACGGGAGCGGCGTGCCGTTCTCCACGAACAGCTGGTCGGTCGCGGAGCGCGGCGCGGTCTCCCGGCCGTCCAGAGTGGACACTCGACCGGTGCGGGCGTCGTAGTGGACGAAGAAGCCGCCACCGCCGATGCCGGCGCTGAACGGGTCAGTCACGCCCAGCGCGGCGGCTGTGGCGACGGCGGCGTCGACCGCGTTGCCACCGCGGCGGAGCACGTCGATGCCGATCTGGGAGGCGTCGGGGTCGACGCTGGAGACGGCACCGCCCCAGCCGACCTGCTCGGGCACCCGAGGTGGTGGTTCCGCCGCCTCCGCGTGAGCGGGAGCGACCAGTACGACGGAGAGCGTCAGTGCGGCAACCGTTCGCAACATGCGGAAACTTCTACTCCGTTGCGACCAGATGGCAACCTTCCTTGATGAAGGCCTAAGGTGCGGATGTGTCGATCGATCTTGACCGGTTGCGAACGGATTTCGCGAACATCCCCCTCGACGAGTCGGACCGCGAGGAGGTGCTGCACTTCCTCCTGCGCGAACGCCGGGACGGCGACGCGGACCTGCTGCGCCATCTGCTGGCCGCCGAGACAGCGGCCCACCACGAGGGCTGGGGCCTGAGCGAGTCGATGGTCCTGGCCGCGCTGCTGCTGGCCGAGTGCGGCCGCGAGGAGGACGTCTGGACCCTGTGGGAGGCCAAGAACGCCTCGTTCGACACGATGGCGGGCATCGACGGCTTCCTGTTGTTCCCGGCGGGCATCGCGGGCACGACGGCGCACGTCATCGCGAACGAGAACCACCCGGAACGCGGCGACCTCATGACCTACCTGAGCGAGTACCTCGAGTACGAGAAGCTGACCGACGACGACATCCGCGAGCACATCGCCGGCCTCCGCTCCCACTACGCCCAGCCTTAGCGGACCAGCCCTAGAGGACCTCGAGCGGATCGAGCTTGATCCGCACCAGCTCCTGCTCCTTGCGGGCCGTCCGCACGGCCTGCGCCTCGGCGAGCACGGCGGCCAGCTGCCGCCCCTCACTCCGCGCGACCCGGACCAGCGCCCGTTCCCTGGTCTCGTCGTCACCCAGCGGCACCGGCCCGAGAACCTCACCGGTCGGCGGCAGCCGCAGCTCGTCGAGCAGGGCGTTCACCGCGTCCGGGGTGCCGTCGACGGTCGCCATCCGCACCGCGGGCGGAAACCCGAGCTCGGTCCGCGCGGCCAGCTCGGTGGAGGCGTGCCACACCGGGTCCCAGCGGACCAGCGCCTGCACCGGCGTGAGCGACGAGTCCGCGATGACGACCACCCGCCCGTTGCCCGGCCGCACCAGCCCGGCGGCGGTCATCCAGCGCCGGAGTGCCTCCTCGGACGCCCTGAGGTCCGCCCGCCCCAGCAACGCCCACCCGTCGAGCAACAACACCGCGCCGTAGCCACCCTCGGCCACCGGCTCGGCGCCCGGTGTCGCCACCACCAGGGAAGGCCTGCCCGGCACCTTGGTCAACACCTCGTCGGCCCCGCTGGTCCGCACCGGAAACCCGGGGAACGCCCGCCCCAGCTCCTCCGCCGTGCGCCGAGCCCCGATGATCTGCCCCCGCAGCCGGCGCGACCCGCACGTAGGACAGCGGAACCCGGCCTCCGTGGCCGCACACCACCGGCAGTACGCGGGCTTGGGCGAGCCGTCCTCCATCCCGCCGGGCAAAGCCAGCGGACCCGCACAACGCCGGCACCGAGCCGGACCACGGCACTGCGCGCAGGCGAGCGCGGGCACGTAACCCCGACGCGGAACCTGAATGAGCACCGGCGAGTCGGTGAGCGCGAACCGGGCCGCGTCAAAGGCGATGGACGGAAGACGCGCGGTACGGGCCGCCGAGTCCTTGACGTCCTGCCACTCGTTGTCGCCGACCGACACCACACGCGGGGCGATCGCTCGAAGCGTCTCGCGCGACGCCACGATCTCGTGTGCCCATCCGGTCTCGACGAGCAACTGCGCCTCAGCAGTACGGGCAAAACCACCGATCAGCAGCGCGGCACCGGACATGTGCGCACGCTGCACCAGCACATCGCGCACGTTCGGATACGGCGACCGCTGCTCGACGTGAAGGTCGTCACCGTCGTCCCACACGACCAGCAGTCCGGGGTCCTTGATGGGAGCGAAGGCCGTCGCCCGCGTGCCGACCACAACTCGGGCCACGCCCCGGCGCACCGCCAGCCAGCGCTTGTAGCGTTCGGACGGTCCCAGGTCGGCCGACAGCGTCACCACGCCTTCGATGAGACCGCCGCACGCCTCGGCGACCCGCGCGAGGTCGCGATGATCGGGGACGACGATGATCACGCCCTTGCCGGTGGAGGCGACCGCGGCCGCCGCCTCGGCCAGGCGAGCGGGCCAGTCCTCGGACGGCAGGGCCTGCCAGACGGCGTGGGCGGGGCGGCCTTCGCGCAGGGCTTCCAGGTACTTGGGCCCGCGCGGGTAGCGCGACCAGGCGTCGGCGGGGACGGGCGGCAACTGGGAGCGCTCGGGCAAGACCGCGTGGGCGGCGTCCGATGCCTTGTCCTCCGCAGGTACCTCCGCCGGTGCGGCGGAAGCGTCCGCGGGCGTTTCGGTCGCCGCGGGCTCCACCGGCTCGGCGTCGGGCGAGTGCTTCCCCACCCAGGCCGGGACCTGGGGCAGCGGTGGCGGTTCGGGGGACGCGGCTGCTTCCGCTCTGGCGTGGCGGGGCGGGATGGCCAGGCGCAACACGTCCATCATGTTGCCCGCGTACCTGTCGGCGACGGCGCGGGCCAGGGCGGCGATCTCCGGGGTCAGCACCGGTTCCGGGGAGACGACCTTCTCGATGAAGGCCAGCTTCTTCCCGTATTCGGAGCTTTCCGCCCGCTCCAGCAGGTAGCCGTCGACCAGCTGGCCCGCGAAGCGGACCCGGACCCGGCAGCCGGGCACGGCGGCCGAGTCCAGTTCGGACGGTACCGAGTAGTCGAAGGGGCGGTCCAGGTGGGCCAGCGGCACGTCCACCACGATCCGGGCGACCGGCAGCGACGCCGCGGGGACTCGTTCCCCTCGTCTTGCTCCGGTCTTCGCGCTCATGCCTCCTGGTGTATCAGACAGCCCCGACAGTCACGCGTCGCGGCTCACCGAACCGGCCGGACATCAGCCGGAGATCGACTCGTGGCCGTTCTCGATGTGACCGCACAGACGGCGGCGGAACTTCGGCTCCTCCTCCACCGTCACGGTCAGGTCGTACCAGCCGGAGTTCATGACGGTCAGCCACGGGATGACGTGCCGATGCCCCGGCCTCACCACGTACCGCCGCCTCCCCAGCACGAACGTCAGACGCGACGAACCGGAGTTCTCGAACGTCAGAGTCAGCACACGGCTGTATCCGCGCACCGACGACGACACGCGCGCACGGTCGGAGGACGAGCCCGCGAACTCACGGCGGAAGCCGTTGGGACCCAGCAACACCAGGTCGTGGTCACCGGCGACCTCAAGAGACGCGGAAGAGGCAACGTCGAAGTGCTGCGGCACCGCGAACTGCCCCGAGTACGGGTACAGCGCGAGGTGCGCGGAGGCCGATCCGGAGTTGGACATCTCCAACCGTGAGCCGCGCAACGACGCGTCAGGCTGGTACGGCAGAGCGCGCGCACGCCGTCGTCCAGCCTCCTGCTCGGGCATCTTCTGCGAGGACGGGGGCGCGGGACGCCACCGCGGCGAAGCGGGCGGCACCGGGGCCGGCTCGCCGACCTCGGGCCACGTGCGGCGCCGCTCGAAGTCGAACGTCGAGGTCAGGTCGCCCGCCACGGTCCGGCGCCAGGTGGAGATCTCCTCCGAGCGAACCCCGGTCCACCGCTCGAGGAACTGCGTCATCGACGTGTGGTCGAACACCTGCGAGTTCACGTACCCGCCGACGGACCACGGCGAGACGACCGTCATCGGCACACGCGCACCCAGGCCCAACGGCCGGTCACCCACGTATTCGTCAGTCACCGACAACGGCGGGCGCGGCGGCGGGACGTGGTCGTAGAAGCCGTCGTTCTCGTCGTAGGTGATGAACAGGACCGTCGACTCCCACACGTCCTGGTTGGAGGCCAACGCGTCCAGCACCTGGTAGGTGATCGAGGCGGACGCGGCGGGCGACGACGCGCCGGGGTGTTCGGAGTCCACGGAGGAAGGCACGAGGTACGACACCGCAGGCAGCCGGCCGCCCTCGACGTCCGCCCGGAACGCCTCGCCCAGACCTCCCGGCTTCACCCGGTGCAGTCCCCTGTCGTACAAGGACTTCTCCGCGGCGGACAGCTTCGACAGGTCGATCGATCCGATCAGAGCCGGGTCCCCGGTCCCGTACAGCTTGTCCAGCGACTTGAACCCGGCCGGCAGCACCTTGCGCGCGATCTCCTTGAACCGCACGTAGAACTCCAGGTTGTTGTCCTGGAAGTTGTCCCACTCCTGATAGACGCGCCACGACTTCCCCGCTGCCTCAAGGCGTTCGGGGTAGGTCTTCCACGTGTACCCGGCGTGCGTGTCTTCGCTGTACGCCGCGTTGCCGGTCGCACGACCACCAGAGGGCTCAAAGCCGGTGTACCCGGACACCCAGTAGTTCCGGTTCGGCGAGGTAGAGGACGGCACCGAACAGTGGTACGCGTCGCACAGCGTGAAGGTGTCCGCCAGCTCGTAGTGGAACGGGATGTCCTGCCGCGTGTAGAACGCCATCGTCGCCGCGGTCTTCGCCGGCACCCAGTTGTCGTTCCACCCTCCGCGCAACGCCGAGTGCCCGCCGTTCCAGCTGTGGTCCAGGTCGCCGATGTAGTGGACGTCACGCCCGGAGGCCGCCTCACGCACCGGGAACGGCAGCACGCCGGACTGGTTGAACACCCCACGCAACGCATTCCGGTCGGAGAACCCGCGCACGCCACGAAGAGTTCCGTAGTAGTGGTCGAACGAACGGTTCTCCTGCATCAACAGCACGACGTGCTTGATGGCGCGCAACCCTCCCGCGCGGGGCTCACGGGCCAACGCGGCGTACACCGACGGCGGCAGCAGCGTGCCCGCACCAGCAGCAGCGACGGCAGCCATGAACCCACGACGAGAGAGCGACATGACACGAGTTTCTAGCCTCCGGACGTGTCGCGGAACCGACCCTCGCATGAACAAAGGCCCCGGATGACCGGGGCCTTCGTTCACACTCACAGTCAGGCAGCGGCGATCGCCGCTGCCACGCTCGCATGCGCGTCGAGCAGCCCCTTGCCGCACTGAGCGGCAGCCGGGAGCACCTTTGCCTTCAGGTGCAGCAGCACCTGCGCAGGCGTCAGCAACAACTTGCCGTGCTGCACCCGTGCGTGCTGCATCAGCGCCACGACACCGGCGACGTGCGGGGTCGCCATGCTCGTGCCCTGGTAGTGCTTGTAGATCGACGCGGCCGGCACCGTCGGGCCGTTGTTCATCGTCGACAGCACACCGTTCGCGACCAGCGGCGACGTCTCGCCACCCGGCGCGCAGATCTCGATCGTCGCACCGAAGTTCGAGTACGACGCGCGGTTGGCCTGACGGTCCGTGGCACCCGTGGTGATCACGCCCGCGCAGTTGGCGGGAGTGGCTCCCGCGGCGTTGACGGCGCTGTTGCCGGCGGCCACCACGACGGTGGCGCGGTAGGTGTTGCGTGCCGTGTTGATCGCGTTCTGCAACGTCGCGGGGCAGGCCGCCGAGGGACCGCCGAGCGACAGGTTCAACACCTTGGCCGGGTTCGGGTTGGCCGGAACGCCGGGAACAGCGCCACCCGCGGCCCACACGATGCCCGCCGCGATGTCGGCCAACGTGCCGCCGCACGTGCCGAGAACACGCACGGGCACGACCTTGGCCAACGGCGCGACGCCCGTGCCACCGGTCGCGTTGTTGCGCAACGCCGCCACCGTGCCTGCGACGTGCAGGCCGTGCCAGCTCGACGGCCGTGCCGCCGTACCGGGGCCGCACTGGTTCGCCAGCCGCCAGTCGCCCTGGTCGGCCGGGTTCGCGTCGCGGCCGGTGCCGTCCTTGGCGTAGCCCGCGTTGCTGATGAAGTCGTAGCCACCGACGTAGTTGGCGGACATGTCGGGGTGCGCGGTGCGGCCCGTGTCGATCACGGCGATCCGCTGGCCCAGTCCGGACGGCCCGAGGTCCCACGCCTGCGACAGCTTGATGCCGCCGGTGGCCTCCCAGTAGTGCCACTGCTGCGGCCACAGCGGGTCGTTCGGCACGGCGGTCGTCTCCAGCACGATGTTCGGCTCGGCGTACTCGACGTCACCGCGCGCCGTCAGCACCCGGATCGACTCGGCGGCGTCGCGGGAGGCGAGCACCTCGGCGCCGTCCGTGGCGTCGGCGACCGCCCTCGTCCGCGACTGCTCCAGCGCGTCGCCTCGCGACGCACCCTCGCGGAACTTGACGATGATCTCCTGTTCGTCTGGCTCCTGCTGGGCCGCCGCGGTCAGCGGCGTGACCGTCAGCGCCATCACGACGCCGAGCAGGGCTGCCATGCCGGTTCTCATGGTCTTCCTCCCCTTCACGACGGACTCCCCGTCGACGACCAGAAGGAGAGACCCGCGTGGTTGTGGCCCGGATGCGGTCGCCACAACCGATCCACAACAGCGCCCGCGTACCCACGTGCACAACGTCTTCAAGGGGGAACGACATGCTCCAGCTCGTCCTCGTGGCCGCACTGGCCGCATCAGGAACCACCGCCGCTCCGGATCCCGCGACAACCGCGCGGATCGAGGCCGGCAGGCTCGTCATCACCGGGGCGCCTGCCCGCGCCAGCCAGATCCACGTCTCCGGCACCACCATCAGCGATGCCGGCACGATGCGGGCCGGTACCGGGTGCACGCGCTTGTCGGCCTCACGCGTCCAGTGCGCGCAAGTGCAGAAGGTCGTCATCTACCTCGGAAGTCGCGACGACACGGTCCTCTACGACAGCGCGGTGCCCACCGAACAGCACGGCGGTGACGGCAACGACTCGCTGCACGGCGGTTCCGGCGCGGACGTGTTGCAGGGCGGCGACGGCAACGACACCATCACCGGCGGACTGGGCCCTGACCAGCTGTTCGGCGGGGACGGCGACGACGTGCTGGACGAGCCGCAGGCAGACGCGGGTGGCAACTTCCTGCAGGGCGGCTACGGCAACGACAAGATCGACGGCGCCAAGCTGAACATGCGCGACAAGGCCGACTTCAGCGACCACACCGAGGGCATGACGATCGACCTCGCGGCGGGCATCGCGTCCAGGCCGGGCGAGGCCGACGAGCTCAAGAACGTCCAGGACGTCTACGGCACCCAGGGCGACGACGTGCTCAGCGGCAACGCCTGGCCCAACAAGATGTACGGCCTCGGCGGCACCGACACCTGCACGGCGGGTCAGTACGACCTGTGCGTTCAGTGAGTTCGCCCTGCTGATGTATCAGGGCCGGTCATGAGAACTCCGCTCGTGCGTGGACCAACTGAACGTCCGCCTGCTCGGACCCCTTGAAGTCACCGGGCCAGGCGGCGTGCTGCGCCTCGCCGGCACGCGCCAGCGCTCCCTCCTGGCGCTGCTGGCGTTGCGCGCACCCTCGGTGCTCCCCGCAACGCGTCTCATCGACGCGTTGTGGGGCACCGAGCCCCCACCTACCGCGTTGCGCACGCTGCACAGCCACATCGCGCGCGTCCGTTCGGCACTGGCCGCGATCGGGCTCACCGACGTCCTGGTCACCACAAGCGCGGGCTATGCGTTGCGTATCGATCCTTCGCACGTAGACGTCACACGCTTCGAGCGCGCCCCCTCGCCCCGTGCGGCACTCACACTCTGGCGCGGCGATCCTCTCTCCGACTGCGACGTCTTCGAGTGGGCGTCCGCCGAGATCACCCGGCTGCACGAAGCACGCCTCTCGACCGAAGAAGCGCTGGCACAACAAGACATCGGCCGCGGCGCCTGCGGAACCGCCGCCGCCCAGCTCGAACGGCTCGTCGTCAGCCATCCGCTACGAGAACGCTTCTGGGAGCTGCTCGCCGACGCACAACTACGTGGCGGCCGACGCGCGGATGCGTTGAGCACGGTCAGACGAGCCCGCAACGTGCTCGTCGAGGAGCTCGGCGTCGACCCCGGACCTGGCCTGCGCGCGGTCGAGGCGGCAGCACTCGCCTGTCCCCCGCCGGACGAGAAGGCCGGTCTGGTCGGACGGCAGCGCGAAACCCAGGACATCATGCGGCTGCTGGACAAGGCGCGGCTCGTGACGCTCACCGGACCGGCCGGCTGCGGCAAGTCGCGGCTCGCCCAGCACGTCACGCCGTCGTCCACAGTGGTCGATCTGACCTCGGCGAACAGCGTGGAGGACGCGGTCGCGGCGGCGTTCGCCATCACGACCCGGGAACTCAACTCGCTCGGCAACACCGTGTTAGTGCTCGACAACTGCGAACGCCTAAGAGCGAAGTGCGCCGTGTTCGTCGCAGCGCACCCGCGGTTGCGTGTGCTCGCCACGAGCCGTGAACCTCTCAACGTCCCAGGCGAAACCGTCTACCCGATCCCGCCGCTCGCCGTGCCCGACCCCGACGTCCCGCGCTCGCTGACCGAACTGGCCGCGTACGACGCCGTGCAGCTGTTCCTGGACCGCGCCGCCCACGCGTACACCGACGCCGACGCACCGGCGATCGCCCAGCTCTGCGCGGCACTGGACGGGCTCCCGCTGGCGCTGGAACTGGCCGCCGCCCGCACCTCGGTCCTCACGCCCGCCCAGATCGTGCGCCGGCTGCGCGACAGGTTCGGTCTGCTGGGACCGCTGCGGGCCGCCATCGCGTGGAGCCACGACCTCCTGACGGCCTCGGAACGCTCGCTGTTCGCCGATCTCGCGGTGTGCGCGGGCGGATTCCCGGCAGACCTCGTGGAAGCGCTGGCCAGCTCGCTCGACGCACTGACGGGTTTGGTCGCGAAGTCACTCGTGCGGGTCTCACGGGTGGCAGGCGAAACCCGTTTCTCCATGCTGGAAACCGTGCACGCGTTCGCACTGGAACAGCAGTCGGCCGCACACGCCGGTGTCGCGGACTTCTTCTTACGTCTGGCCGAACGCGCCGAGGCTGACTCGACCGGCACGTTGCTCAACGAGTTGCGTGTGGAGCACGCGAACCTGCAACGCACCATGGACTGGTTCACGGCAGCAGGCGACACGGACAAGATCCTGCGTCTGGTCGTCGCGTTGAACCGCTACTGGCACCGCACCGGCAATTACCACGAGGGCCGGCAGTGGCTGCACATCGCACTGAAAGGCTCAGGACCGTTGCGCGGCAAGGCTTTGGCCTCCGCGGCAACGTTGGCGATGCTTGAATGCGACTACGCGGAGGCCGTCCGCTACGCTCGGGACGGACTGGAGGCCGACCCGTCGCTCGCCGGCCGGCTGCACCGGCTGCTCGGCTCGGTCGCCCGAGAACGCGGCCACTACGAAACCGCGCTGCACCACTACCAAGAGGCCGCGCGCGCGTCGAACCCCGTGCACGCCGCCTATGCCCGCCAACTCGCCGGGGCTACGTCCTGGCTGGCCGGTGACTTCGCGGTCGCGGAGGCCGATCTTCAGGCATCACTGAAGTCACTGCGAGATTTGGGTGATCAACGCGGCGCCACGTCCTCGCTCGCCTACCTCGGCGCCGTCGCCTGGTACCGGGGCGACGAGGCGGAGGCACGCGAACTGCTGGACGAGGCGCTGGACACGTTCGGCGAACTGGAGTTCAAGGAGGGCATCGCCTGGGCGCTCAACCTGCTCGGTGTCGTCGAACAGGGCACTGGCAACGTCGCGGCCGCACGGTCGTTGCTGGAACGCAGCCTCATGCTGCACCGCGAACTCGGCGACCGCTGGCGTCAGGCCAGCGTGCTGGAGGCGTTGGCCGACGTCACGCAGAACCGATCGCTGCGGGCCCAAGCGGCGGCGATCCGCACCGAGATCGGAGCGCCCGTGCCGACCGTGGAACTGGACATGGCGCGCTCCGGTTAGCGTTCGGGCAACGCACCACCGCGACTCTCAGGGCATGAGAATTCACACCACAGCAGCCATCTCGGCGCTCTGCATCGCATTCTGCACAGTCGGTGTCGCCCAGGCCGACGAGGTGCCACCGCCGTTCCAGAACCGCCCGACGCCCGCAGCCTGCTACAACTCCGTGCCGACGATCGTCGGCGCCGGAGTGATCGTCGGCGGTCCCGGCGCGGACGTCATCTTCGGCAGCGCGGGCCCGGACACCATCTTCGGCATGGGCGGCGACGACGTGATCGTGGGCCTGGGCGACAACGACACCGTGTTCGGCGGTACCGGTGACGACCTGATCTGCCTGGGCTGGGGCAACGACCAGGCCCAGGGCGGCGCGGACGACGACACCGTCTACGGCGAGCCCGGCGACGACGACATGCGCGGCGGCGACGGGATGGACCTGTTGTCCGGCGACCCGAACTTCGACCGCGGTGACGGCGAACTCGGCTTCGACTACTGCTCGCCGTCCACGGAGGTCCAGATCAGCTGCTGACCGACTGTCGCAGCAGGATCTCCGTGGCAGGATCGGGGCGTACCCCGAGCTGCCGCAACGAGTCCAGCACGCGCGCACGGGTCCGCGAGGTCCTTTGTGGATTCCGTGCGCGCAACGCGGCGGCGAGCGCCAGGCGGTGACCGCGCGGCTCGAACGGTTCCAGCGCCAGCGCGCGATCGGCCAGCCGCCACGCCTGGGCGGGATCCGCGCTGACGAGCCGGAGTTCGCCCAGCGCCAGCAGGTTGTGCACGTGCCGGGCCCTGATCCGGGCGATCTCGGCCTCGCACAGGTCGGCCAGTTCGGCGAGCGGCTCTCCTCGCCACAGCGCGATCGCCTGGTCGAGTTGGTCCGTGTCGCTGAGCTCGTGGAACGACCACAGGTCCACGCTCAGCATCTCACTGCGGACCAGACGGATCGTCTCGCCGTCGCTGCGCACGCAGTAGGTGGCCTCACCACCGGCACGCTCGGGTTCCAGGAGCCGCCGGAGATGAGTCATGGTCACACGCAGATTCCTTGCCGCACTGGCGGAATCGAGCTCCGGCCAGAGCAGGTCCATCGCCTGGTCCCGGTTGAGCACCGGACTCAGCACGAGCAGGCCCAGCAGCTGACGCACCCGTGCGCGCCGCAGCTCCGGTGCGTCCACAGCGACACCGTTGCGGGTCACGCGCATCGGTCCGAGGACCTCGATGCCGATCGGGTGGTCCGGCGGTGTGGGCACGGTGGCGAGCAGCTTGGCGGCACCGGCGGCGAGGTCCGGATCGTGAACGAGATCGCGGAGTTTCTGGTGCACCGCGGCGTGATCGGACAACCAGGCGCCCAGCTTCGTCTTGCCTGTGGCGGCCAGGCGCACGGCCAGTTCGATCGACCACGGCAACGGCAGGAAGCACAACGCGTGCGCTTCTGGCAGATCTGACGAGAGATCGCCTTGTCGGGCTCGCACGAACGCACGCCCCGCCGCCCGTGCCTTCTGATGTGACGGGCCCAAGTCCGTGTTGTCCCAACGCTCTCTCAGCTCGTCGCTCAACACGTATCCCAACGTCAGAAAGCGGCGCAGGTGCCGTTCGGCGACCTTGACGTCCGCGGGCCACTTCGCCAGATGCCGCTTGTAGACGTCACGGGCCAGCTCCTCGTCTCCGCGCGTCACGGCCACCGCCGCCTGTGCCGCACACGCCAGGACCGCGTCGCGCGGGTTGTCCTTCTCTGCGGGATCACCACACGGCAGTTCGGTCGTGGTGTCACCGAACGACGCGGCGATGACGGTGTGAAAGGCCCGCGCCACGAACGCGTCGCGTGCCGTGCTGTCCACGCTGTCCGGTGTAGTCGTGGGTTCGCCGTCGAACCACCGCGCCACGGCCGCGTGCCGGCGGGCGAGGTCGTCGTCCAGCATCCGTTCGGCGAGCTCGGCGGCCTCACGTCCGCGTCCGCACATGGCCAGGCAATGCACGTGGAACCGCGTGGTGGACACGGAAAGCGCCCTGGGCACTTCGCTGGTCGGCGCCTGGGCGAGGTGCACGAGTCCCTGCTCCGGGTCGCCCGCGAGTTCGGCGAGCACCGCGTTCGCGCTGTGCCGCAACAACCTGAGCACGGGTGTGGACGCGTCGAGGCGCTGGGCCCGATGCGCGATCTCGGCCAGCCTGACCAGGTCTCCCCTGGAGTGCGCGGTGATCACGGCCTGGCCCAGCGCCACCGCTGCCGAGTCCTGGTCGCCCTTCTCCACCATTTGTGCGCACGCGCGGTCGACCAGGCGGTCGATGGACGGGTCGGTGAAGTCGCGTGCGTGTGTCATCGCGGCCTGGAGCAACAGGAACGCCGGCTCTTCGCGGTGGCGGGCCGGCACCGCTTTCAGCCACCGCTGGGCTGTCGCGGCCGGCAACACCGACAACGTGGTCCGCACGAGTTCGACCGCGAGACGCGCCAGCAGCGGCCAGTCGTGCGCCCGGCAGGCGATCCGCCCGGCCCCGGCCAGCTCACCGCGAGCGGCCAGCACCTCGACCGCCTTGGCGCGCAGGTGATCGGCGGGCACGATGCCGGCCCACAGGTCGTGCGCCCGGTACCGGCCGTCGTCCAGCCGGACGACCAACGGGACTTCGCGAGCGAGGCGGTCGAGATCTACAGGCCCATCGGCGACCGTGCCGACCTCTTCCTCGGTCGCACACCCGAGGGTCACCAACGCGGCCAGTGCTCTTCGCACCGGCTCGGCGAGCCGGTGCAGCACCTCCTCCGCGGCATAGCGCCAGGACGCGGCGGGACCGGCGCACAGCGACAACCTGATGAGCGCGGGCCAGCCGTGCAGGTCCTGGGGGAGCTCGCGGCCGAACCTCGTGGCCAGGGCGGCGGTTTCGGCGTCGGTGAAGGCCAGGTCCTCGGTGCTGAGCGCGGCCAGCTCGCCAGCGGCCTCCCTGCGGGCCAGCGGCAGGTCCGGCGTGCGGCGCCCGGACAGCACCAGGTGTGCGGTGCCGGGCAGGGCACGTGCGATGGCGGCGAGCAGGGTCGCGCCCGGTGAGCTGCCGGGGATCTCGTGGACGTCGTCCAGCAGGAGACAGATGTCCAGCGGGGCCCGGCGCCGGAGGGCCTCGAGCACTTCCGGCGCGCCGGGTTCGGGGCAGGGAACCGTGTCGAGGGCGGCCAGGATCGTGCGGGCCAGGTGGCTCGCGTCCTCGTGGTCAGGGCCGCAGGTGACCCAGGCGTCGACGCCGCGGGGTTCGAGGAGGTTCGCGCGGACGGCCTGGGCCAGCGCGGTGGTCTTGCCGAAGCCGGGGCCAGCGACGACCAGCGTGATCGGGCTGGTCCAGCGTTGGCGCAGGCGGTCGACCAGCCGCAACCGCGGCAGCTCGACGTCCAGCGGCCGCGGCACCCCGTGCAACGGCAGGATCGTGTTGTCCCCCACGCACTACGGAGTCGCCCGGCACCTAGGAGATACCGCGAGCGCGCACACGGGCCACGAGAGGGCGCGCACCGAGACCCTCGAAGATCGCGAGCGCCTCGGCCAGGTCGCCGGGGTCGTCGCTCTCGAGGAGGGCGACGGCGTACCAGTGGTCGCACCCGGCCTGCTGCCACGTCTTGGCGGCCTCACGCCATCGGCCCGCCGCCAGCAACGCGTGAGGATGGCCGGAGTCGTCCACCGGCACCGGACAGCCCGCGATGCGCAACCAGTACGCCAGTTCCGCGACCAGCGCCCGCACGCCGAGCCGCTGTGCTTCCGCGTGCAGGGTTTCGAGCACCGCGGCCGCGACCTCGTCGCCGCGCAGCCACGCCGCCTCGGCACGGGCCGCGGCGACCGGGCCGATGTTCTGCAGCTCCCCGGTTTGTCGCGCGATGTCCCAGGCCTCCGCCAACACCGCCTCACCGCCGGGCAGACCGCGGCGCACCCGCACCCTGCCCAGTGCGGTGAGGGCGGGACACCGGGTCGGCGGGTTGGCCGGCGGTTGCGCTCCGGCCACCAGCTCCGCGTCCGTCGTCGCCTGGTCCCAGTCGCCCGTCTCCACCGCGACCGTCGCCCGGCACGTGTACATGCGGTTCAGGTACCGGAGCTCCTCCGCGTTGTCCGCCATCGCGATCGCCGTCGTGACGCAGTCCACGGCCTCGTCGAGGCGGAGCTCCCAGAGGAGGAACTCGACGACGTTGACGGTGAGCCGGCAGAAGTCGCTGACCGAGCCGGACGCCAGTGCCACCCGCCGGGCTTCCGTCAGAGTGGTCCACGCCTCCGCCAGACCCAGGTCGGCCTGCGCGGTGCCGACGCTCGTCAACGCGTGGGCGAGGATCTGCTGATCTCCGACCGCGCGGGCGAGGACCACCGCGCGCTCCCCCAGCATGAGACTCTCCTCCGCGCGGTAGGCGATCGACCGCAGGGCGCTCTGGTGGGTCAGCGCGCGGGCAAGCACCCTGTCGTCGCCCGCACCCTCCAGCAGTGCGAGGGCCTCGTCCGCGCTGCTGCCGGTGAGCTCGGGAATGCCCGCCTGCCAGCAGATCCGCGACAACCACGCCAGGTCGGCGCCGAGCGCGCGGACGTCACCGAGACCGCGCCGCAGTGCGACCGCCTCCCGCTGGGCCTCCACCGCCGGGCCCATGTCCCCGATGACGCTGTTCTCGATCGCATAGCGGCCCAGCAGGTCGGCCTGCCGCTCCTGATCGAGCAGTTCTCGCCGCTGCAGCACGAGACGCAGGTGCGCCGCCGCCTCCAGGTGCGAGCCGGCCCGGCTCGCGGCCTCGGCGGCCTCGGGGCCATGCCGCACGATCGCGCCGGTGTCACCGGCCTCGGCGGCGTGGTGCACGACGCGCGCCAGGTCGACACCGTCTCGTGCCACGAGTGCGGCGAGGACGTGGCGGTTCAGCTCGACCCGCCGGGCCACCTGCAACGCGTCCGCGACGGTGCGCCGGATGAGCTCGTGCCGGAACCCGGTGCGGGCCGGTGTCACGGTGAGCAACCCGTGCCGTTCCGCGGCCACCACGGCGGCGACCCCGTCCGGCAGCAGCGCGTCGACCAACCACCGCTCCACAGTGGATGGAATGACCGCGAGCTGCGCCAACGCCTCCTGACCGTCGCGGTCCAGCCGATCCAGCCGCGCGAGCACCGCGTCGGCGACCGTCGGCGGGACGCGGTCGAGGTGTCCTGCCGCGAGGATCTCGGTGACGAAGAACGGGTTTCCCCCTGTCACGGCGTACACCTCGCGCGGGTCGAGCCCGCTCGCCGTGACCAGCCGTCCGACCGCCGCGGCCGACAGCGGCGCCGGCTCGAACCGCCGCACCCGAGGCGCCGCGGCCACCTGCCCGAGCAGGCGCTGCAGCAACGGTCCTGCGGTGCGGTAGGTCAGCATGAGCAGCACGGGCAGCGAAGCCACTCGTCTGACCAAAAAGGACAGTGCGTCCACGGTGGCCTCGTCCGCCCAGTGGACGTCCTCGATGACGAGAACCGTCGGCCGGGCCAGCTCGGCGAGCAGCACCTCGAACACCTCGTCCCGGTCCCCCGCGGCACGCAGCCGTGGACCGAACAGGTCGCGGAACGGGCCGAGCGCGCGTGGCGTGGCGAGGTCGTCGCAGCATCCGACGAGCAACCGGGCCTGTCGCGGCGCCCTCCCCCGCACCGCGTCCACCAATGCCGACTTGCCGACGCCGGGCTCGCCGGACACCAGCACCACCGAGCCGTTCCCCGCGACCGCCTCCCGTGCGGCGGCGGTCAGTTCGGAGAGCTCGTGCTCGCGCTCCAGCAGAACACCGGCCCGCGACGTGAGCGCGACTCCCGGCAGGTCGAGTGCGACGTCCTGGCGCAGGACGGCCGCCTCCAGCTCCCGCAGAGCGGGGTTCGGGTCGATCCCCAGTTCCTCGCCGAGCGCGTGCCGCAGCCGCTGGTACGCCGTGAGCGCCTCGGCCTGACGTCCGCAGCGGTACAGCGCGAGCATCAGCTGTCCGTGCACGTGCTCGCGGAACGGCTGCTCCCGGCTGCGCCATTCCAGCTCCGGCACCAGCATCGCGTGCTCGCCGAGCGCCAGCCGCACCTCGGTCAACGCGTCCTCGGCCTCGGTTCTGAGCGCGGCGATGCGCTCGGCCTGCTCGTCCAGCCAAGCGTGCCCGGTCACGTCCACCAGTGGCCGGTCCCGCCAGCACGCGAGCGCCGCCCGCAGGTGCGCCGCTCGAGCGGCCGGGTCGGCCTCGCCCTTGCTCTGTTCGATCAACCGTTGGACCGCAAGGAGATCCGTGTCGGCGCCGAGCACGTACCCCGGCGCACGCACCGCGATCGCCGCACGATCGCCGAGCACGCCACGCAGATAGGACACGTGGTGCTGAAGCGTGTTCGCGGCCGTCCGGGGCGGATGGTCGCCCCACACCACCTCGCCCAGCCGATCCGTGCTCACGATCTCGCCCGCCCGCAGCGCCAGCACGGCGAGCACCGCCTTGCGGCGCAGGCCTCGCACCTCCCTCGGCATGCCGTCCACCGTCACGTCGACCGGTCCCAGAATCCGCACCCGCACACCAGGTAGTCGTCCGGCGACCCGGTGATGTCAGCCTGGAACGCCGTTTCCGTCAGGTTTCAGGTCCGTGCCAGGCCCGGCCGCCATGGTTCGGCCATGAAAATTCGGAGAAAGATGCTCGTCGTGCTGGCGGCGCTCGGACTGGCGCTCACGGCGACCGGCGGGGTCGCGAACGCCGCCGGTGTCTTCAAACCCATCAAGAACACGTGGAGCGGCCTGTGCCTGCAGCCCGAGGGCGGCAGCACGTTCGACGCGCGGATCGTGCAGATGCCCTGCGTTCCCGGCAGCGCCATCCAGAACTGGCACTTCGACAGGATCTCCAGCAACAACTACCAGATCATCAACGAGGCCAGCGGCCGCTGCTTCTACATGAACGGCCCGGTCCGCCGCGGGTCGCCCGTCGCCCAGGTGGCATGCCTGCCGCGGGTCAGCAACCACGTGTGGAAGACCATCCCGGCGCCGCCGAGCATCGCCGAGATCGAGTCGATGGCGGGCGGCGACCACAACCTGTGCCTCGACGTACCGGGTGCCCAGACCACCGTCGGGCTGGCCATGCAGACCTGGGACTGCAACAACACCCCCGCCCAGCGCTTCGTCATCGGTTTCTGACAGCGCGACGGCCCGCCTCCCGGCAGGGAAGCGGGCCGTGTCAGCGAACGATCAGCCGCCGGCGGCCTTGCGCAGGGCGTCGGCGCGGTCCGTCGACTCCCACGGCAGGTCGACGTCGGTGCGGCCGAAGTGGCCGTACGCGGCGGTCGGGGCGTAGATCGGGCGCAGCAGGTCGAGGTCGCGGATGATCGCGGCGGGCCGGAGGTCGAACACCTCGGTGATGGCCTGCTGGATCTTCTGCGGGTCGACGGTCTCGGTGCCGAACGTCTCGACGAACAGGCCCACCGGGGCCGCCTTGCCGATGGCGTAGGCGACCTGGACCTCGACGCGGGTGGCCAGGCCGGCCGCGACGGTGTTCTTGGCGACCCAGCGCATGGCGTAGGCGGCGGAGCGGTCGACCTTCGACGGGTCCTTGCCGGAGAAGGCGCCGCCGCCGTGGCGGGCCATGCCGCCGTAGGTGTCGACGATGATCTTGCGGCCGGTCAGGCCCGCGTCACCCATCGGGCCGCCGATGACGAAGCGGCCGGTCGGGTTGGTCAGCAGGCGGACGCCGGAGGTGTCCAGCGACAGCGCGTCGATCTCGGGCTGGACGACGTGCTCGCGCAGGTCGACGCCGAGCAGCTTCTCGAGGTCGATGCCGTCGGCGTGCTGGGTGGAGATGACGACGGTGTCGAGGCGGACGGGCTGGTCGCCCGCGTACTCGATGGTGACCTGGGTCTTGCCGTCCGGGCGCAGGTACGGGACGGTGCCGTCCTTGCGGACCGCGGTCAGGCGGCGCGACAGGCGGTGGGCCAGCGCGATCGGCAGCGGCATGAGTTCGGGCGTGTCGGTGCACGCGTAGCCGAACATCAGGCCCTGGTCGCCGGCGCCCTGCTTGTCGATCTCGTCGTCGGCACCCTCGACCCGGTTCTCGAACGCGGTGTCGACGCCCTGCGCGATGTCCGGGGACTGCGCGCCGATGGCGACGTTCACGCCGCACGAGTTGCCGTCGAAGCCCTTCTGCGACGAGTCGTAGCCGATCTCCAGGATCTTCTCGCGGACGATCGTGGGGATGTCCGCATACGCCTCGGTGGTGACCTCACCCGCGACGTGGACCTGCCCGGTGGTGACCAGCGTCTCCACCGCAACCCGGGAGCGCGGGTCCTTCGCCAGCAGCGCGTCGAGGATCGAGTCGCTGATCGCGTCGCAGATCTTGTCGGGGTGTCCCTCGGTCACCGACTCACTGGTGAACAGCCTGCTGCTGTGCTGGCTCACGGACACTCCTTATTAGCGGGTTGGACTGGAGAAAAGTCTACTGAGACTCAGTCAAGCGAGCGGTAACTGCGTCCCACACCACGGACGCCACTTGCGTCTTGGGCCCGTGCGGTATAGGGGTTTCCGCGCCTTCGCGGGTCAGCAGCCAGCCGGCGTTGTCCTCCTGCTCGAACGCCTTGCCGTCACCGACAGCGTTCACCACCAGGAGGTCGCAGCCCTTGCGGTGCAGCTTGGCGCGGCCGTAGTCGAGCACCGACGTGGTCTCGTCGCCGGTCTCCGCGGCGAACCCGACGATGACCTGACCCTCGCGACGTGCGGAAACGAGCTCCACGAGGATGTCGGGGTTCTTCGTCAGCGCGATCGGGTCGGGATCGGCGGAGGTCTTCTTGATCTTGTGGCCGGTCAGCGACAACGGCCGGAAATCGGCCACCGCGGCGGCCATCACGACCACGTCCGCGTCCGCCGCGACCTTGTGCATCGCCTCGCGCAGCTCGACCGCCGACCCCACCCTGACCAGGTCGACCCCGGCCGGCGTGGTCAGGTCCGCGGTGTTGCCGGCGACCAACGTCACCCGTGCACCGCGCTGGGCCGCCACCCGTGCGAGGGCATAGCCCTGCTTGCCGGACGAGCGGTTGCCGATGAACCGCACCGGATCGAGTGGTTCCCGCGTGCCACCGGCGGAGATCGCGACGTGCACACCTTCGAGTGTCCGCCGCAACGCCTCGGATTGCACCAAGAGCAGCCGGGCCAGTTCGACGATCTCGGCGGGGTCCGGCAGCCGTCCCTTGCCGGTGTCCTTGCCGGTCAGCCGGCCGGACGCGGGTTCGGCCACGACGACACCGCGCGACCGCAGCAACGCCACGTTGTGCTGGGTGGCCGGGTGCTCCCACATCTCCGTGTGCATCGCCGGCACCAGCAGGACCGGGCAGCGCGCGGTCAGCAGGGTGTTGGTCAGAAGATCGTCCGCGAGGCCGTGCGCGGCCTTCGCGATGAGGTTCGCGGTCGCCGGGGCGACCACCACGAGGTCTGCGTTCTGCCCGAGCTTGACATGCGGCACCTCGTGCACGTCGTCGAACGGGTCGGCGGTCACGACCTGGCCGGACAGCGCCTCGAACGTGGCGGCTCCCACGAACTTCAGCGCGCCCTCGGTGGGGATGACCCGCACGGAGTGGCCGGATTCGGTCAGCCGCCGCAGAACCTCACAGGCCTTGTACGCGGCGATGCCCCCGCCAACCCCAAGAACGATCTTGGGCTTGATGGGGGCATCGGCGTCAGATGCAGCGGAAGTCAACAGCTCTCCTGTGAGGAACGACCGGCCAGGGTCACGCCTCCGCGAGGAGGAACCCCGCTGGGGGTCCGGAGCCAGGCCCCGGCTGAGACGAGGTGAGGGCTCGGCCCCCTACTCGCCTTCGGTGTGCTCGAGCAGACCTGCGTGAATCTCGCGCAGGGCGATCGAGAGGGGCTTCTCACGCGGGCCCGGCTCGACGAGCGGGCCGACGTACTCGAGCAGGCCCTCGCCGAGCTGCGCGTAGTAGTCGTTGATCTGGCGGGCACGCTTCGCGGCGTAGATCACCAACGCGTACTTCGAGCTCACCTGCTCAAGCAGGTCGTCGATCGGCGGGTTGGTGATGCCCTCCGGGGAACCGGTCAGGTGACCGAGCTCGGTGTGGGTGATCACTCGTCAATCTCCTGAAATTCGTGGTCCGACCATCAAGGATAGCAAGTCGGCCGCCGCGGACTTCACGTCGGCGTTCATCACCACCTCGTCGAACTCCTTTTCGGCCGCGAGCTCCTCACGGGCGATGTCGAGCCTGCGCTCCACCACCGCCGGATCCTCGGTGCCACGGCCGGTCAAACGCCTCACCAGGTGCTCCCACGACGGGGGCATCAACATCACGAGCTGGGCGTTCGGCATCGCGACGCGGACCTGGCGCGCGCCCTGCAGTTCGATCTCGAGCAGGGCGGGACGGCCGGAGGCCAGGGCCTCCTCGACGGGCCTGCGGGGAGTTCCGTAGCAGTTTCCCGCGAACTCGGCGTGTTCGAGGAACTCGCCGGCCTCGATCATCTGCTGGAACTTCTCGCGGTCCACGAAGTGGTAGTGCACTCCGTCGACCTCGCCCGGCCTCGGCTTCCTGGTGGTCGCCGAGACGGAAAAGTAGATATCGGGTTGCTGCCTGCGCAGCTCCGCCAGAACGCTGGATTTCCCCACGCCTGACGGCCCGGACAAGACGGTGAGGCGGGAGCGGGCAGAACCCGCCCCCGCCTCGGTGCCAATCACTCTCCGCTGAACTCGGAGAGCAGGGCCTTGCGCTGGCGGTCACCAAGACCGCGCAGGCGACGGCTGGGAGCGATCTCGAGGCGCTCCATGATCTGCTGCGCGCGAACCTTGCCGACGCCCGGGAGGGCCTCGAGCAGCGCGGACACCTTCATCTTGCCCAGGACCTCGTCGCTCTCGGCGGCCTTGAGCACGTCCGTCAGGGTCGTGCCGCCGCGCTTGAGGCGCTCCTTGAGCTCAGCCCGAGCGCGACGAGCGGCAGCAGCCTTCTCCAGCGCTGCGGCTCGCTGCTCCTCGGTAAGCTGGGGAAGAGCCACGATTTCCTCCGTGGTGTGGATTCTTTTCGGATCGGTGCCGCGACCGTACCGACCGCAATTGCCTGAGTACAACGTGACCCAGTCAGGTAAATCTTCAGCGGTCATGATTGCGGCGGGTGGTAGTAGTACCAACACCCTCCGGCGGCCTGATCACCGCCCTCCGGCAACTCGTCGCCCACTCTAGGTGTGCTATGAGGCCGGTGACCAGCGGGGCAGCCGGTGGGCTGGACCCTACCAACACATGTTTCCCCAGGTGAGCGCGCCACACCCCAAAAGTTGCGGCGCGCCCCTCCTCAGAGGCTCTCCTGGACCCTCCGCACGGCGCTGACCAGCGACGATACGTCCGGGCCATGCCGGAGAACATCTCGTGAAGAAGTCGGAAAGACGTTGCGCATGTCGGGTCCGAAGAGCCGTTTTAGATCCGCCACCGAGCCTCCCTGAGCGCCGAAACCGGGCGCCAGGATCGGTCCGTTGAACCCGGAGAGGTCCACATCCGTTTCACCGATCGTGGCACCCACGACGAGACCAACATCGCCGCACGGGGAAATGCCGGAATTCCGAGCGGTGGCGAAATCGATGATCGTCCGGGCCACGGTTCGCCCGTCCGGAGCAACCGCGCGCTGCACCTCGGCCCCTTCCGGGTTCGACGTCAGCGCCAGCACGAACACGCCACGACCGGTCGCCCTGGCCGTGTCGAGGGCGGGCTGCAGCGACCCGAAGCCGAGGAACGGCGACACCGTGACCGCGTCACCGGCCAGCGGCGAGCCGTCGCCCAGGTACGCCTGGGCGTAGGCGGCCATGGTCGAACCGATGTCGCCGCGCTTGGCGTCCACCAGCACCAACGTGCCGGAGTCGCGCAGCTCCGCGATCACCCGTTCCAGCACGGCGACCCCACGCGACCCGTAGGCCTCGAAGAACGCCGCCTGCGGCTTCACCATCGCGACCTTGCCGCCGAAGGCCTGCACGGCCGTCAGAGCGAACCGTTCGAGGCCCTCCGCGGTCCG
Organism: Lentzea miocenica; assembly: GCF_033949945.1. NCBI lineage: Bacteria > Bacillati > Actinomycetota > Actinomycetes > Pseudonocardiales > Pseudonocardiaceae > Lentzea > Lentzea miocenica. The sequence goes on from NZ_JAXAVW010000011.1 coordinate 127,675, forward strand.
GGAGAGGCCCCAGGCGTCCAGCAGGCTCGGGTGGGGGTCGATCCCGACGCACAGAGGCCCGTGCGCGGCAACGGCTTTCGCGAGCTTGTCGCCGAACGTCATGCGTCACCCCTCAACGCGGCCTGGAGCGTCTGCAGCGACGTCACCCCGATGTCGCCCTGGATCAGCGCCTCGATGCCGTGCACGGCCGCGGCAGCGCCCTGGATCGTGGTGACGCAGGGGATGTCCTTCGCCACAGCGGCGGTGCGGATCTCGTAGCCGTCGATGCGCGGGCCGCTGTTGCCGTACGGCGTGTTGAAGATCATGTCGATCTCGCCCGCCAGGATCATGTCGACGACGTTGCCCTCGCCCTCGAAGTGCTTGCGCACCTCGGTGCACGGGATCCCGTTGCGCTTGAGCACCTCGGCGGTGCCGGAGGTCGCGAGGATCTGGAACCCGAGGTCGGCCAGCCGCTTGACCGGGAAGATCATCGCGCGCTTGTCGCGGTTCGCGAACGACACGAACACCTTGCCGGAGGTCGGCAGCGAGCCGTACGAGGCCGTCTGCGACTTCGCGAACGCCTTGCCGAACGAGGAGTCGATGCCCATGACCTCGCCGGTGGACTTCATCTCCGGGCCCAGCAACGAGTCGACGCCGTGGCCTTCCGGCGTGCGGAAGCGGTGGAACTGCATGACCGCTTCCTTGACCGCGACCGGCGCGTGCTCGGGCAGCCGGGCGCCGTCACCGGTGGCCGGCAGGATGCCCTCCACGCGCAGCTCCGCGATCGTGGCGCCGAGCATGACCCGCGAGGCGGCCTTGGCCATCGAGACCGCGGTCGCCTTGGACACGAACGGCACCGTGCGCGACGCACGCGGGTTTGCCTCCAGGACGTACAGCACGTCGTCCTTGAGCGCGTACTGGACGTTCAGGAGGCCCTTCACGCCGATCCCCTTGGCGATGGCCTCGGTGGAGCGGCGGACGTTCTCGATGTCGGAGGCGCCGAGCGTGATCGGCGGCAGCGCGCACGACGAGTCGCCGGAGTGCACACCGGCTTCCTCGATGTGCTCCATCACGCCGCCGATGAACACCTCCTCGCCGTCGCACAGCGCGTCGACGTCGATCTCGATGGCGTCGTCGAGGAACCGGTCGACCAGCACCGGGTGCTCGGGCGTCACCTCGGTCGCGCGGGCGATGTAGCCCGACAGCGACTCCTCGTCGTACACGATCTCCATGCCACGGCCACCGAGCACGTAGGACGGCCGCACGAGGACCGGGTAGCCGATCTCGTCGGCGATCTCCTTCGCCTCGTCGAACGACGTGGCGGTGCCGAACTTCGGCGCGGGCAGCCCGGCCTCGTTGAGCACCTTGCCGAACTGGCCGCGGTCCTCGGCGAGGTGGATCGCCTCGGGCGTGGTGCCCACGACCGGCACACCGGCGTCGGCCAGGCGCTGCGCGAGACCCAGCGGCGTCTGGCCGCCCAGCTGCACGATGACGCCCGCGACGGTGCCGGAGCGCTGCTCGGAGTGCACGACCTCCAGCACGTCCTCGAACGTCAGCGGCTCGAAGTACAGGCGGTCGGACGTGTCGTAGTCCGTCGACACGGTCTCCGGGTTGCAGTTGACCATGACGGTCTCGTACCCGGCCGCCCGCAACGCCATCGCCGCGTGCACGCACGAGTAGTCGAACTCGATGCCCTGCCCGATGCGGTTCGGGCCGGAGCCCAGGATCAGCACCTTCGGCTTCACCCGCTGCTCCGCGACCTCGGTCTCGGCGTTCGGGTCGAGCTCGTAGGCGGAGTAGTGGTACGGCGTCTCGGACTTGAACTCCGCCGCGCACGTGTCGACCGTCTTGTAGACCGGGCGCACGCCCAGACGGTGCCGCAGCCTGCGCACGCCGTCCTCACCGGCCAGCTCCGACCGCAGCACGGCGATCTGGCGGTCCGACAGACCAGCGCGCTTCGCCTTGCGCAGCAACGGTTCGTCCAGCACCGGCGCGTCCAGCAGCTCCTGGCGCAGGGTGCCGAGCCACGCGATCTGCTCGATGAACCACGGGTCGATGCCCGAGGCCTGGTAAACGTCCTCAATGGACGCACCGAGCCGCAGCGCGCGCTCGACCGTGTAGAGGCGGCCGTCGTGACCGCGCTCCAGCTGCTTCAGCGTGGATTCGAGGGTCGCGTCCTCCGGGTCGGGCTGCGTCCAGAACCCGACGGACTTGGTCTCCAGCGACCGCAGCGCCTTGCCCAGCGCCTCGACGAAGTTGCGGCCGATCGACATGGCCTCGCCGACCGACTTCATCGTGGTCGTCAGCGTGGGGTCCGCGCCGGGGAACTTCTCGAACGCGAACCGCGGCGCCTTCACGACCACGTAGTCGAGCGTCGGCTCGAACGACGCCGGCGTCTCCCCCGTGATGTCGTTGGTGATCTCGTCGAGCGTGTACCCGATGGCGAGCTTCGCGGCGATCTTGGCGATCGGGAAGCCGGTCGCCTTCGAGGCCAGCGCGGAGGAACGCGACACCCGCGGGTTCATCTCGATGACGACCATGCGGCCGGTCTCGGGCTGGATCGCGAACTGGATGTTGCAGCCACCGGTGTCGACGCCGACCTCGCGGATCACGTCGATGCCGACGTCGCGCATGTGCTGGTACTCGCGGTCGGTCAGCGTCATGGCGGGCGCGACCGTCACCGAGTCACCGGTGTGCACGCCCATCGGGTCGATGTTCTCGATCGAGCAGATGACGACGACGTTGTCGTTGCGGTCGCGCATCAGCTCGAGCTCGTACTCCTTCCACCCGAGCACGCTCTCCTCGATGAGCACCTCGGTGACCGGGGACTCCTCGAGGCCGATGGACGCGAGGCGCTCCAGCTCCTCCTCGGTGTACGCCATGCCGGAACCCAGGCCGCCCATGGTGAACGACGGCCGGATGACCACGGGCAGCCCGAGGTCGGCGACGGTCTTGCGCACCTCGTCCATCGACTTGCAGACCGCCGACCGCGGGACCTCGGCGCCGATCCTGCGCACCAGGTCCTTGAAGATCTGCCGGTCCTCGCCGCGCTGGATGGCGTCGATGTCCGCGCCGATCAGCTCGACGTTGTACTTCTCCAGCACACCGCGCTCGTGCAGCGCGATGGCCGTGTTGAGCGCCGTCTGCCCGCCCAGCGTCGCCAGGATCGCGTCCGGGCGTTCCTGCGCGATGACCTTCTCCACGAACTCGGCCGTGATCGGCTCGATGTAGGTGGCGTCGGCGAACTCCGGGTCGGTCATGATCGTCGCCGGGTTGGAGTTCACCAGGCTGACCCTGATGCCCTCCTCCCGCAGCACCCGGCACGCCTGGGTGCCGGAGTAGTCGAACTCGCAGGCCTGACCGATGACGATCGGACCGGAGCCGATGACCAGAATGTGCTTGAGATCAGTCCTCTTGGGCATCAGCGGGCCTCATTCATCATGGTCACGAACTCGTCGAACAGCGGCGCGGCGTCGTGCGGGCCCGCCGCGGCCTCGGGGTGGTACTGCACGGAGAACGCCGGCGCGTCGAGCAGCCGGACGCCCTCGACGGTGCCGTCGTTGGGGCAGTAGTGCGACAGCACGGCGCGGCCGAACTCGGAGGAGAACTCCTCCCCCGGCGTGCCCTCCAGCGCGAACCCGTGGTTCTGCGAGGTGATGGCGACCTTGCCGGTGGCCACGTCGATCACCGGGATGTTGATGCCGCGGTGGCCGTAGCGCATCTTGTACGTCCCGCGGCCGACCGCGCGGCCGAGGATCTGGTTGCCGAAGCAGATGCCGAACAGCGGCAGCTTGCGGCCCAGGGCTTCCTTGGTGAGCGCGATCGCGTGGTCCTGCGTGGCCGGGTCGCCCGGGCCGTTGCTCAGGAACACCCCGTCCGGGCTGACCTTCAGGATGTCCTCGAACGAGCTGGTCAGCGGCAGCACGTGCACCTCGATGCCGCGCGCCGCCATCATCCGCGGGGTGTTCGACTTGATGCCCAGGTCGAGTGCGGCGACGGTGAACTTCTTCTCGCCGATGGCTTCCACGACGTACGGCTGGTCGGTCGTGACGTCGACCGCGAGGTTCGCGCCGAGCATCTCGGCCGACGCCTTGACCTGCTCGACCATCGACGCGTCGTCGGTGAGCTCGGCGCCGGAGAACACGCCGGCGCGCATCGCGCCCTGCTCACGGATGTGGCGGGTGAGCGTGCGGGTGTCGAGGCCCGCGATGCCGACGATGCCCTGGTTCGTCAGTTCCTCGTCCAGGCCGCGCTTGGACCGCCAGTTCGACGGCGTGCGCGCGGGGTCGCGGACGACGTAGCCGGCGACCCAGATCTTCGACGACTCGTCGTCCTCGTCGTTCCAGCCGGTGTTGCCGATCTGCGGCGCGGTCTGCACCACGATCTGGCGGTGGTAGGACGGGTCCGTCAGGGTTTCCTGGTACCCGGTCATGGCCGTGGAGAACACGACCTCGCCGAGCGAGACGCCGGTCGCTCCGTACGCCTCACCGCGGAAGACGCGACCGTCTTCCAGCACCAATGCCGCGTTCGTCACGCCTTGCCTCCCACTAGAGCCGCAACCCATTCGTCGTAAACGTCTTTGTCGTCACCGCGGAAACCGGTGTCGAACAGGTGGCCGTCGTTCTCCCACTGGACCACCAGAAGTCCCTCTTCGCTGAACATGACCTTCCCGGCGAGCCCGCGGTCGGTGCGGGCGTCCCGGATGGACCCGGCCGGGATGAAGATCGGCGACGCGCCGGTCCGTTCGATCGCGATGCCTTCCGGCACAAGGCTCAGCGTGGCCTCCGCGCGGTGGCCGATGTCGCCGACCTGGACGCGGTCCTGCCAGTTGCCCGCGTTCGTCGTTCCGATGTAGACGCCCGTGGTGGCGAGCTTCGGCGCACCCAGGGTGTCCGGCGTCGAGGGGAACGCGGGGAGGTCGGCCTGCTTGCGCTGGCGTCGCTTCCAGCCGTGCCACATGCCATAGACGCACAGCGCGAAGAAGACCAAAACCGCCACGGAGAGAAGTACGCGGGTCATTCCGCAATCCTTCCCGCCATCGCGGTCACCCGGCCACGCAAGATGGTGGCCGTCACCGCGCCGGGCAGTTCCATGCCCTCGAACGGGGTGTTGCCCGCGATGCTCGCGAGCTGCGCGCCGTTCACCGTCCACGTCGTGTCCGGGTCGACCAGCACGAGGTTCGCGGGCTCACCGACGGCGATCGGACGGCCCTGGTCGGTCAGGCCGGCGATCTCGGCGGGCTTCTCGCTCATCACCCGTGCGACGCCGCGCCAGTCCAGCAGGCCGGTCCTCACCATCGTCTCGACGACGATGCCGAGCGCGGTCTGCAGGCCGAGCATGCCTGGCCGCGCTGCCGACCACTCGCAGTCCTTGTCCTGGATCGCGTGCGGGGCGTGGTCCGTGGCGACGCAGTCGATGGTGCCCTCCGCCAGTGCCTGCCGGAGGGCGTCGACGTCTTCCTGCGTGCGCAGCGGCGGGTTGACCTTGTTGACCGGGTCGTAGGTGCTCAGCCGGTCGTCGGTGAGGATCAGGTGGTGCGGGGTGACCTCGGCGCTGACCTTGGTGCCGCGTGCCTTGGCCCACTTCAGGACGTCCGCCGTGCCGGTGGTGCTGACGTGGCAGACGTGCAGCTTGGCGTCGACCTGCTTCGCGAGGATGCAGTCGCGGGCGACGATCGACTCCTCGGCCGCGGCCGGCCAGCCCTGCAGGCCGAGCCGGGACGCGTTCTCGCCCTCGTGCGCCTGGGCGCCGATGGTGAGGCGCGGTTCCTCGGCGTGCTGGGCGATCACGGCGTTGAGGGCCTTCGAGTACTCGAGGGCGCGGCGCATGATCAACGGGTCGTGCACGCAGTGGCCGTCGTCGGAGAAGATCTTCACGTTGGCCTTGGAGTTGGCCATCGTGCCGAGTTCGGCGAGCTTCTCGCCCTTGAGCCCGACGGTGACGGCGCCGACCGGGTGGACGTCGACCAGGCCGACCTCCTGGCCGCGGCGGGCGACGTGCTCGACGATCACGGCGTTGTCGGCGACCGGGTCGGTGTTGGCCATGGCGAACACCGCCGTGTAGCCACCAAGAGCGGCTGCACGCGAGCCCGTCTCGATGGTCTCGGTGTCCTCACGGCCGGGTTCGCGCAGGTGGGTGTGCAGGTCGACGAAGCCCGGCAGCAGAACCGCGCCGTTGCCTTCGATGACCTCCGCTTCTTCTCCGTGCTGGATTGAATCCTCTTGGCGAGCGATGACGCCGTCACGGATCAAGATGTCTTGCGGCTCCCCCTCGCCATAGGGACGTACTCCCTTGAGAAGCAAGGGTTTCACGCGTTTTCCTCCTCGTGGGCAAGCAGGTGGTACAGCACGGCCATGCGCACGTGGACACCGTTGCGGACCTGCTCGGTGATGGCGGCCTGCGGGCTGTCGGCGACCACGGAGGCGATCTCCATGCCGCGCAGCATCGGGCCGGGGTGCAGCACGACGGCGTGCTCGGGCAGCAGCTTCAGGCGGCGTTCGTTGAGGCCGTAGGCGATGGAGTACTCGCGGGCGCTCGGGAAGAACCCGCCGGTCATCCGTTCGGCCTGCACGCGCAGCAACATCACCGCGTCCTGCGACGCGAGCTCGGAGTCGATCTCGTGAGAGACCGTGACCGGCCACTTCTCCACGCCCGTCGGCAGGAGCGTGGGCGGGGCGACCAGCGTGACCTCGGCACCGAGCGTGGTGAGCAGGTGCACGTTCGACCGGGCGACCCGGCTGTGCAGCACGTCGCCGACGATCGCGACGCGGCGGCCGTCGAGGCTGCCGAGCCGGTCGCGCAACGTGGCGGCGTCGAGCAGCGCCTGCGTCGGGTGCTCGTGCATGCCGTCGCCCGCGTTCACGACGGACGTGTTGGTGTGCTTGAGCCAGCCCGCGAGCCGGTGGGCCGCACCGGACGCCGGGTGCCGCACGATCACGCAGTCCGCACCGGCGGCCTGCAGGGTCAGCGCGGTGTCGCGGAGACTCTCGCCCTTGCTGACGCTGGAACCGGAGCTGCTGACGTTGATCACGTCGGCGGACATCCACTTGCCCGCGATCTCGAAGGAGACGCGGGTGCGGGTGCTGTTCTCGTAGAACATCGTGATCACGGTGCGTCCACGCAACGTCGGCAGCTTGCGGACCTCGCGGCCGAGCAGCGCCTGCTTCAGGCGGTCGGCGGTGTCGAGGATCGCGATGGCCTGGTCGCGGTCGAGGCCGTCCGTGGAGAGCAGGTGCTTCACTTCAGCACCACTCCGTCGCGGCCGTCGAACTCGTCCAGCATGACCACGACGTCCTCGGTCTTGGACGTCGGGAGGTTCTTGCCGACGTAGTCCGCGCGGATCGGCAGTTCGCGGTGACCGCGGTCGACCAGCACGGCGAGCTGCACCGCGCGGGGACGGCCGTGGTCGCGCAGGGCGTCGAGCGCGGCGCGGATGGTGCGACCGGAGAACAACACGTCGTCCACCAGCACCACGAGCTTGTCGTCGATGCCGCCCTCGGGCAGCTTCGTCGTCTCCAGCGGCCGCGTCGGGCCACGGCGGAGGTCGTCGCGGTAGAGGGTGATGTCGAGCGTTCCCTCGTGCACCCGGTGGCCGGAGAACTCGGCGATCTTGGCGGCCAGGCGGCGCGCGAGAGGAGCACCCCGGCTGGGGATACCCATCAAGACGACGTCGGGTGCGCTCGGTGCATCGAGTGCGGTCTTCTCGATGATCTGATGGGCCATTCGGGCGACAGTGCGCGCGACGTCTCCGGCCGACAGGATCTCGCGATCCCCGGCCGGATCCGTCGCGCCACGTTGACGTGACGCCACGGCTGGACCTCCTTCCCCGCCTCACTGGACGGGTCCTTAAAGGACGTCGGACACCTAGTAATAACTAGGCTGACCTGCACCGTATCACCTACGGACGGTCAACCATCCGAGTGGTGTCGCACGCGTGGCGCTCGTCTCTCCTTGAGATCAGCTTGACCTGTCGACCACGGCGAGTAATCATTACTCTGCGTATCGATCGAAGCCTCCCCCGCAGCACTGCCGTACTGCTGTCGGGGCGAATGAACGGAGAACCGCCACATGGGCGACTACGCCAAGGCGCTGGGGGCCAAGCTCCGCGCTATCCGCCAGCAGCAGGGTCTGTCCCTGCACGGCGTCGAGCAGAAGTCCGGCGGTCGCTGGAAGGCCGTGGTCGTCGGCTCCTACGAGCGTGGTGACCGCGCGGTGACCGTGCAGAAGCTGGCCGAGCTGGCCGACTTCTACGGGGTCCCCGTCGCCGAGCTTTTGCCTGAAGGCCGCGTGCCCTCCGGCGCCGAGCCGGCCACCAAGATCGTGATCAACCTGGAACGGCTCCAGCAGCTGCCGGTCGAGAAGGTGGGCCCGCTGGCCCGCTACGCCGCGACCATCCAGTCGCAGCGCGGTGACTACAACGGCAAGGTGCTCTCCATCCGCACCGAGGACCTGCGTTCGCTCGCGATCATCTACGACATGACCCCGGGCGAGCTCACCGAACAGCTCATCGACTGGGGCGTGCTGCCTCCCGAGGCCCGCCCCGCGAAGGAAGACTGAGCTTCACCTCCTTCCTGGTTTTCACTGCACGTAGTGGCTTCCCCGACGTCCAGACAGTCGCCCAGCGGACGTCGAGGAAGCCACTGCTGCATTCGTGGCGGATGTGCTCATTCGGGTGAGAAAAGCCGGTCGACGTGCTGCCGGTCCGTGATCGCGTGGATCGCCGCGATCTTCCGCTCGCGCACCGTGAACGCCACCAGCGCGACCGGCCTGCCCTCCACCGTCGACACCAGCCCGGCCTCGCCTCCGACGACCGCGGGCTCCACGCACGGCGTCGCCCGCAGCACCGCCGCCCTGGGTGCCACCATCCCTGACCCGCGCAGCCAGATCTCCTCCGACCGCAGCGTCACGTCCGGATCCAGCACGTCCTTGCCCGCCATGAACGCGTCGACCACGTCGCGCTGCCCGTCGAGGTCCACATCGGACGCCGGCCGGCTCGCCACCCGCTGCCGCGCCCGTGCCTCCACCTGCAGCGCAGCGAGCGGCGTGCGGCCGATCAGCGGCGCGACCTGCTCGAACGGCTCCTCGAACATGTCGTGCAGCACGTACGCGACCCGTTCGTCGGGAGTCAGCGCGTCCAGTGCGGTCAGCACGCCCAGGCCCACCTCGTCGTTCGGACCTTTGCTCACCACCGGGTCCGGCATCGCGAAGCCTTTGTCCCGCACGCGCAGCATCGTGAGGCTCACGCGCGCCACCACCGTGCCCAGCCAGCTCGGCTCGCCGGTCTTCTCGATCTTGCGGCGTGCCTCGCGAACCGCGTCGGCGGCTTCGGCGAACCGGCCCAGCAGCCGGTAGGCGAGTCTGTCCTCCTGGTCCAACTCCCCGATCATCGTTGGTCCCCTTCACGTCGAGCGCCCACTTGGACAGACATCAGGTGGGCGCCGAACGTGACCAGCGACAGCAGTGGTCTTGCTCACGGAACAAGCGCGGCCAGTTGTTCTTTGTCCTGAATCACGTGAATTGCGGCGATCTGTCCGTCGCGGACCGTGAAGGACATCGCCGAGAACAGCACGCCGTCGACCCAGCTGATGAAGCCCGCCTCGCCACCGATGAGCGCGAACTGGACCTCGGCCATCGTCGCGAACTGGCGGAACGTGCTCGCCCGGCCGGCCACCTTCCGCCCGCCGATGACCTCCAGAGCACCCGCGCGCAGCACGACGTCCGGGTGCAGCACGGAGACCAGGCCCTCCAGGTCGCCTTCCTTGGAGGCCTTGAGGAACGCCCGCACCACTTCGCGCTGCTTCGGCAGGTCGACGTTGGGCTGCGGCCGGTCCTGCACACGTTTGCGCGCACGGGACGCGAGCTGCCGTGTGGTCGTGGGCGTCTTGTCGATCAACGGCGCGATGTCGTCGAACGGCACGGCGAACATGTCGTGCAACACGAACGCCAACCGCTCATCAGGCTTCAACGTGTCCAGCACGATCAGCATCGCCAGCCCGACCTCGTCCTTGGCGACGGCCTGCTGTTCCGGCTCGTCGCGGACGTCGATCACCGGGTCCGGCATCTCGAACGCGTGCTCACGCCTGTCGCGCAACATGTTCAGGCACACCCGGCCGACCACGGTGGTGAGCCACGCGGCGGGGTTCTCGACCGCGCTCGTGTCCGCGCGCTCGACCCGGAGCCACGCCTCCTGCAGCGCGTCGTCGGCCTCGGCGAACGACCCGAGCATCCGGTGGGCGACGGCGCGCAACCGTGTGCGCTCCCGCTCGAACTGCGCGATCAAAGCTTCCCCCTGTGGCCTGGCACACACCGTGTCACGTTTCCGGCCGCCGCCGGGTCGACCGGGCAACGACTCACTTTGGAGAGTAACCATGAAGATCCTCGTCACCGGCGGCACCGGCACCCTCGGCCGGCACGTCGTCCCCCTGCTCCGCGAGGCGGGCGCGGAGGTCACGACCCTCAGCAGGCACGGCGACATCGCCTGCGACCTGCTGGCAGGCGACGTCCCGCCGATCGACGCCGACGTCGTCGTGCACCTCGCCGGTGGGCAGAAGGGCGACGACATCGCGACCCGCAACCTGCTCGCGGCCTGCGCGGGCGTTCGCCACTTCGCCTACATCTCGGTGATCGGCGCGGACACCGTGCCCCTCGCGTGGTTGCGCACCAAGCTCACCTGCGAGCAGGCGATCGCCGACGCGGGCATCCCGTTCACGATCCTGCGCGCCGCCCAGTTCCACGACCTGACGCTGACCATGGTGCGCGCCATGGCAAAGCTGCCGATCGTGCCGGTGCCGGGCATGCGACTGCAGCCGGTCGACGCCCGCGACGTCGCCGCGCGGATCGTGGAACTGGCGCTCGGTTCGCCCGCCGGACGGGTCGCGGACATCGCCGGACCCGCGGTCTACGAGATGAGGCAGCTCGTGCGGGACTACCTCACGACCGCGGGCAAGCGCCGGCTCACCGTGCCGGTGCGGCTGCCGGGCAAAGCCGGAAAGGCTTACCGGGGCGGGCAGAACCTGACGCTGGCCGGCGACCACGGCACCCACACGTGGGAGGAGTTCCTGGCCGCCGGCTGATCGACGCTCACCGCGGGGTGTTCCAGCCGGAGGAGAACCACGTCACCTCGCCAGTAGCCGGGTCGTAGCGCCGACGTTCGATGGCACCGATGTCGGCTCCGTACACGTGAATCCCCACGGTCGGTATGTCGCCAACGGCTGCGACGGCGTGCACGTCGTCGTCGGTCGTGCAGCACACGGTGACTTGGCCCTGTGTCCACACCTGGTCGCCTAGTGGAACCAACGGCTCGTGTGCGTCCGCGGCGGGTTTGGCGAAGCGGAACTCGCGTTCGGAACCCGAGTAGATGCCGACGACACCCCACGTCTCGTGGCCGTGCACGGGTGTGCGTTGACCAGGGCTCCACACGACGGCGGCCAACGACCAGCGGCCGCCGGGCGCGATGTGCAGCGGGTAGTTGACGTGGTGCTCGGCCGACGGCTCGGTGAACTCGGGTGGGAGGCGGTAGTCGCCGGCCAGCAGGGCGGACAGCAGGTCCGCTACCAGCTTGGTGATCTCGTGTTCGTCGTCGGTGGTGCCGAGGACGTGTTCCACGTCGTCGATGAAGGTCTGCAGCGTCATGAGACGAGCGTGGAGCAGGAGCGATATGACGTCCAATGCCAATCCAGCGCACAACTCATCGACATCGTTGATGTGTCCGGATGAGATCCTGGCAGGGTGACCACTTCTGACGCAGGGCTGCTCGCCGACCTCAACCCGCTCCCGTCCGGCCTGGACGCACGGCTGCGCGACCACCTCACGTTCCTGATCGAGGTCGACAAGCTGAAGACGATCCTGCGCCAGTCCCCGCTCGCCGCGGCCCAGCGACGGGAGAACGACGCGGAACACTCGTGGCACCTCGCGCTGATGGTCATGGTTCTCGCCGAGTACGCCGACGAACCGATCGACGTCGGCCACACGATCAAGCTCGTGGTGGTGCACGACCTCGTCGAGATCTACGCGGGCGACACCCCGATCTACGACACCGAGGCGGGCGTGAGCCAGCAGGAACGCGAGGAAGCCGCCGCGGACCAGCTGTTCGGCATCCTGCCGGAGGACTCGGGCCGGGCGCTTCGGGCGCTGTGGGACGAGTTCGAGGCGCGCACGACGCCGGAAGCGCGGTTCGCGAAGGCCATGGACCGGTTCCAGCCGCTGCTGCTCAACTGGATGGCCAAGGGCGGGACCTGGCGCACTCCCGGTGTCACCGCGGAAGCCGTGCGCGGCCGCAAGGCGGTCATCGGCGAGGCGTCGAAGACCCTCTGGGAAACCGCGCGGCACCTGATCGACGAGGGTGAACGCCGGGGATGGGCGCGCGGGTAGCCCGCCTCGCCGTCAGGTCGTCCGTGAAGGTTCGTTCGAGCGAAAGCAGATCACGGCGACGGTGCGCCCGGCTCCGAGCAAAGGGCCAAGAGGCAGCGCGAAGCCGATCCAGTACGCGACCTCGAACGGAAGCAAGGCGAGCGCCAGCTTCTTCCCCGAACGGCGGCCGCGCCAGAGCAGGCTTCCGGCGATCACCTCCGCGCCGCACACGGCGCCGAAGCCGACGAGCAGGGGCACGGTGGTCGGGATCCCGATCTTCTCGAACGGCCCGTGTCCGTAGGTGGGGAATCCCATGAACTGCCAGACGTCACCAGTGCGCGCGAAGTACGCGATGCCGTACAGCGCGGGCAGTCCGAAGCCGAGCCCGGACAGCCACGAGAGACCTGCCGCCAGCCTGGCGGGGATCATTGTTGTGTCCGTGCCCGGGTTCGTCGTTCCGGGGCGTCGCGGATCTGCACGGCGTTGTGAAGGACGACCAAGGCGGCCTCCTCGTTCTCGCAGTACTAGAGGCTCCACTAGTGACGACATCAGCATCATCACCGGCATGGCACCGGTCAAGCCCACCGAGCACCAGAACGGCCGCTCCTCCCGGTCGGGAGCGAGCGGCCGTTTTCGGAGAAGACGTCAGAGAACCGCGCGCAGCTGGTCCGCGATGACCGCGATCCGGCCCAGCACACCGTTCACGAACCGCGGCGAGTCGTCCGTGGACAGGCCCTTGGCGAGCTCCACGGCCTCGTCGATGGCCACCGCGTCCGGCACGTCGGCCGCCCACAGCAGCTCGTACAGGCCGATGCGCAGGACCGCGCGGTCGACCGCCGGCATGCGCTGCAGCGTCCAGCCCTCGGCGTGCTCCGAGATGAGGTCGTCGATGCGCGTGCGGTGCGCGGTGACGCCCTCGACGAGCGTCACCGTGTAGTCGTTGATCGGCGGGACATCAGCAGACCCGATGCGCGAGGCCAGCAACGTCACGGCGTCGCCACCCAGCAGGTCGGCTTCGTAGAGGAAGTCGACCGCGCGCTTGCGGGCCTTGCTCCGAGCACCCATCAGGACTTGTCGCTGATGCGGCCGAGGTAACGGCCATCGCGGGTGTCGACCTTGATCTTCTCGCCGGTCGTGACGAACAGCGGGACCTGGATCTCGGCGCCGGTCTCCAGGCGGGCGGGCTTGGTGCCGCCGGTGGAGCGGTCGCCCTGCAGGCCGGGGTCGGTGTGCTCGATGACGAGCTCGACCGAGGTCGGGAGCTCGACGAACAGCGGGACGCCCTCGTGCGTGGCGACCATCGCCTCCTGGTTCTCCAGGAGGTAGTTCGCGGCGTCGCTGACGGTCTCGGCCGGGACCGGGATCTGGTCGTAGGTGTCGCCGTCCATGAAGATGAAGTCGGTGCCTTCCTTGTACAGGAAGGTCATGCCGCGCTTGTCCACGGTGGCGGTCTCGACCTTGGTGCCCGCGTTGAAGGTCTTGTCGACGACCTTCCCGGTCAGCACGTGCTTGAGGGTCGTGCGCACGAAGGCGCCACCCTTGCCGGGCTTGACGTGCTGGAACGCGGTGACGGTCCAGAGCTGGCCGTCGAGGTTCAGCACCAGGCCGTTCTTCAGGTCGTTCGTGGTGGCCACGGTGGAATTTCTCCTGTGTAGGACGGGGATGTCAGACGACCACGAGTTCCTTCGTGGTCAGGGTGAGGAGCTCCGGCCCGCTGTCGCGGACCACGAGGGTGTCCTCGATGCGGACTCCGCCCCGCCCCGACAAGTAGACGCCGGGCTCGACGGTGACCGCCATACCGGCCGAAAGTGTACCGTCACCCACCTTCGACAACGTCGGTGCCTCGTGGATCTCCAGCCCGACCCCGTGGCCCAGGCCGTGCAGGAACTCGCTCCCGTGCCCGGCCTTCTCGATCACCTCGCGGGACGCGTGGTCGACGTCGCCCACGTTCACGCCCGGCTTCAGCGCGCCGCGTCCGGCCGCCTGCGACCGTGCGACCAGGTCGTACAGCTCGCGCTGCCAGTCCGCGGGCTTGCCGAGCACCAGCGTGCGGGTCATGTCCGAGTGGTAGCCGTCGACGAGCGCGCCGAAGTCGAGCTTGATGAGGTCGCCCTGGTGCAGCGTCGCGTCGGTCGGCTGGTGGTGCGGGACCGCCGAGTTCGCCCCGAACGCCACGATCGAGGAGAACGACGGGCCTTCCGCGCCGTGGTCGAGCATGCGGCTCTCCAGCTCGCGCGCGACCTCGCGTTCGGTCCGGCCAGCCCGCAGGCCGCCGTGCCCGATCAACGCCGCCAGCGCCCGGTCCGCCGCCGCGCACGCCATCCGCAGCGCCTCGATCTCGACCTCGTCCTTGACCAGCCGCAGCTTCTCGACCAGGCCGCTCGCCCTGGTGAGCTCCGCGTCCGCGACCTGGGTCAGCGCCTCCAGGCCGTCCACCGTGACGTGGTGGCTCTCGAACCCGAGCCTGCCCTTGGCGCGCTTGGCCAGCGCGACGTCGCACGGCCGCTCGATCAGCCGCTCCAGGTCCGGCACCTGCTTCTTCGACTGGGTGAGATAGCGGCCGTCGGTGCAGAACACCGAGCTGTCGTCGCCGTTCACGTCGATCAGGACGGCGGCATTCGATCCGGTGAACCCGGTGAGGTACCGGACGTTCAACAGGTTCGTCACGAGGAGCGCGTCCAGGTTCGTGGCCTGGAGCTCTTGGCGCAATGCGATTCGGCGTGCGGCGTACGACGACATGTGTCGCAGCGTACGGCCAGTCCTAAGCTGTCCGCATGCGTCCTTGGTTCGTCCGTGCGTTGTGGATGGGGCTCCTGCACGGGGCCGTGCAGACGGGCGTGGCCGCGGTCGCCGTCCGCAGCCCCGAGGCCTCGTCGGTCGGCCCCATCGCCATCGGGTTGCTGATCGCCGCCGCCGTCATCTGGGGCGCCGTCGACACGCTGCGCGACCTGCCCTCGCGTGGCATGCAGTGGTTCATCGCCGCGCTGATCGCCGGTCCGTTCGCCGGGGCGCTCGGGGTGATCGGCTCGGCGGTGCTGGTCGATCAGACCGGGCAGGAGGCGCTCTGGGTGGCGCTGACGGGCGGGGCGGCGTTCACGGCGCTGCTGGTGCTGGCGCCGGCGGGGCTCGGGATGCTGCTGGGCGGGTTCCTCGTGCAGAAGAACACGGTCTAGTCCCCGGCGCTCGCCTTGAGCCGGTAGGTCGCCGAGGTCGAGAAGTCGCCCGACTCGCCCACGATCTTGAGTTCGTGCTCGCCCGCGCGCAACGGCGGCAGCCACGCCCACAGCCCGCACGCCTGGACCGTGTGACGCCCCGCGCTCTCGCCTGTCGCGTTGTCCCGCGCGGCCTGGAAGGTGATCTCGACTGCCTCGACCCGCCGCACCTCCACGACCTGCCCGTCGAGCGTCATCGACCCCTTCGCCGCGGCCATGAAGGACTTGCAGCTGGACGTGTTGGCGCTGTAGCGGTTGACGGCGGGCGCGGCGATCGGGCGACCGGCGGGCACCTCACACGTCCGTTCCACCTCGCCGCCGAACGTCCCGGCGAGGAACCACATGTCCTTCGGCTGGTTCTCGGCGCACCACTGCCCGGTGTCGTCGACCACGGGGTTGCGGTTCTCCGGGCTCGACAGCGCCCACGTCCACCACTTCGCCTGCAGGTCCGCGTCCGACGGCCGCTCGGCCGCGACCGGTGCCGCGGAGGCCGGTTCCCCGGAGTTCGAAAGAGATTCTGGCTTCGCGGTCCCGCACCCGGCCAGGAGCAGGGCGAACGCGGCGATGAGCAGTCTCGGCACGAGCGGCATCGTCGCACGATCAAGCGGCTACCAGCTCGATTTCGAACCCGTCCGTGTTCTCCAGGAACGCGGCGTAGTGGTCCGGTCCTCCCGCGTGAGGATGCCGGTCGGCGAACATGAGCCGCCAGCCGTTCTGCTCGGCTTCCGCGGTCAGGCGGTCGACGTCGGAGCGGGTGCCGGCGTGGAGGGCCAGGTGGTTGAGGCCGGATTTCATCCGATCGTGTGGACCTGTCAGAGCCGGGGACTGCTCGACCACGACGTAGGTCCTGTCGAGCTTCCAGCTGACGCCCGCGGTCCAGCGCTGGAACTCGGTCCAGCCGAGTGCCGGGAAGAGCCAGCCGAACGTGGCTTCGGCGCGGGTGAGGTCCGGCACCCATAGCTCGATGTGGTGAAGCATCGCGTCTCCCCCTGCGGTGTCCACTTATTGGCAATTGATCGATGCCGGTGACCTGCCGAAGTCGAATACATGTGCAACGAGGTCTCGGGTGAGGTCCGTGGCGGCACTGTGCTGCAGGTTCACCAGGTCACCGGCGACATCCTGCTTCACCGCGAACCGGCCCGCCGCGACTGGATCACCCCGGCGAGGGTGCTGGCGGTACGAGTGCTCCTGGTACTGCTGCTGACCTGCGCCCAGCAGTACGCCGTGACCGCGCTCGGCGACAGCACCTTCCCCGACGGCACCGCCGTCTGGCCGCTCGGCGTCGACGAGGACGAGGTCGCCGAGCTGGTCGCGGCGAGGATGCGGGACTGCGCGTCGGAGGTCGTCACGGCTCCCGTGAACTGCCCCCAGCGCGGCTCCGCCCAGCGCGTGCACTCCGTGAAGTGGGCGCTCATGGGGAACACGCGCGACGGCATGTGGGTGGTGTGGCACCGGGATCGGTTCTACGTGAGCGGCACCGCGGTCATGACCTTGGGCTACGTGACCAGTGGCAGCCACGGCTACGAGGTCGACGAGGTGCGGTTCACCGCCGAGGTCCGGTGGCGCGGCAGCCAGACCACGACCGCGGACGTGACCCTGGGACAGGGCATGTTCCCCGGTCTCATCCGCAAGGAGGGGTTCGAGCTCACCAGGGAGGAGATCGGTGCGGCGATCCGCCGCCGGTTCAACGCCTGCACGGCGACCACCGAGTCGCCGATGGGGATCGGCTGTCCCCTCGCCGCCGACGCGCCGCGGGTCAGCGGGGTGCAGTGGAAGCTCACCAACCTCCAGCTCGCCCACGCGCGCATCGAGCCCGACCCCGAGTTCGGCGTCGTCCGGGTCAAGGGGAGCTACTCGGTCACGGCGTCGTCCTGCGGCCCGCTGGACTCCCAGCCACAGCCGCTGTACACCCAGAGCGGCACCTACCGGGCGACGCTGATCGGCGTCGCCAAAGGTGCCGCTCGCCTGCTGGAGATCAAGCACGTCCCTTGAGCGACAGCCAGCGCAGCGCGAGCAGGTAGCCCTCGACGCCGAGCCCCACGATCACGCCGCTCGCGATCGCCGAGATGACGCTGTGGTGCCGGAACTCCTCGCGCTGGTGGATGTTCGAGATGTGCACCTCGACCAGCGGCGCGGTGAGCTGCGAGCACGCGTCGCGCACCGCGATCGAGTAGTGCGTCCAGGCGGCGCCGTTGAGCACCACCGGGATCGAGGCGTCGGCGGCCTCGTGCAGCCACGCGACCATCTCGCCCTCGTAGGCGGTCTGGCGGACCTCGACGTCGAAGCCGAGTTCCTTGCCCTCCGCCACGCACATCTCGACGAGGTCGGCGTGGGTGGTGCTGCCGTAGATGAGCGGCTCGCGGGTGCCGAGGCGGTCCAGGTTGGGGCCGTTCAGGACGAGGACCTTCACAGCAGCACCGTCCCGCCCGTGGACTTCGGCTCGGCCGCGACCGCGGAGTAGGCGGCGGCGATCAGGGCCGGGTCGGGGCCTTCCAGGCGGCCGGGCTTGGCGAGGCCGTCGAGGACCACGAAGCGGAGCACCCCCGCCTTGTTCTTCTTGTCGACCTTCATGCCCTCCATGAGCTGCGGGAGGGCGTCCGGGTCGTAGGAGGTCGGCAGGCCGAGCAGTTCCAGCACGCGCTTGTGGCGGTCGGCCGTGTCGTCGTCGAGGCGGCCGGCCAGGCGGGCCAGTTCGGCGGCGAACACCAGGCCCACGCTGATGGCGGCGCCGTGGCGCCAGCGGTAGCGCTCGCGGCGTTCGATGGCGTGGCCGAGGGTGTGGCCGTAGTTCAGGATCTCGCGCAGGGACGACTCGCGCAGGTCGTTCGTGACGACGTCGGCCTTGATCTGGATCTTGCGGCGGACCAGTTCGGCGAGCACCTCGCCGGTCGGGTCCAGGGCGAGCGCGGGGTCGGCCTCGATGAGGTCCAGGATCACCGGGTCGGCGATGAAGCCGCCCTTGACGATCTCGGCCATGCCGGCGATGAGTTCGTTGCGCGGCAACGTTTCGAGGGTGGCCAGGTCGACGAAGATGGCATCCGGCTCGTAGAACGTGCCGACGAGGTTCTTGCCCGCGTCGGTGTTGATGCCGGTCTTGCCGCCGACCGCGGCGTCGACCATGCCGAGCAGCGTGGTAGGGATGTTCACCAGGCGCACGCCGCGCATCCAGGTGGACGCGACGAAGCCCGCGAGGTCGGTGACGGCGCCGCCGCCGAGGCCGACCACGACGTCCTGGCGGGACAGGCCGATCTTGCCGAGCACGTCCCAGCAGAAGCCGGCGACGGCGAGGTCCTTGCCGTCCTCGGCGTCGGGGATCTCGACGCGGTGGGCGTCGGCGCCGCCCGCCTTCAGCTCGTCGACCAGCACCTCCGCGGTCGCGGCGAGCGTCGGCTGGTGGATGATCGCGATCTTGGCCGTGCCCTTGAGGAACTCGACGATGTCGCCGAGCAGGCCGCGGCCGACCACCACGTCGTAGGGCTTCTCGGCGGCGACCCGGATGCGGGCGGGCTCGGTCATTGCACAGCTCCCTTGATCACCGCTTCGGTCACCTGCTCCGGATCGAGGGCGTCGGTCAGCACCTCGATCGTCGCGACCTCGCGGTACAGCGGCAGGCGCGCGTCCAGCAGCGCCTTGAACGTCGCGCGCGGATTCATACCGGTCAGCAACGGGCGCGCGGACGACAGCCCGGTGCGGCGCACGCCTTCGGCCATGCCCACGTTGAGGAACACGACCGTGTGCTCGCGAAGACGCTCACGAGTGACGGCGGACAGCACCGCTCCCCCGCCCAGCGCGAGCACACCGTCGTGCTCCGCCAGGCCACGAGCGACGGCTTCTTCTTCCATGGCACGGAAAACCTGCTCGCCGTCGTCGGTGAAGATGTCCGAGATCGGCTTGCCCGCGGTCTCGACGATGTCCGCGTCGACGTCGCGGAAGGCGAGGTCCAGCTGCTTGGCCAGCAGTTCGCTGACGGTGGTCTTACCGGCCCCGGGAGGACCGACCACCACGTACCGAGGGCTCACATGCCCTCCCAGCGGGCTTCCAGGGCCTTCAGGTACGCGTGGGCGTTGCGGCGCGTCTCGTCCAGCGAGTCGCCGCCGAACTTCTCCAGCGCGGCCTCGGCCAGCACCAGCGCCACCACGGACTCCAGCACCACACCGGCCCGCGGCACGGCGCACACGTCCGAACGCTGGTGGATCGCGACGGCGGGCTCGCCGGTGCGGACGTCCACCGTGGACAGTGCGCGCGGGACGGTCGAGATGGGCTTCATGGCAACGCGCGCACGGAGGATCTCGCCGTTGGTGATGCCGCCTTCGAGGCCGCCGGCGCGGTTCGAGCGACGCGTGACGCCGACCGGGCCGCTGCCGCGGTCGATCTCGTCGTGAGCCTGCGAACCCCAGCGCTTGGCGGAGGTGAAGCCGTCGCCGATCTCCACGCCCTTCATCGCCTGCACGCCCATCAGGGCGGCGGCCAGGCGCGCGTCGAGGCGGCGGTCCCAGTGCACGTGCGAGCCGAGGCCCGGCGGCAACCCGTACGCGAGCACCTCGATCACGCCGCCGACGGTGTCGCCGGCCTCCTTCACGGCCTCGACCTCGGCGACCATGGCCTCGGTGCCGCGCGCGTCGAAGCAGCGCACCGGCGACTCGTCGATCGCGGGCAGGTCGTCCGGCGTGGGCAGCGCGGCGTCCTCGGGGGTCTCGGCCTTGCCGATCGACACCACGTGGCTGACGATCCGCACGCCGAGCAGCTGCTGCAGGAACTGCCGGGCGACCGTGCCCAGTGCCGTGCGGGCGGCCGTCTCACGGGCGGAGGCGCGTTCGAGCACGGGCCGGGCCTCGTCGAAGCCGAACTTCTGCATGCCCGGCAGGTCGGCGTGACCGGGCCGGGGCCGCGTCAGGGCCTCGTTGCGGCCGGTGGTCTTGAGCAGGCTGGGGTCGACGGGGTCCGGCGACATGACGGTCTGCCACTTGGGCCACTCGGAGTTGCCGATGGTGACCGCGACCGGTCCGCCCTGGGTCTTGCCGTGGCGCACGCCGCCGAGGATCTCGACCTCGTCCTGCTCGAACCCCATCCGGGGCGAGCGACCGAACCCGAGCCTGCGACGCCCGAGCTGGGTGACGAGGTCCTCGGTGGTCACCTCGACTCCGGCGGGCATGCCCTCCAGGACGGCGACGAGGGCGGGGCCGTGTGACTCTCCAGCGGTGATCCAGCGCAGCACGTTCACAATCCTTTCACAGCGTTGTCAAAGCCCAGGTGGCGGCCAGCAACCCGGGCCCGTGCGGCACTCTCCCGCGGCGTTTGCCGATCGCGAGGCAGAGCGTCACCGCACTGGACAGGATCGCCGCGGGTAGGAGCATCGGCAGCGCGAGCACGGTGCCGAGCCCGAACGCGAGCTTCACGTCCCCGCCGCCCATGACGGGTGGTCTCCAGCGCCTGACCGCGAGATGCACGCCACCGAAGATCGCCGCTCCGAGCACCGCGGCTCCCAGCCGGTGGAACTCGAGGAGCAGCAGCGCGGCACCCATCGGGAGGGTCAGGGCGTCCGGCAACCGGTGGTGCCGCAGGTCGATCAACGCGAGCACGATGCCGAACCAGGCCAGCAGGTACGAGGAGGGCGGTGCGTCCAGGACGTCGGCGACCGTCCACAACGAACCGAGCACAGACGCGAGCAGGACCGTGGTCATGACACCACGGTCCTGCTCGGCACGACTCCGGCACAAATCCCGGGCCGTCGTGAACGGTCCATTCACGCACGGCACCACGGTGCCTCAGTCCGGGCTGGGAGAACGCCCGGAAACAGCCGCCGGGACCGCACGCGGGGAGCTTTCGTGCGCTCCTACGGCACGCGAGGGCCCCGCGTGTGACAAGAAGGTTCAGCGAGACCAGTCGAACAGGGCGTCGTTCGCCGCCACGTCCACGTCCAGCGCGAAGTCACCGAGCACCTCGGCGGACGCGTCCAGCGCGATCACCGGGCAGATCGGCGCGAACCCGGCCGCCTCGACCTCGGCCGGGTCCCAGGTCACGATCCGCTGGCCGGCCCGGACCTCCTCGCCCTTCACGACGTGGAGTTCGAAGCCCTCGCCCTTGCGCTTCACGGTGTCGATGCCGAGGTGGACGAGCACCGCGGCGCCGTCACCCGTGGCCACCACGAACGCGTGCGGGTGCAGCGTCACGACCTTGCCGTCGATCGGCGAGACCACGTCGGCCGGTCCGCGAACCGGCTCGACCGCGACACCGGGGCCGACCATCGCCTGCGAGAAGACCGGGTCCGGCACGGCGGAGAGCGCGACCACCCGGCCGGTCACGGGGCTGCCGACGCGGAGGCTCACAGGATGTCCTCGATGTCGGACGCGATCGTGTCCGCCTCGGGGCCGACGACGACCTGGACGACGTTGCCGGAACGCATGACGCCGTGTGCCCCCAACGACTTCAGGGCCTTCTCGTCGACCAGCGAACCGTCTTCCAGCTCACACCGCAGGCGGGTGATGCACGGCTCGATCTCGACGATGTTGGACGCGCCGCCCAGCGCCTCGATGATCTTCTGCGCCTTCTCGTCAGCCACGTTCGTACCTCTCGTTCCCGTAACAGCGGTTGACACCCGCTCAGTACGCGGAGCATTCTCCCCCGCACCAACTGGTCTAGACCGGAAAGTACCACTGCGAGGAGGTGAGCGAATGCACGAGATCGTGGAGGGGCCCAAGCCCAAGCACGCGCAGCTCCGCGAGATCCTGCGCCGGCTCGCCGAGCAGGACCTCGCGCCGGGCTCACCCATCCCGTCCGAACGCGACCTCGCCGAGCGGTACGGAGTCTCCCGCATCACGGTGCGGGCCGCAGTCGGCCAACTGGTCGCCGAAGGCCTGCTCACCAGGGCGAAGGGCCGTGGGACGTTCACCGCGCGGCGGCGTTACGACCTGCAGCTCCTGCTGGCCTCGTTCACCTCGGACATGAAGGCGCGCGGGCTCGAGCCCAGCACCGAGGTGATCAGCTCAGGCCAGGCGGCTCCCGGCTCGAAGGCCTCACTGGGCCTGGACGCGGACGAGTACGCCTACCGCGTCGTGCGGCTGCGCAGGGCCGACGGGGCGCCGCTTGCCCTCGAAGCCGGCTGGTACAGCCCGCACCTGCTGCCGGAGCTCGACCGGTGCGACCTCTCCGGGTCGCTCTACGAGCTCTTCGCGGCGAAGTACGGGGTGCAGCTGGACGAAGCGAGGCAGACCGTGTGGGCCGAGACCGCCGACGCCGACACGGCCAAGGCGCTCGACGTCCGCAAGGGCAGCCCGTTGCTCGTGTTCCGAAGGGTCGCCAGCGCGCAGGGGCGGCCTTGTGAAGACGTTACTTCCTGGTACCGGGGCGATCTCTACCAGGTGACCATGCAACTGGACCGGACCGTCCCGGGTCCCGGACCGAACTCCGCCAAGGGAGGAACCCGATGAGCACGGACGCCGCGACCGGTGGTCGTGAGATCAAGGGCCTTGCCACGTTGCAACGCTTCGGTCGCAGCCTCATGCTGCCGATCGCCGTGCTGCCCGCCGCAGGTCTGCTGCTCCGCTTCGGTCAGCCCGACATGCTGGGCAAGGACGGCCTGGGCTGGAACGCCGTCGCCTCGGTGATCGGTGCCGCGGGCGACGCGCTGTTCAGCAACCTCGCCCTGCTGTTCGCCGTCGGCATCGCCGTCGGTTTCGCCCGGCGAGGTGACGGTTCCACGGCGCTCGCCGGCGTCGTCGGCTACGTCGTGCTGACGAGCGTCTTCAAGGCGATGTCGCCGCTGGTCCTCGACCAGCCGACCGACCCGGCCGCGAAGCCCGAGGTGATCAACTACGGTGTCCTCGGCGGTATCGTCGTCGGCCTCATGACCGCCTTGCTGTGGCAGAAGTACCACCGCATCAAGCTGCCTCCGTACCTGGCGTTCTTCGGTGGCCGCCGGTTCGTCCCGATCATCGTCGCCGGTGTCATGACGCTCGTCGGCGTCCTGCTCGGCCTGGTGTACCCGTGGTTCGACGCGGGCCTGACCGCCATCGGTGAGTGGGTCACCGGCAGCACGATCATCGGCGCGTTCATCTACGGCGTCGTCAACCGCCTGCTGATCCCGCTGGGTCTGCACCACATCGTCAACAACGTCGTGTGGTTCCAGTTCGGCGAGTACAACGAGAAGACCGGTGACATCCCGCGCTTCCTCGCGGGCGACCCGACCGCCGGCACGTTCCAGACCGGCTTCTTCCCGATCCTGATGTTCGCCCTCCCGGCCGCGGCTCTCGCGATCGTGCACACCGCGAAGCCCAGCCAGCGCAAGATCATCGGCGGCATCATGGGCTCCGCCGCGCTCACCGCGTTCATCACCGGTGTGACGGAGCCGCTCGAGTTCGCGTTCATGTTCGTGGCGTGGCCGCTGTACCTGATCCACGCGTTCCTGACCGGTACCTCGCTGGCGATTTCGAACGCCTTGGGCGCCCACGACGGCTTCTCGTTCTCGGCGGGTGCGATCGACTTCATCCTGAACTGGAACATCGCGACGAAGCCGTGGCTGCTGATCGTCCTCGGCGTGATCTACGCGGCGATCTACTACTTCCTGTTCCGCTTCGTCATCACCAAGTGGAACCTGAAGACGCCGGGTCGCGAGGACGACGAGTCGCCAGAGGCGGACGAGAGCGTCGTCAGCACGTCCGAGCGCACGTCGGAGCGCACGTCGGCAGGCGAGAAGCCCGCCAAGAACGAACAGTAGTCAGCACAACCAGCTCTACCGGGAGGAACCATCATGGCCGAGCGACGGGTCACCGTGGCCAGCAAGGTCGGACTGCACGCCCGACCGGCCGCACTGCTGGCGAAGGCCGCCGCCGACCAGCCGGTGACGGTCACCATCGCCAAGGACGGCGGCGAAGCCGTTGACGCGGCGAGTGTTCTGGGTCTGATGACCCTGGGCGCCATGCACGGTGACGAGGTGGTGCTCAGCGCCGATGGGGACGGAGCGGACGCTGCTCTGGAGGCCATCGCCGAACTGATCGCCACCGACCACGACGACTGAGTCGTGCCCGGTCCGTGAGTGGTCCTGGTCGCCCCGACGACTGTCTCCCGAAAGACGGGGACCACTCACGGACCACCCGAAGTGCAGAACGACACCCGCGGTCACGACGCCGGCCAAGGTCGACGGCGTGGCCTGCGGGTACGTCACCATCAGCCACACCCCGCCCGCCGCGAGCGCGGGAGGCACGACCAGTCCCGCGGTCCACTTGCGCAGCACCAGGAACGCGAGCATCGATACCAGCAGCGCCGCGCCGAGCGTGTCGCTGAACCGGTGCCAGCCCAGCGACACGGTCTCCGCCGCCACCGCGCCCGCCCCGAGCGCGCCGGGCACGGCGACCAAAAGGGCAAAACGCTTCGGCACCGCCATGGTCACCGCGATCACCGCCGCCACCGCCGCCGTCGTGTGCCCGCTCGGGAAGCTGTTGTGCACCAGCACCGCTTCCTCGTCCAGCTCGGGCCGCGTGAGCACGTAGAGCTTCAGCATCTGCGCCAGCAACACCGAACCGCCGAGCACGAGCAACGGCGGAAACGCCTTCTTGCGCGCTACCAGGATCACGATGATCGCGGCGATGACGATCACCATGTCCACGTTGGACGCCCACGAGCGTTGGAGTGAGAGCTCGGGCAACGCGGCGTTCTCCGCCTTCTGCCCGAACGACGTCCACACCAGCGCGAAGTACGTGAAGAGGAATCCCAGCAAGCTTCCGGCCATGCGATCGAGACTCCGCGAGCCGCTCAACGGGAACGTCCACGCCATGTCATGGTTCCGCTACAGAACCAGCACAGGTGCCGTTACCCACCGATAATGGATCTCGTGGCGATGGTCTTGCTGGTCGAGGACGACCCCTCTGTGCGCGAAGGGCTGGGTCTGGCGTTGCGCCGCCAGGGACATGACGTCCGAGCGGCCGGAACAGGCGAGGAAGGCGTCGAGAAGCTGCGCGAGTCACGCCCCGACATCGTCGTGCTGGACATCATGCTGCCGGGCATCGACGGCTTCGAGACGTGCCGCCGCATGCGCACCCAGGCCGAGGTGCCGATCATCATGCTCACCGCGCGCGGTGACGACTTCGACGTGGTCGCGGGCCTGGAGGCGGGCGCGGACGACTACGTGGTGAAGCCCGTCGAGCCGCGCGTCCTGGAGGCCAGGATCCGCGCTGTGCTGCGGCGGACCGTCTCCGAACCGTCCTCCGTGGAGCGTCACGGGTCGCTCGTGATCGATCGCGCCGGCCTGCAGGTGCTCAAGGACGAGGCGAAGGTCGGGCTGACCCCGACCGAGCTGAAGCTGCTGCTGGAGTTGTCCCGCACGCCGGGCCGCGTGCTCACCCGCCAGCAGATCCTCGAAGCCGTCTGGGAGCACGACTACCTCGGCGACTCGCGGCTGGTCGACGCGTGCGTCCAACGGCTGCGCGCCAAGATCGAGGACGTGCCCTCCGAACCCCGCTACGTCCACACCGTGCGTGGCTTCGGCTATCGCTTCGGCCCCCGATGAGGTCTGTCCTCCGCGGCCTCAGGCCCCGGCTGATGGCCGCTTTCCTGCTCCTGACCCTGCTGGGCGCGGTGGCCGCGGCGGGTGCTTCCTACGCCACGGCCCGGAACCTGCTGCTGGAGGACGCCCAGGACGGGTTCATGAACCCGTTGGTGGAGGACGTCCGCAACTACGCGCCCCGCCTCACCGTCCCGCCCGCGCAACAGGACATCGACGAGTTCGCGTCGTACCTGCGCGGCGCGGCGACCGTGATCTCCGGGGAACTGCGTTCCCGCACCGGCCCCGATCTCGGGATCGTGCCCGCGGACATGCGGGAGTCGTTGAAGTCCAGCAAGACGGTGATCTGGCAGCGCCGCACCGACCGCCCCGAGCCGTACGTGGTGATCGGCATCCCGCTGGTCCACGCCGACGGCAACACGACCGGTGTCGAGGTGTGGGCGGTGTCGTCCCTGGGCGCCCCGCAACGCGCCATCGACAGCTTCTCGACGGCCGCCTGGGTCGGTGTCAGCCTGGTCCTGCCGCTGGCGCTGGGTCTGGCGCTCTTCACCGCCAGAGGCGTCCTGCGCCCGGTGCGCCGCCTGGGAGCCGCGGCGCGCGCACTCGGTTCCGGGCGCCTGGACACCCGTGTCGACGTACGGGGCTCCGACGAGCTCTCCGACCTGGCCCGCACGTTCAACCAGGCCGCGGAGCAACTGGAGGCCACCCAGGCCGCCTCCCGCCGGTTCGTCGCCGACGTCTCACACGAACTCCGCACACCCCTGACGGCCATGAGCGCCGTGACCGCCGTGCTGGACGAGGACGCCGACACGCTCCCACCGGACACGGCCGTGGCGGCCCGCCTGGTGTCGACCGAAACGCGCAAGCTCACCCGCCTGGTCAACGACCTGATGGAGATCTCGCGCTTCGACGAGGGCGGCAACCTCCTGGAACTCGACGAGTGGGACATCAGCACGGCCGTGCGCGACTCTCTGGCCGCACGCGGGTGGACGTCGTCGGTGGACGCCACACTCCCGGACGGCGTGATGGGCCGCGTGGACCGCCGACGGCTGGACGTGATCGTCGCGAACCTCGTCGGCAACGCCCTGAAACACGGCGGTGCACCCGTGCGCCTCGTCGTGCGTCCTGGTGTCATCGAGGTGTCCGACCACGGCCCCGGCATCCCACCCGATGCCCTCCCCCACATCTTCGACCGGTTCTACAAGGCAGACACGGCCCGCTCCCGTTCCGAGGGCAGCGGTCTGGGATTGGCGATCGCATGGGAGAACGCCCGCCTGCACGGCGGCACCATCGAAGCGGCCAACGCACCCTCGGGCGGCGCGGTCTTCACGTTGCGCTTGCCCTGGTGACGCTCTCGGCCTGCGGAGTGCGCCCCACCCCGGTCCTGACCGGCGCCGAGGCCCCCACGGTCTCGTCCCACGAGCTGACCGTCTACCTGATCTCAGCCGAACAGAACGGCCTGGTCCGCCG
Organism: Lentzea miocenica; assembly: GCF_033949945.1. Lineage (NCBI taxonomy): Bacteria > Bacillati > Actinomycetota > Actinomycetes > Pseudonocardiales > Pseudonocardiaceae > Lentzea > Lentzea miocenica. Next base: position 155,179 of record NZ_JAXAVW010000011.1, read on the forward strand.
AACCCGCGCCTACTCCGGCACGGTGGAAACCGCCACGGCCATCAACCTGCTCGTGGCCGGCCTCACCGACGAGGAGAAGAAGCTGGGCCTGCAGACCGAGGTGCCCACCACCTCGTCACGGATCTACGCGGTGTCCAACGTCGTCCTGCTGCCCGAGGACATGCCGCCCCTGTCGAAGTGGGCGCAGTTCCAGCTCTACTGCACGGCCATCGCCAGCCGGGCGAAGGTGGAGGGCGTGCAGGTGTCGGACATCGACTGCCCGTAGCGAACGTGAACGACGTCCTCGAGTCCCGATGGCAACGCCCGTGTGCGATGCGCCGATGGGTACGCGGTGGCCGAGGCGCGGATGGCTGCACTGTCGGCATCACCGCGATGGGCGAGCCCGCTGCCGATGGACCGCTGGGTAGCGGTGCACCCCCAGGCCTTGCGATTGGGGCTTTACCTTGAGGGGGCGGGATGCTTCCCTGTTCGGGTTCGGCCGGGGCGCTTCTCACCCCGCCTTTTGAGGCCGTGTCAGCATCCCGCCAGAGGCTCGAGGTCAAGCCCCAATCGCAATCGTCGCGCAGCGGCGATGCACTCCCACGCCTCGTCAATGCCCACGCGACCACCCTCGCAAGGTGACCACCCGCACGGCAGGCGACCACCCCGCTGGAACGCGACCCCACAACGCGACCCGACCCGCACCGGGCGGGAAGCCGAAGGCGGGACGCACCGGCGGCCGTGGTGTGTCCCGGTCGCCCCGCCCAAGCGGAGGCACCCGGCGGACACAACCCGCGCGTCCCGCCCACCGATGTCCGTCGAGGCAGGACACCGGCATGCGATGACCCACGAACGACTCACGGTCATCCGGAGCCAAACGAGTCACCGCTTCAGGCAACCACACGACCCGCGCACGCCGGTATTCCACAACGCCAGATGTAGACGAAAGCTGCGAAACGCTAGGAACGCACGGCCAGCTCGGCGGCCAGGGCCGACCGCATGACCTCCTGCGGCGCGGGCAACCCGGTGAACTGCTCCACCTGCCCGAAAGCCTGATGCAGCAACATGTCCAGCCCGGTGGCCAGCCGCGCCCCCGAAGCCTCCACCGCCGAGGCGACCGGTGTGGGCCACGGGTGATAGATCACGTCCAGCACGTACGGCGCCCGAGCCAACGCCGCGGCCAACGGCGCGGTGGCCTCGGCCGGCACCGTGGACACCAGCACGTCCGCCGAACCGGCCAGCACTGCGAGGTCCACAGAGGACAAAGACAGAACTTCCACCGCTACCCCGACCCTTGCAGCCGTCGCGACGGCCTCGGCAGCGCGGGAAGGATCGCGCACCACAAGGGAAACCGAGGAAATCCCGAGTTCGGCGAACCCGGCGAGAACAGCCGTGGCCGTTCCTCCCGCGCCGATCACGACACCGGTCGAACCGCCGGAGAATCCCTTCTCCCGCAACGCTCCCACGACACCGTCCACATCGGTGCAGTCCGCGTGCCATCCGGAATCGGTGCGCACCAACGTGTTGGCCGCACCTACGGCGGCAGCACGCGCAGTCACCGACGAGGCGACGGCCAAGGCCGCGCGTTTGGTCGGCATGGTGCACGAAAGCCCGACCCACTCCGGTCCCAGCGAGGCGACCAGAGCGGGTACGTCGGCTTCCGCGCACTCCAGCCTTGTGTACTCCCAGTCCAGGCCCAGCGCGGCATAAGCGGCGTTGTGCAGCACCGGGGAGAGAGAGTGCTCGATCGGCGAGCCGATCACCGCGGCCTTGCGCACTAGTAGATGCCGTCCCTCTGGGCCTTCTGGTCGTTCGCGTTGTGTTCGTCGAACGTCTTGGCGAAGCAGGAAGTGCCGTCCGCCTGGCACTTCACGAAGTACAGGATGTCGCCGCCCTCGGGCTTCAGCGCCGCGGCGACGGCCTGCTGGGAGGGTGAGCCGATCGGGGTCGGCGTCAGGCCCTGGTTGATGTAGGTGTTGTACGGGCCGTTCGCCTCGCGGTCCGCGTCGGACGTCCGGATGTGCGGCTGGTTGTTCTTGTAGTTGATGGTCGAGTCGAACTGCAGCGCCATCGGCTTCTTCAGGCGGTTGTAGATGACCTGGGAGACCTCGGGGAAGTCCTTCTCGATGGCTTCCTTCTCGATCAACGAGGCCATGACCAGCACCTCGTAGGGCCGGAAGCCGGTGTTCACGGTGCCGCCGGGGATGCCGGCGCCCTGCAGTTTCTGGGCAGAGGAGACGATGACGCTGCGGATGAGCTCGACGGCCGAGACGCCGGGTTTGACCTGGTAGACGCCGCGCATGATCAGGCCTTCGAGGCGGAACTGGGGTTCGGCGCGCTTCACGTCGGCGAGCGCCCAGTCCGGGACGCCGAGGGCGACCGGGTCGGTCTGCTCGGCCGCGGCCTTGATCTCCTCGACGCTCAGGCAGACCTTCTGGCCGTCCTTCTCCGTGCAGCTCGCGGCGGCGAGCTGGGAGTAGATGCCCGGGACGGTCTTGCCGTTGGCCTGGATGTCGGTGAGCTTCAGGCCGCCGACGATCTGGACGGCCGGCACCCTGGTCTTCGGGTCGACCATGCGGGCCACGGCCTGCTGGCCCGACATCTTCGTCTTCATCAGGTAGAAGCCCGGCTGGATCGACGTCACGCGGGCGTCGGTCTTGCTGGCCTCGATGAAGGCACGCGCGGAGGCGACGACGCCGTTGTCGTACAGGGTCGACGCGATCTTGCTGACCACGTCGCCGTCCTGGACCTCGACGATGGCGTCGGTCTCGCCGCTACCGGCGTAGTCGTCGAACGAACCGATGCCGCGCAGCTCGCGGTAGCCGTAGTACGCGCCGCCCATGCCCACGGCGAGGACCAGCGCCACGACCAGCCACAGGACTGTCTTCTTGCGCTTCTTCGCCTTGTCACGGGCGACGCGGTCGCGCTTGAGAGGACGTCGTTCGTCCACTTCGGGGTCGGTGAACAACCCGAGATCGTCGCTCACATCTCGTCCTTTCGGGCGGCCACCACGCGTGCCCGTGCGTCCAGCCAAGACTGCAGGATCTCGACAGCGGCCGCCTGATCTACCACAGCGCGCTGCTTCTTGCCCTTCACACCGCGTTGTGCCAGTACCCGGCTCACCACGACCGTCGTCAGGCGTTCGTCGCTGAACCGCACCGGCACAGGGGCGATCCGTTCGGCCAGGGCCGCAGCGTACGCGGTCGCCGCGTCCGCTGCGGGGCCGTGCCGACCGGCCAGTGTCTTGGGCAGACCGACCACGACCTCGACGACGTCATGTTCGGCCACGAGACGTACGAGCTCGGTGAGGTCCGTGCCGCGCTTCTCGTCCCGCTGCAGGGTAACCAGCGGAGTCGCCAGAAATGCCGATGGATCGCTGAGGGAAATTCCCACGCGAACCGATCCGACGTCGACGCCGAGCCTCCGTCCGGGGCCCGGATCGCCGACACCAGGTGAGTCAGTGCTGCTCAAGCACCTTGTCCAGTTCGTTCGTGAGGGCCGTGATGGCGTCGGAGACACCAGCCGGGTTCGTGCCGCCACCCTGGGCCAGGTCCGGCTTGCCGCCACCGCGGGCGGCGATGGCCGGGCCGAACACCGGGACCAGCTTGCCGGCGGCCAGGCCCAGGTCACGGGCGGCGGCCGTGGTGGCGACGACGAAGCTGACCTTGTCGCCGTCGACCGAGAACAGGGCCACCACGCCGGGCTTGTTGCCCAGCCGGTTGCGGACCTCGCCGCCGAGGGTGCGCAGGTCGTTGCCCGACACGCCCTCCAGGCCGAGGGCCACCAGCGACAGGCCGCGGATGTCCAGGGCCTTGTCGGCGAGGGACCCGGCGTTGCCCAGCAGCTGGGCGGCGCGGACCTTCTCCAGCTCCTTCTCGGCGGACTTCAGGCGCTCGACCAGCGACTCGATCCGCTCGGGCAGGCCTTCGGAGCCGACCTTGAGCATGTCGGAGAGGTTCTGCACGATGGCGCGTTCCTTGGCGAGGAACCGCATGGCCTCGATGCCGACGTAGGCCTCCAGGCGGCGCACGCCGGAGCCGACCGAAGATTCACCCAGCAGGGTGATCGGGCCGATCTGCGACGAGTGCTCGACGTGGGTGCCACCGCAGAGCTCACGCGACCACGGGCCACCGATCTCGATGACGCGCACGGTCTCGTCGTAGGTCTCGCCGAACAGGGCGACGGCGCCCATGTCCTGGGCACCGGCCATGTCGGTGTAGACGATGCTGACCGGGAGGTCCTTGCGCACGGCGAGGTTCGAGACCTCCTCGATCTCGCTCTTGGCCTCGGTGGACAGGCCACCGGTCCAGGCGAAGTCGAGCCGCAGGTAGCCGGGCTTGTTGTACGAACCGCTCTGCAGGGCCGACGGGCCGAGCACCTGGCGCAGGGCGGCGTGCACGACGTGCGTGCCCGAGTGGCCCTGGCGGGCGCCGACGCGCCACTCCGGGTCGACGCGGGCCTCGACGTGCTCGCCCTCGGCGACCTCGCCGGACTTGACGCGCACCTGGTGCACCCACAGCTTGCGGGCGACCTTCTGCACGTCGAGCACCTCGAGCTCGGCGTTGCCGGTCACGATGGTGCCGGCGTCGGACTCCTGGCCACCGGACTCGGCGTAGAGCGGGGTGCGGTCCAGCACGACCTCGACGATGTCGCCCTCGCGAGCCGACTTCACCCGCTGGCCGTTCAGCACGATGCCGCGCAGCGTGGCCTCGGAGGCCAGCTCGGTGTAGCCGGTGAACTCGGTCGGGCCCTGTTCCAGCAGCTCGCGGTACACCGACTGGTCGCCGTGACCGGTCTTCTTGCCGGCGGCGTCGGCCTTGGCACGAGCGCGCTGCTCGGCCATCAGCTTGCGGAACCCGTCCTCGTCGACGCTGAGACCGGCCTCGGAGGCCATCTCCAGCGTGAGGTCGATCGGGAAGCCGTACGTGTCGTGCAGCTGGAAGGCCTTGTCACCGGGCAGCGTGGCGCGGCCGTCGGCCTTCACCTCGGCGGCGGCACCCTCGAAGATCCGCGAACCGGCGTCGAGCGTGCGGAGGAACGTCTCCTCCTCGGCCTTGAGCACCTGCTGGATCCTGGCGTACCCGCTGACCAGCTCCGGGTAGGCCTCGCCCATCGAGTCGCGGACGACCTCGGCGTACTGCAGCAGCACCGGCTCGGTCACGCCGAGCAGGCGCGACGACCGGATGATGCGACGCAGCAGGCGGCGCAGCACGTAACCACGAGCCTCGTTGCCCGGAGTGACACCATCGCCGACCAGCAGCACACCGCTGCGGGCGTGGTCGGCGATGACGCGGAACCGGACGTCGTCGACCTCGTTGGCGCCGTACTTGCGGCCGGAGAGCTCCTCGGCCTTGTTGATGACGGCGCGGACCAGGTCGGTCTCGTAGACGTTGTCGACGCCCTGCAGCAGGTAGGCGACGCGCTCGACGCCCATGCCGGTGTCGATGTTCTTGGCCGGCAGCTCGCCGAGGATGGGGTAGTCCTTCTTGGCGCCACCCTCACCGCGGACGTTCTGCATGAAGACGAGGTTCCAGATCTCCAGGTACCTGTCCTCGTCGACTACCGGGCCGCCCTCCTTGCCGTACTCGGGGCCGCGGTCGTAGTAGATCTCCGAGCACGGGCCGCACGGGCCGGGCACGCCCATGGACCAGAAGTTGTCCTCCATGTCGCGGCGCTGGATGCGCTCGAGCGGCATGCCGGCGACCTTCTGCCACAGCTCGATGGCCTCGTCGTCGTCCAGGTAGACGGTGACCCAGATGCGCTCGGGGTCGAAGCCGTAGCCGCCCTCGTCCTGGGACTTGGTGATCAGTTCCCAGGCCAGCCGGATGGCGTCTTCCTTGAAGTAGTCGCCGAGCGAGAAGTTGCCGGCCATCTGGAAGAACGTGAGGTGGCGCGTGGTCTTGCCGACCTCGTCGATGTCGGGTGTGCGCACGCACTTCTGGATGCTCGTCATCCGCGGGGCGGGCGGCGGGGCCTCACCGAGGAAGTACGGCTTGAACGGCACCATGCCGGCGTTGACGAACAGCAGGTTCGGGTCGTCGAGCAGCAGCGAGGCGCTGGGGATGTACTTGTGCCCGGCGTTCTCGAAGTGCTCGCGGAAGCGCTTGATGATCTCGTGGGTCTGCACGGGAAGTTCCTTGCTGTGAAGAAAGGGTTGTCAGGGGCCCGCCCAAAAGGGCATGTGTCAGTGGCGAACGACTAGTGCTTGCCGTTCGCCCTGGGCGCTCGACGCCCCGGCGTGAAGCCCGTCTGACGTTCCACGGTCTCCTGCAACTCCTGTTCCCGTTCGGCCATGCCCGCGCGCACCTCGGCCCCGAAGGAACCGATCGCGCCGGCGAGCTCACGCAGGCCTTCACCCACATTAGCGCCGATACCGGCGGGAGTCGCTTGCTTTGTCACCTCGGCGGCCTTCTTGGCGGCGAAGAGCCCGGCCGCGGCACCCAGTCCGAACCAGAAGAGGCGGCTCACCTGACACCTCGCTTCTGACGGCGCTTGGCGTGCTTGTTCGGCTGTTCGGCGGCCTTGCGGCGGGCCTTCACGGCCTTGCTCACGCCGTAGGACAGCGCGGCGGCCTTGACCAGCGGCCCGCCGAGCGTGGCGGTGAACAGGCTGGTGAGCGCCGAGACGTTGCCGGTGACGGCACGCGCGTTCGCGGTGATGCCGTCGACGCGTTCCAGCTGCGTGTTCACGTGCGTGAGCGTGGTGTTCGCCTCGGTGAACAACGGGTCCGTGTTCTCGTGCGCCTTGCGCATCGCGATCGTGGCCTCGTCGAAGAAGCGCGCTGCCTTGATGGCCACGATCGCCAGCACGAGCACGAGCAGCACGAACGCACCGGCGGCGACCAGCGCTGCGATCTGCCCTGGCGACACGGATCCTCCTGGTTACCGGACGTTTTGGCTTGATTGCGAGTGAGATTACCGGGTGGGTCCGACACTCATCCGAGGGGCATCAGCAGTTGATCTTCAACGGCCGGTGGCGCCGTCGATCCGCTCCCGGATGATGTCCGCGTGACCCGCGTGCCGGGCCGTCTCGGTGGTCATGTGCGCAAGGAGCCAGCGCAGCGACTTGCGGTGGCCGTCGATCGGGATCGCCATCAGCACCTCGGGACCTCCCGCGGCCGTGATCGCCCTGTCGCTCGCCTCGATCGCCGCGCGGTACTCCGCGATCACCTCTTCGGCGGACCGGCCGGCGGGCACGGCCATGCCCAGTTCGGCCGCCTCGTCCCAGTCCGTGCCGCCGAGGTGGTGGCCGAACCAGCCGCGCTCGGCCTCGGCGAGGTGCTGGATCAGCCCGAGGATCGAGGTGCCGCTCGCGACCATCGGCCGGCGGAGCTGTTCCTCGGTCAGCCCCTCGGCCTTCTTGAGCACGCAGTGCCGCTGGAACTTGAGGAACGCGTGCGCGACGTCGAGTTCGCCCGTGTCGACGCGCGGCACGGGTTCACGCTGGGTCTCCGGCATGACACAAGAACGTAGCGCGGCAGCTCATTGACTCACGGCCGTCACAGCCTGTGAAATACCCGTCACACAGGGCTTGACACCGGCTGCCCGCGGTTATCAAGTTAGGCAACCCTAAGTTCGATGGCGCAGGAGGCCGAGTGAAGCCGGTATCGCACCTGGACTCCTACCGGAGGCACGCCCTGGCAGGGGCCCCGCCGATCCCGGAGCTCCCGGACCCGTGGGAGGCCCGCCTCGCCCGTCCGGACGGCTACGACCTGCACCTCGTCCACCGCTGGAACCAGGCGCCGCACGTGGCGGCGTTCTGGCGGCAGGCGTGGCCGTTGCCGCGCTGGGAGGAAGAGCTTCGAACCCACCTCGACGGCGACGACGTCCGCCCGTTGCTGATCAGCTGGCACGGCCGCCCGGTGATCTACACCGAGCTCTACCGCGCGGCCCGCGACGCGGTCGCCGAGACCTACCGGGCGCGGCCGCACGACCTCGGGCTGACCGTGGCGGTCGGCGAGCTCGCGATGACCGACCGCGGCCTCGTGCGGTCGCTGCTCCCCCGCCTCACCGACGCGCTGTTCGAGGCCGACCCGCACTGCACGCGGATCGTGATGGCGCCGGACGTCCGCAACAAGCGCGCCATCAGTTCGTTCGAGGCAGGCGGGTTCGTGGCCGCGGACGAGATCATGCTGCCGAACCGGGTGGCGGTGCTGATGGTGTGTCGCCGCTAGAACGCGGTGATGTCCCGCGGTGCGCGTTCCTTGCGGCTGAGCGCGCGCACCACGTCGATCGCCCGATGCTTGTTGAGCGCCATCCGGGTGAGCAGGTCGATGACCGTTTCGTTGACGTGGCGCGGAAACTCCGGCGTGTCCACGCCGACGCTCACCGCGAGGTCGTCGGAGTGCACGACGAACTCCATCATCCGGCTGACGAGGTACTCGTCCAGCGACACCGCCCACGGACCCCAGTGCGGCATCCGCACCGGCCGGTTCTCCTGCCCTGGCAACGTCTTCTCGAGGTTCCGCAGCGTTTCCCCGAACCGGTCGCAGAGCGCGTCCTGACCTTCGGTGGCGATCTTCTCGCCGCCGGCGCGGATGCGGGTGTGGAACTCGGAGCCGACGTCCAGCTCGGTCCAGTTCGCCCGCGCGTAGTGCTCCATCAACGGCACGACGGGCTCGTCGCCGACGGGCGCCGCGATCATGTCCGGCAGCGGCAGGACCTGGTAGCCGATGTGACCGGCGAGCCCGCTGACGCCGAACTCGGGCAGGGCGCTCGGCAGGCCCCAGTTCTTCGCCACCTGAGGGTCGCGCAGGAGGTCCAGGGTGATGCGGGCGGTGGTCAGAAAGTCTTCCCTGATCGTCACTTCGCCGAAGTTACGCGATACTTCCGGATCGCCTGACGGATTTCTTCTGCCTGCTCCGGCCCGAACGCACGCGCGTTGACTGGTCGGGGTCGGACAGCGCGGACGTCGCGCACCCGGAGAGGACTCCGACCACGTGATCTACAAGCTCTACCTGCACCCCGAAGCGCGCGGCGAGGTCGAACGGATCGAGAACGGCATCGTGTGGCGCTCCCGCCCGATCACTCGCCCCTGATCACCTTGCGCAGCCTGGGCAACCGCTCCGCCACCGCGCGTTCGGCACCACGCCCCGTCGGCTCGTAGTAGTCGCGCCCCACCAGGTCGTCCGGCGCGTACTGCTGCGTCAGCACACCCTCAGGAACGTCGTGCGGGTACCGATAACCCTGAGCGTTCCCCAGCTTCGCCGCTCCGGCGTAATGCCCGTCCCGCAGATGGGCGGGCACAGCACCGATCGCACCCTTCCGCACATCCGACATGGCAGCGTTGATCGCGGTCGTCACGGCGTTGGACTTCGGCGCGGTAGCGAGGTGGATCGTGGCCTGCGCGAGGTTCAGCGTGCACTCGGGCAGCCCGATGAGCTGCACGGCCTGTGCCGCGGCCACACACGTCTGCAGCGCGGTCGGGTCCGCCATGCCGATGTCCTCGCTGGCGTGGATCACCAACCGCCGCGCGATGAACCGCGGGTCCTCCCCCGCCTCGATCATCCGGGCGAGGTAGTGCAGCGCCGCGTCCACGTCCGAGCCGCGGATCGACTTGATGAACGCCGAGGTCACGTCGTAGTGCTGGTCGCCGTCGCGGTCGTAGCGGACGGCCGCCTTGTCCACAGTGGACTCCAGCAGCGGCAGCGTGACGACGCCGCCGTTCGAGGCCAGCGCCGAGTCCGCCGCGGCTTCCAGAGCGGTCAGCGATCGGCGCGCGTCACCGCCGGCCAGCCGCACGAGGTGGTCCTCGGCGTCCTGCTCCACGACGACGGTGCCGCCCAGCCCGCGTTCGTCGGACACCGCGCGGCGGATCACGGCCCGCACGTCGTCGTCGGACAACGACTTGAGTTGCAGCACCAAGGACCGTGACAACAGCGGCGAGACCACGGAGAAGAACGGGTTCTCCGTCGTGGCCGCGACCAGCAGCACGATCCGGTCCTCGACAGCGCCCAGCAGAGCGTCCTGCTGGGTCTTGGAGAACCGGTGCACCTCGTCGATGAACAGCACGGTCGACTCGCTGGTCCGCACCAGCCGCCGCCGGGCCTCGTCGATGACCGCCCGCACCTCCTTGACGCCCGCGGACAGCGCCGACAGAGCGACGAACCGGCGGCCGGTCGCCTTCGACACGAGGGTCGCGAGGGTCGTCTTGCCGGTGCCGGGAGGGCCGTAGAGCATCACGGACGCCGGGGTGGCGCCCTCGACCAGGCGGCGCAGCGGCGCGCCCGGCCCGAGCAGGTGGTCCTGGCCGACGACCTCGTCCAGCGTGGCCGGGCGCATCCGCACGGCCAGCGGGGCGTTGGCCGCGATGCGCTCGGCCTTCTCCTCGTCGGTCGCGCCGAAGAGGCCCTCGTCGAACAGACCTTCGCTCATGCGTTCGAGCGTAGTTGACGTGCTCCTCGTCCTCACGGACGGGGATTTCCGCACGGCTGCGGCGTGTCCCTGGTGCTTCCTGGTTCAACGCCCTGTGCCGCCCCGCAGGGTGGTCTTACCTGGGCTCCGCAGGCGTTTAGTCTCTCCGCACGTCCTGCGGCGAGTATGTTGCGGGCGGCGTTGTGGTCCCGGTCGTGAGCAGTGAGACAGCCGGGGCACGTCCACTGCCGGATGTTGAGCGGCATGCTCTCCACTCGGTGCCCGCACGCCGCGCACGTCTTGGAGCTGGGCAACCACCGCGACACCGTGTGCACGGTGCGGCCATAGCGCTCGGCCTTCTGCTTGAGCAACTGGACGAACTGGCCCCATCCAGCATCGTGAATGGCCCGTGCCAGTCTGCGGTTGCGCACCATGCCGCTGATGTTGAGGGCCTCCAGGTGAACCGCTTGGTTGTCGCGGACCAGGCTCAAGGCCTGCTTGTGGTGGAAGTCCCGGCGTGCGCGGGCGATCTTGCCGTGCTGGACGGCGACAACGCGCCGTGCCTTGGCGCGGTTGCGGCTGCCCTTGGCCTTGCGCGCCAAAGCGCGTTGAGCGCGGGTGAGCTTGCGTTGCCCTCGGGCCAGGTGATTCGGGTTGGCGACCTCGCGCCGTGTTCCACTGGTGCAGGCGATTGTGGCCAGTCGGGTAATGCCCAGGTCGATCCCCGATTCCCGCTCGATCAGCGGCAACGGGGTCGGCTCGATCTCCACTACGAAGGACGCGTAGTACCGGCCGTCCGGTTCGCGGATGATCGTGACCGACGAAGGTTCGCAGGGCAGGTCGCGTGACCAGCACACCGCGACGTCGCCGATCTTCGCCAGGTACAGCCGCCCACTCGGACGCAGGCGAAACCCGTTGCGGGTGAGCCTGAACGACTGCCGGTGGTCCTTGCTGGACTTGAACCTGGGTCTTCCCATCTTGCCGCCACGGCGCTTGCCTGACAGCGAGTCGAAGAAGTTGCGGTAAGCGCGATGCGAGTCCTGCACGGACTGCACCAGCGCCACCGAGGCCACCTCAGACAGCCAAGCGCGCTGCTCGGTGGTCTTCGCAGCGGTGATGACACGCCGTTGCACCTCAGCCGGTGAGATCTTCTCTCCGGCCGCCTGGGCCTCGTCGCGGCAGCGGATGGCGTCGTTGAACACCACTCGGGCACACCCGAACGTGCGTGCCAGCATCCCGCGTTGAACCGCAGTGGGTTCAATCCGGTAGCGGTACCTGGCCAACACGACGATCATGATAATCCGTGGCAACGAGCACCAACGGGACCAGCGGGCGGGTGTATCGGGCCTGTCGGCGCGATCCCTGCTCGTCTGGGTCATGTGCGAAAATCGCGTCTCGTGCCCATGCCCCGTGCCGTTCTCCTCGCCGGACCTTCCGGCTCCGGGAAGTCGACGCTCGCCGCCCACCTCGGCTGGCCCGTGCTGCGCCTGGACGACTTCTACCGCGACGGCGACGACCCGCTGCTGCCCCGCGACGAGCACGGGCGCGCGGACTGGGACGCCATCGGCTCGTGGAACGCGGACGCGGCACTCAAAGCGATCGTCGAACTGTCCGACACGGGCCGCACCGACGCCCCGGTCTACTCCATCAGCGAGGACCGCAAGGTCGGCACCCAGACGATCGAGCTCGGCGACGCGCCCGCGTTCATCGCGGAAGGGCTGTTCGCGGATCTGCTGGTGGAGGGCGCCCGCGAGGCCGGTGTGCTCAGGGACGCCATCGTGCTCGCGCCGAGCCCGCCGGTCACGTTCGTGCGCAGGTTCGCCAGAGACGTGGCCGAGGCCCGCAAGCCGGTTCCGACGCTGCTCCGGCGCGGTCTGCGGCTGATGCGTGAGCAACCTCAGGTGGTCAAGAGGTGCGTCAACGCGGGCATGCGACGCACGACACCCACGAGGGCGCGGACCGAGCTCGTTTCGTGATCGGCTTGCCCGGTGCCGGTCGCCCTGGTCTGGCAGGATGCCGCTCACACACGACCCGGGGGTAGCCGCGATGTCCGAAACGCCTGGCTGGTCCTCACCCGACCAGCAACCCAACCAGCCGCAGCAGCCGCAGCAGCCGCCGCAGCCCCCGCCGGGCTACTACGCCCCGCCGCCTCCCGGACCGGGCCCGACGATCAAGCCCGGCGTGATCCCGCTGCGCCCGCTCGCCGTCGGTGAGATCGTCGACGGCGCGATCACGACGATGCGCCGCTACCCGAAGCTGCTCATCGGCGCGGCCGCGGTGGTCGCGGCGATCACGCAGATCGTCGGCCTGCTGGTGCAGCTGCCGTTCCTGGACGACCTCACCGCGGTCGTGACGCTCGACCCGAACACGGTGACGCAGGAACAGGCCGTCAACCAGTTCACGGACGCCATCGTCGGCTTCCTCACCGGCACGTTGCTCAGCGTCCTGCTGGCGCTGATCGGCACGGTGTTCCTGTCCGGCTTCATCACCGTCATCGTGGGTCACGCGGTGCTGGGCAAGCCCGTCACGTTCGCGCAGGCGTGGGAGGAGTTCAAGCCGCGTCTGCTGCCGCTGCTCGGCGCGACGCTGCTGGCCGCTCTGGTGATCGCCGTCGGCCTGCTGTTCTGCATCGTGCCCGGCATCTACCTGTGGGTGCTGTTCGCGCTCGTCACGCCCGCGCTGGTGCTGGAGCGCTGCGGCGTCGGTGCCGCGTTCGGCCGCTCGAAGACCCTGGTGAACGGCGCCTGGTGGCGGACGTTCGGCATCCTGCTGCTCACCGTCGTGATCGGCTGGGTCATCAGCTGGATCATCAGCCTGCCGTTCGGCCTGCTGGGCGCGGCGAGCACCGGCTTCAGCGACGACCCGACCGCGGCGCTGAGCATCGGATCGCTGGTCCTGTCCACGATCGGCGGAATCATCGCGTCGACGATCACGCTGCCGTTCAGCTCCGCGGTGACCGTGCTGGTCTACGTCGACCGCCGGATGCGCTCCGAGGGCATGGACATCGAACTCCAGCGGGCCGCGGGGCATGGCGGTATCTGACGTACCGGTAGATCTCGACCGCGACGACGCCAGGGACGCTGCCGTCCGGGAGCTCAGCGACCCGGCGTACGTCTCGGACGACCCGAACCCGATCGAGCGCGCCTTCGAGTGGGTGCTGGAGAAGCTGGGCGAGTTCTTCGCGGGCGCCGGCGGCATGAGCGGCATCACCGCGATCACGATCCTCGTCGTGGTCGCGGTGATCGTCGTGATCGTCATCAGGCTCCGGATCGGGCGCACCGGCCGTTCTCTGCGTTCCGGCGACAAGGTGTTCGGCTCGACCGTCATGACGGCTGCCGAGCACCGGGCCGCCGCCGAACGCGCCGCGGCGGCCGGTGACCTGGCCGAGGCCGTGCGCGAACGCTTCCGCGCGGTGGTGCGGGAACTGGAGCAGCGCGGCGTCCTCGACCCGCGCGCCGGACGTACTGTCGACGAGGTGGCACTCGAAGCGGGCAGGGCACTCCCGGTGCTCGCGGACGACCTGCGCGGCGCGGCGGTGCAGTTCGACGACGTCTGGTACGGCGGCAGGCCCGCCACCCCCGAGGGCTATCAGCAGCTCGTGACGGTGGACGGCAGGGTGCGCGGATGACGGCGGTCTCCCCCGACGCCGGGCGGATCTGGACGGCCGCGCGCGGCCCGTTGCTGATCGGCATGATCATCCTGTGCACGGCCGTCGTGATCACGTTGCTGCGCGGCGGTGGTGAGGGCGGTTCGCTCGACCCGCGATCGTTCCGCCCGGAAGGCAGCCACGCGGTCGCCCGTTTGCTGGAACAGAACGGCGTGCGCGTCGAACTCACCGACAACGCGTCCGCTGTGGACGGTGCGACGCTGTTCGTGACGCAGCCGAACCTCATCGATCCGGCACGGTTGCGGGACCTGAGCGAGCAGGCGGCGGCCACGGTCTTGCTCGCTCCGGCGACCGGGGTGAGCCGGATCGAGGTCGAGACGCGGCAGCCGGGCTGCCCGCTGGCGTCGAAGGCGGGCGCGGCGACCACCGGCGGGTTCGTCTACGAGGGCGAACAACGTTGCTACGACTCGACGTTGGTGCGCACCGGCACGGTCACGATGATCGGGTACGGCGGCATCTTCACCAACCGCGACATCGACGAGGAAGGCAACGCGGCGCTCGCGCTGTCGTTGCTGGGCCAGCACGAGCGGCTGGTCTGGTACGTGCCGTCCGCGGCGGACAAGTCGCAGCAGAAGTCGCTGACGGACCTGGTCCCGGACGGCTGGAAGTTCGCCGCTCTGCAACTCGGCCTCGCGGCCGTGGTGATCGCGCTGTGGCGGGCCCGCAGGCTCGGCCGGGTCGTGCCCGAACCGCTGCCGGTGGTCGTGCGCGCCGCCGAGACCGTGGAGGGCAGGGCGCGGCTGTACCGCCGGTCGCACGCCGCCGGGCACGCGGCTTCGGTGCTGCGGCAGGCGACCCGCGAACGGCTCGCCCCGTTGCTGGGGCTGCCGGCGGGCGAGGACCCGTCGGTCGAGATCGCTCACCGGACGTCGCGACCCGTCGCGGACGTCCGGACTTTGCTCTATTCCCAGGAGCCGGTGGACGACCGGGGGCTGGTCGCGCTGGCTGACGAGCTGGACGCTCTGGAGAACGAGGTGCGCAAGGCATGACGGCAGTGGTCACCACCGAGGAAGCACGCACGGCGCTGGTGGCGCTGCGCACGGAGATCGGCAAGGCCGTGGTGGGCAACGACGCCGCCGTCACGTCCCTGATCCTCGCGTTGCTGTGCAAGGGACACGTGCTGCTGGAAGGCGTGCCGGGCGTCGCGAAGACGTTGCTGGTGCGCGCGATGGCCCGTGCGCTGGACCTGTCGACGACGCGCGTGCAGTTCACGCCGGACCTGATGCCCGGCGACCTGACCGGGTCGCTGGTCTACGACTCGCACAACGCGGCGTTCTCGTTCCGCGAGGGCCCGGTCTTCACGAACCTGCTGCTCGCCGACGAGATCAACCGCACGCCGCCGAAGACGCAGGCCGCGCTGCTGGAGGCGATGGAGGAACGGCAGGTGTCCGCGGACGGCAAGACGCGGCCGCTGCCCACGCCGTTCATCGTCGTCGCCACGCAGAACCCGGTGGAGTACGAGGGCACCTACCCGTTGCCCGAGGCTCAGCTGGACCGGTTCCTGCTGAAGGTGACCATGCCGATCCCGCCGCGCGAGCAGGAGATCGACGTGCTGGCCCGGCACGCCGCCGGGTTCGATCCGCGCGACCTCTCCTCGCTGTCGCCGGTGGCCGGTGCGGCGCACTTGGAGGCCGGTTCGGCGGCCGTGCGCGCGTTGACCGTGGCGCCTGAAGTGATCGCTTATGTGGTCGACGTGTGCCGTGCGACCCGTCAGTCCCCCGCGGTCCGTCTGGGCGTTTCTCCGCGTGGCGCAACGGCTCTGCTGGCTGTCGCACGGGCGTGGGCGTGGCTGGCCGGACGTGAGTACGTGACGCCGGACGACGTGAAGGCGTTGGCCCGCCCGGCTTTGCGGCACCGCCTGGAGCTGCGCCCGGAGGCCGAGCTGGAGGGCGTGACGGCGGACGGCGTGCTGGACGGCGTGCTCGGCACGGTCCAGGTGCCGCGCTGACGTGGCGCTCACGGGCCGCGCGGGGCTGCTCGCGCTCATCGGGGTTCTCGTCGTCGGACTGCTCTTGCCGTCGTGGCAAGGGATTCTCGTCGTGCTCGGCTTGCTGTTGTTGTGCGTTGCGGTCGACCTGTTGCTGGCGGCCGGTGTACGGCGGTTGACCTTCACACGCGCTGGTTCGACCTCGGTGCGCACAGGTGAGCTGTGTTCCGTGCAGCTGACCGTGCACAACCCCGGACGTCGGTTGCGTGGCGTGCTTCGTGACGCATGGGCGCCTTCTGCCGGTGTGGTCGCCGACCGCGTTGCCATCGACGTGCCCGCTGGTGGCTCGCGTGTGATGTCTTTCGACCTACGGCCGATACGCCGTGGTGATCGCGTTGCCGACCGTGTGACCGTGCGGTCTGTCGGACCGTTGGGGATCGCGGCACGACAGGGTTCGCACGTCGTGCCGTGGACGGTGCGCGCGCTGCCGCCGTTCCACAGCCGCCGCCACCTGCCGCCGTTGCTCGAACGGCTGCGCGAGCTGGACGGCCGCCGCGCCTCGCTGATCCGGGGCGCCGGTACGGAGTTCGACTCGTTGCGCGCCTACGTGATCGGCGACGACGTGCGGTCGATCGACTGGCGCGCTTCGGCCCGTTCGTCGGACGTCGTGGTGCGGACGTGGCGGCCCGAGCGCGACCGGCAGGTGACGATCGTGCTCGACACCGCCCGCACGGCGGCGAGCCGGGTTTCCGGCGCTCTGGGTGGCCTGCCGCGGCTGGACACGTCGATGGACGCCGCGCTGTTGTTGTCCGCCTTGGCCTCGCACGCCCGCGACCAGGTCGACTTCCTGGCGTTCAGCCACAAGGTGCGCGCTTCGGTGCCTCGGGCCACGCTGCCCGTTCTGGTGCAGGCGATGGCGCCGCTGGAGGCCGAGCTGGTGGAGTTCGACGCCCGTGGCGTGGTGGCGGAGGTGCTGCGCCGGGCCGGTCGCCGCTCGTTGGTCGTGCTGCTGACGTCGCTGGAGCCGTCGATCGAGCACGGTTTGCTGCCGCTGTTGCCTGCCCTGGCTTCGCGGCACCGGCTGCTGATCGCCTCGGTGTCCGACCCCGCCGTGCACGAGATGGCGGCCGGGCGCGGAGACCTGGAGTCGGTCTACGCCGCTGCTGCTGCGGAACGCACTCTGGCCGAACGCCGCCGTCTCACCGCTTTGCTTGCACGGCACGGTGTTGACGTTGTGGACGCACTGCCGGATGATCTGCCACGCGCTCTCGCGGACCGCTACCTGTCGTTGAAGGCCGCAGGCAAACTCTGAACTTGTACCGGCTCCAAAAAGTACTTCCTTCGGGGCTATTCGGGCGGAAACGATGGAGCCGAAAGCCTTGCTGCTCCTAGTTTCTTGCCATGCCACGACGAAGCTCCAGCGTGGTGGGCCGGGAGTTCGGCAACGGCGTCCGCGACGCCATCAAGCAGACCCACATGACCCACCGCCAGATCGCCGAGAATCTCGACTGGGACGAGTCCAAGCTGTCCGACATGGTCCGAGGCAAGGGCGGCGTCAGTGAAGCCGAAGTGCTGCAACTGCTCGCCTTCTGCCGCGTTCCACCTGCCGAGACCCGCCACCTGATCACGCTGTACCGCGAGACGCGCGAAAACGGCTACCTCCAGACTCCTGCGGAGGGGTGGCCCGACAAAATGCGCGTTCTGATCGAACAGGAGCGCCTCGCCAACGTCATCACCGTCTGGTCGATGAACCTGATCCCTGGCCGACTCCAGACCTCTGACTACATGAGGGCTGTGGTCGCAGGGGGAGTTCGCGACGATTCAGTCGACTACGAGAAGGTCATCACCACAAGACTCGCGCGCCGGGAGCTCTTTCACTGGAGTCGCGAGTTCGTGTTCTTCGTCCACGAACAGGCTTTGCGACTTCCGGTCGGGAGTCCGGACGTGATGAAAGACCAACTTCTACATCTTCTGGGGATGGAGCAGCGCTCCTACATCACGATCCGCGTCGTACCCACCGCAATGGGCGCGCACGCAGGTCTGTCGGGCTCGTTCATGCAGCTGCGGTACGAGAAGTTCGAGCCGGTCGTCTTCATCGAGAGTCAGACTTCTGGGCTCTTCCTCGAAGACAAGGCGTCACTTGCCATCTACGCCAAGGCGCTGAAGTTGCTCGACCGGCAAGCGATGGATGCGGTTCAATCGAAGGAGCTGATCACCAGCATCCTGAACTGAGGAGTTGTTTCCGCATGTCGGTCTGGCGCAAGAGCAGCCGCAGCCCCATCAACGACTGCGTCGAGGTCCGTCGTCGCATCGGCATCCGGGACAGCAAGGCGCCGACCGCGCATCTGCCGGTGTCCACCGATGCGTGGTCAGCCTTCCTGCGCAGCCTGAAGTCCTAGTGGAGCGACAGGGCCAGCACCTCATCGGTGATCGTGGCGATCCCGTCGTCGTCGAAGGTGACGCCGCCGATCGCCAGCAGTGAGCCGTTGGGTTCGGTAGCCGCGAACAAGGAAACTCTCCGCTGAGGCAGTCGAGTCTCGATGGTCCGCCACCGGTCCTCGCGCACGTCGTAGATCTCGATGGTGTCCAGGAACGTGCTCTTGTCGCCAACTTGGGTGTAGCCGCCGACGACCGCGATGTCATGCCGGACAACGGCAATCCCGAAAAACGCGCGGGTCTCGCGCATCGGGGCGATCCTCGTCCAGGTGTCGGTGTGCGGGTCGTAGCGCTCGGCCGACGACCGGGTGTCGAAGTCGTCGTTCTCTCCACCGATGGCGTACAGGTGGCCGTCCACCGCGATCAACTTGTGCCGTGCCCTGCGGTCCAGCATCGGCGCGACTTCCTTCCACCCCGCCTCAGGTTCCTCGGGGTCGAAGACGACCACGGAATCGGTGTTGTCGTCCTCGCTCACGCTGCCCCCGGCCACGTACAGCAGGCCGTTCAGCCCGGCGCCCGCGGGAGCCGCGCGCAGTTGCGGCAACGAAGAGACGGACGTCCACGTCTCCTCACGCGGATCGAACCGCTCCACCTCGTCCCGGAATCCCTGATTGCCCCCACCGGCGACGTACACCTTGCCGTCGACAGCGGCGACCGCGGGATTGCCTCGCGCCGTGATCATGGGCGGCAGAGACCGCCACTCGCCCCTGCCCGCCCTCCGGCGCGCCTCGACAGCGGGCACTGGCGGTTTCTCGTCGTCGGGAACGCCTGTCACGACGATGATGTGCTCGTTCACGATCGCGCCGTCGTGGGCTTTTCTCCGCTGCACCAACGACGGCCGCTTTCTCCACTCGGCCATCACTTCACGGTTCTCGCCGCGGCCACGTCCGCCAATCGGCCGATGGCGTTGCTCTAGACGGCCGCCGGAACGACGTCCTCGCGTTCACTCGCGTCCACGTCACCCGTCTCGCCCTGTTGCGCGGCACGACGTCCGATCACGAACACGTACAGCAGGAACAGCACCTCAGCGACGATCCCGATGCCGACCCGTGCCCACGTCGGCAGCCCGGACGGCGTCACGAACCCTTCCAGCACACCGGAAACCAGCAACACCACGACGAGCCCGAGCGCCACCGCCACCACCGCCCGCCCCTCGGCGGCAAGCGCGGCGCCGCGGGTGCGTTTGCCGGGGTCGATCACCTGCCAGCCCAGCCGCATGCCGATGCCCGCCGCGACGAACACCGCCGTCAGCTCCAGGAGTCCGTGCGGGGCGAGCAGCCCGAGGAACTCCGCGCCCCGCCCGGCACCGAACATCAGCCCGACGCCGACGGCGAGGTTGAGGGCGTTGGTGAAGAGCAGGTAGATCGGCGGGATCGCGAACAGCACGCCCAGCAACAGGCAGGTGGCGGCGACCCAGGCGTTGTTCGTCCACACCTTCGCCGCGAACGACCCGGCCGGGTCGCTGGAGTAGTAGGCCTCGTACCCGCCGCCGACCTTGGTCATCTCGCGCAGCTCGTCCGGCGCGGCGATGGTCGCCTGCACGTCCGGGTTGGCCGCGATCCACGCCGCCATCACGCCCGTGATCAGGTAGAACACCACTCCGGCCGGCACCCACCAGCGCCAGCCGAGGTAGATCGCGGCGGGCAGCCGGTGCGTGAAGAACCGCGTGAACACCTTGAACGCCGGCGTGTGCGTGCCCGTCAGCGCCGACCGTGCCTGCGCGACCAGCGACGACAACCGTTCCACGGTGGCCGGGTCCGGGGTCTGGCTGCGCACGATCGACAGGTGTGTCGTGACGCGCTGGTACAGCTCGATCAGCTCGTCGGCCTCGGCCCCGCTGAGCCGGCCGGACCGCTTCACGAGCTGCTCGAGCCGCTGCCACGACGCGCGGTGGCGCTCGATGAACACGTCCAGATCCACGATGAGTCACACTATCCGCGTGGGGGACCTCGTCACCGGTGAAGCCGTAGTTCTGGACCTGCGCGTCGCACAACTCGCGAGCAGGGCCGTCGCGTTCGTGTTCGACGTGGCCGTGCAGTTCGGCCTGCTGCTGCTCGCCTTCCTGATCACACCGATCGGCTTCGACGACGCGCTGCAGTCCGCTCTCGCCCTGACGCTGACCGTCCTCGTGCTGATCGGCTACCCGACCGCCGTCGAGTCGCTGTCCCGCGGCCGTTCGCTCGGCAAGCTGATCATGGGCCTGCGCGTGGTGCGCGACGACGGCGGCGCGATCCGCTTCCGGCACGCCCTGGTGCGCGCTCTGGGCGGCTTCTTCATCGACTTCTGGGCCCTCGGCCTAGGCGGCGCGGTGGCGCTGTTCACGTCACTGTTCTCGCCGAAGGGCAAGCGCGTCGGCGACTACCTCGCAGGCACTTTGGTCATCCGCACGCGCGTGCCGGCGCAGACCGTGGAACTCGCCGAGATGCCGCCGCAGCTGGCCGACTGGGCGCGCGGCCTGGACCTGTCGCAGCTGCCGGACGAACTGGTGCTGGCGGCGCGGCAGTACCTGAGCCGATATCACGAGTTGAGCGAGAAGGCCCGGTGGGAACTGGGGGCGCGGCTGGCGGACGACGTCGGTACCGCGATCCGGTCGCCGCGCGTCGAGTACACGCACCCGCATCCGTACCTGGCCGCGGTGCTGGCAGAGCGTCGGCGGCGCGCGGCCGGCTAAGCCGCCAGATGCGCGGCGGTGATCGGTGATTCGACCGTCCACCCGAGCTTCTCGTACAACGCGAGCCCTGCTTCCGTGGCGACCAGCACGGCGCGCACCGCGCCACGGTCCTCGGCGACGCGCGACAGTTCGGACATGACGACTCTGCCGAGACCGCGCCTGCGATGCGCGGGGCCGGTCTCCACCACGTCGATGACGGCAGCGCTCCCCCGCACCGCGACCCGTCCCTTGGCTGCGAACTCGCCGCCATCGGTGCGGACGACGGCATCGTGCACGTCGCCGGTGCTGTGCGTTTCCACGGTGTAGTGATCCGGCGGGGTGATGGTCTGCCGAGTCCCCAGCTCGGTGCTCATCAGATACTCCGGCGCACCGATCGTCCATCTCGAACTCAGCGCGGGCCTCACGTGCTCGGCCGAGCCGCAGACCTTCAGCCAGGAGCCGGGTTCGGTGAGTCCCGCGGCACGTGGGCCGGCCGAGCCCGGTTCCAGCAGGACGTGGCGCACCCGGTGTTCGGGCAGGCCGACGTCGATGCGGTAGCCGTCGGGTTCCTGCACGGGATCCGGGGTGCCGCGGGACAACGCCCAGCCCCACACCCAGTCGGTGACGACCTGGATGGTCCGCGGCGATGCCGGAGTCCTGAAATCGATCACACCGCGATCCTGTCACGCCCTATGCGGCCGCACGGCGCAATCGTTCAGCCGCTTGCTCACGAACGGCGTTGAGAGACACCGGAGCGTCCCCGTGCAGCACTTCCCACCGTGCGTTGTGCAGCGCGGTCCACAGGCTCGCCGCCCACGCGATCTCCTGCTCCTCCGCGGTGAACGCGCGCCCCCGAAACTCCTGATACGCCACGAGGAACGCCGCGGAACTCTCCACCGGGACCAGCGACGGCGGCGGATCGTTGGCGAACGCACCGGACGCCGCACCCACCAACGCCGCCTCGGGTTGCCAGGCCAGGCTGTCCCAGTCGTGCACGGCCCACACCTCGCCGTCCCGCCACCGCAGGTTCTGCGCCTCGAAGTCGGCGTGGCCCAGCACGCACGGCAGATCGGTGGCCAGCAACCGTTTGCGCACGCGCTCGGCCGAGTCGGTGACGTGTTCGGGCACCACGCTCTGGTCGCGCGCGTCGAGGAAGTCGATCACCGGCCAGAGCCCGGTGTCGGTGTGGTCCCAGCGCGACCAGCGCGGGTTCGGCAGCGGTGGCGGGACGGTGACGACGGACAGTTCTGCCATCAGCCGGGCGAAGACGGCGGCGTAGCGTTCGGCGATGTCCGGAGTGTCGCCGCGCAGCACTTCGCCGCCGGGCAGGAAGTCTTCGGCGTGCACGGCCAACGCGCCGACGGCGACCAACGGCGTGATCGGCCGGGGACACGGAAAACCCCGTTCAGCCAGCACGGTCTGTGCTTCCAGGCACGACGCTGCCCGACCGTCATCGATCCGTGCCTTCACCACTACGTCTCGCCCGTCGGCCAGTCGCAGGCCGACGACCTCCGAGATCGACCGTCGCTCGAACAGCACGCCGACCGGCGCGCTCCCCAGGTGTGCAGCGCACCAGGCCGGCAGCCAGTCCACGGTCAGACTCCGAGAAGTTCCGTGAGCAGCAGCGGGTTCATGTAGTCGTCGTAACGCACGATCTCGCCGTCGCGCAAGTGGATGATCGCGACGGCCGTGAACGTGTAGTAGTCCTGCTTCACCTTCGACCAGCCGCGGTGCGTGATCTCGGCGACGGCCACGTCGGGGTCGTTGGTGCGCCAGCACTGCGCCTCGACACTGCGCACCTCGATCTTGTCTCGCACGGCCGCGCCGCGGACCTTGCCGAAGTACGCGCGGATCTCCTCGCGTCCCTTGATCTCCTCCGGCTGGAACGCGGTCGCGAAGCGGTACGCCATCACTCCGTCCTCGGCGAAGAGGTCGGCGAACTGCCCGTGCGTCTCCTCCCCCGCCACCATGCCGCGAACGTGCTCGACGATCTCCTCGGGTGTGCGCGTCATCTGTCGTGCCCCCATCTCTAGAATCGGAACGGTGACCCCGGTTAGGACGATACGGAACGCACGCCCCGGTTGGCAACGATGAGGGCCGACGCGGCGCGGAACCGCGAGAAGGTGCTGGAGGCGGCGCGGGAGTTGTTCGCGGAACACGGTTACGAGGTGCCGCTGGACGAGATCGCGACGAGGGCCGGCGTCGGGCCCGGCACGGTCTACCGCCACTTCCCCACGAAACAGGCGCTGTTCCAGGCCGTCACGGAGACGAGGGTGGCGGCCATGATCGCGTCGGCCGCGGAACCCGCGGAAGACCCCGAGCAGGCGCTGTTCGCGTTTCTCCGCAGGATGGCGGACGAGGCGGCGGTGAAGCGGGACCTGTCCGACGCGATCACCATCTCACCCGACCTGCGCAAGGGTCTGCACGCGGCGTTGGGCGGACTGCTCCAGCGCGCGCAGGAGGCGGGCGCGGTCAGAACCGACGTCACGGCCACCGACCTGGTGGTGTTGATGAAGGGGATGTTGCAGAGCATGCACGAGGGTGCGAATCCCGCGGTGCTGCTGGAGATCGTGCTGAGCGGGCTTCAGTCGAGCCGGAAGCCGTAGGGCAGTTCCAGGCGGTGCCGGGCGAGCAGGTCGGCGTCGGCGAGGATCTCGCGGGTCGGGCCGTCCGCCACGACCACGCCGTCGTCGATCAGCACGCTGCGGGGGCAGATCTGCAGCGCGAACGGCAGGTCGTGCGTGACCATCAGCATCGTGCGGCCCAGGCTCAGCAGCAGTTCGGCCAACTCCCTGCGCGCCACGGGTTCGAGGTTCGCGGAAGGTTCGTCGAGCACCAGGATCTCCGGGTCGCACGCCAGCACGGACGCGAGCGCGACACGTCGGCGCTGGCCGCCGGAGAGGTGCAGGGGCGAGCGGTCGGCCACGGACTCCATGCCGACGGCGCCCAGCGCCCTCGCGACTCGTGCGTCCACATCGGACAGACCGAAGTTCTGCGGGCCGAACGCCACGTCCTCGCGCACGGTCGGGCAGAACAGCTGGTCGTCGGGATCCTGGAAGACCAGGCCGACGCGGCGGCGGATCTCGCGCAGGTTCCGCTTCGAGACCTCCAGGCCGGCGATCGAGACGGTGCCGGAGCCGCCGGAGTGCACTCCGTTGAGGTGCAGGGCGAACGTGGTCTTGCCGGCGCCGTTCGGGCCGAGGACCGCGACCCGTTCACCGTGTTCGACGCGCAGGTCGACGCCGAACAGCGCCTGGTGCCCGTCCGGGTAGGCGAAGGCCAGCTTGGAGACCTCCAGGGCCGGTGCGGCCGGGGTTTCCGCGACGATCGTCGCCGAGCCCGAGGGCCTGCCCGTCCAGCCGCGCGACACCATCGCGAGGTGCACCCTCTCTCCGCGTTCGTAGGACCGGATGAACAGTGTGCCGACCGCGCGTGCGGTGGCGCCCGCCTGCCAGAGGAAACGGGGGTCGTCGCCGCGGGAGATGCGGGCCACCCGCATGCGTTTCGCTTCCCCCACGACGACTTCGCCGTAGCGGAGCATCAGGGTGGCGATCATGATCAGCGGGGCCGGGACCTTCAGGGTCTGCAGGCCGCGCAGCAGGTCGCCCGGCGCCGTCGTGGCGGCCAGGGTGAGGCTGACCAGGACACCCAGCGTGCCCTTGGCGAGGATGTTCCAGCCCGCCAAGGAGCCTTCGACGGACACCGAGAAGCCCAGAACGTCGGTGCGCGGGTCCGTGCCGAAGATCGGCAGCAGGAACGCCAGCACCACGAACGGCACCTCGATCACCGCGCGCTTCACGAACCACAGCGCGGGAACGCGCGCGACGGCCCACACCGCGACGATCACCAGCAGGTACAGGCCGAACAGCGGGAACAGCGTGCGCGGGGTCGCCACGACGCCCAGCACCGCACCGAACGCCACGAGGATCTTCACGTGGGGCGCGAGGCGGTGCACCGGCGAGTCGCCGGCGTGGTGCAGGACGTCGTGGCCGCCGCTCACCGCGCGTCGGACTTCTGGGCGTCGGACTTCTGGGCGTCGGACTTCTTGCGCAGCAACCAGAACAGGCCGAACGACACCGCCAGCACCACAACGACACCCAGCACACCCGCGAGGCCGGTGAACCTGTCGTCACCGCCGAACGCGTAGTCGGCGAACGTGCTGCCCGCGAACGGGTGTTCCCGCGCGTGCTCGGCGATGCCGGTGTCCTCGACCGTCTTGTCCAGACCGTCGGGCGAGCCGGACGCGAAGTACGACAGGACGCCCGCGATCAGCAGCGACACCACCGCGAACCCGATGAAGAACTTCTTCACGACCGCACCTCCAGCGGCTTCTTGGTGCCGCGCAGCAAATAGACGAGATCGGGCCGGATCGCGGCGACCGACGTGACGGTGACAGCGGTGATCAGGCCCTCACCGATGCCGATCAACGCGTGCAGGCCCCACATCAGCAGCGCGACCTTGCCGATCTCGACGCCACCGGCACCACCGATCGCGTACTCGACGACGAAGCCGGTCGCGGCGACCACGGTGTTGATGAACGCCGAGACGAACGCGACAGCCGCGAGACCGCCCTTGCCCCGTTCGGCGACCTTGCGCAGCGCGACGGCGACGAGGAACCCGGTCGCGGTGCCGATCAGCGCCATGTTGGTGACGTTGGCGCCGAGCGCGGTCAGGCCCCCGTCCGCGAACAGCAGCGCCTGCACCACCAGCACGATCGTCACGCACAGCGCGCCGACGTACGGGCCGACCAGGATCGCCGCGAGCGCGCCGCCGAGCAGGTGACCGGAGGCGCCGGGCAGGATCGGGAAGTTGATCATCTGGACCGCGAAGATGAACGTGGCCACCAGGCCCGCCATCGGCGCCGTGCGGTCGTCGAGGTCCGCGCGGGACTTGATCAGCGCGAAACCGACGCCCACCGCCGCGACGACGAGGAAGGCGACCGAGACCGGCGCGTTCAGCAGACCGTCGCTCATGTGCATGGCAACAGGTGACATACCCGGCACGCTAATTGCCACCACCCCGTTACGGCCAGACGTATGCAACAACGATTTCAATCACACCTGGTGCTAACTTTTGTTCGACGACCTGGGGGGGTTCGGTTCATGAAGCGCGGGGTTTTACTTCTCGTGGCCGCACTGGCGGCCTGTTCACCTGCACCGGAGGCCGACCGGCCGCGTCCTGAGGACAGGCCGCTCACGGTGTACGCGGACACGGCGCTCACCGAGGCGTTCACGAAGATCGGCAAGGACTTCGAGGCCTCGCAGGGCATCGAGGTCGAGTTCCTCTTCGGCGCCGGCTCGGCGCTGGAGAAGCAGCTGGGAGCGGACGTCGACGTCTTCGCGTCCGCGAGCCCCGACACCATGAAGACCGAGTCGAAGGTCTTCGCGGTGAACCGGCTGGTGCTCGCGGCGGCGCAGGGCAACCCGAAAAACGTCACGCTCTCGCCTCGGTGGAATCCGCAGACGTCGTTCGCGATGTGCGCCGAGGAGGCGCCCTGTGGTGCCGCGGCGAAGCTCGCGCTGAAGGACGCCGGCCTGCCCGCGCCGAAAGCGGTCGGACAGGACTCCAAGGAGACGCTCGCCAAGCTGACGACGGGCGAGGTCGACTCGGCGTTCGCGTACGCCACCGACGCGAAGCCCTCCCTCGGACTCTTCGCCGTGCCGGTGCTCCCTGACCTCAAGTTCCCGATCACGATCGTGTCCGGTTCGCCAGAAGCCAAGAAGTTCTACGACTTCGTTTTCAGCGGGCAGGCACGCGCCGCGCTGACCGACGCAGGCTTCGAGCTGCCCTAGTCATCCGATGACTTCTGCGGTTAGATCCTTCCGCCGCCGCCACGGCACGGAGGGACGAACAGTGACAGAGCTGTCGCGTAGAACGTTTCTGTACGGTACGGGCGCGGCCGTGGGAGCCTCCGCACTCAGCGGAGGAGTCGCGGCCGCAGCCCCGGATCAGCCCCAGACATCGGGTCACCACGGAAGCTCGTCCGTGCATCGGGACGTGGTCCGCGATGCCCGCATGGAGTGGAGGCAACTGCCGAAGAACTGGGGCGACAGCCCGTTCCTCGCCAACGGCTTCCTCGGCGTCCAGGTCTACGCGGGCCGCACCCCGAACGAGCTGAAGCTCATGCTCAGCCACTCCGAGGTGCAGGACCAGCGCGAGCATTGGGAGGCCGCGGTCGGGCTCTCCCGGCTGCCGATCGGGTACCTGACCCTGGCTTTCGCCGGCGCGATCACCGCCGTCGACTGGACGCTCGACCTGTGGAACGCCGAGCTCACGGGCTCGGTGACGACCACCCAGGGCAGCGCGACGTTCACGATGCTCGTGCACAACAGCCGCAGCACGTTCCTCGCGAACGTCAAAGGCGACGTCACCTGGGGCTTCCAGCCGCTCCAGTCGGCGACGACCCGCACGATCCGCAAGCCACCGGAGTACACGGCCAACCCCGACGCGACCCTGGGCGCGGCCAACGGCGTCTCCTATGCCGCACAACCGCTGCACGCCGGCGGTGGCTACACAACGGCCTGGCAGACCCGCAACGGCCGTTTCGCGGCCCACGTGGCATACACACACCCCGCGGACACGCACACGTCCGACGCGATCCGTGAGGTGCGTCAGGCGTTGTCGATCCCGTTCGAGGTGCTGACCCTGCAGCATCGCCGCTGGTGGAACGCCTACTTCAGCAAGTCGCTGGTGTCCGTGCCGGACAAGCTCGTGCAGCGCTTCTACTGGGCGCAGCTCTACAAGATGGCCGCCGCCACCCGCAACGACGCGCCCGTCATCTCCGAGTGGGGCCCGTGGTTCCCCGAGCAGGGCAACAGCTGGACGGCCGTGTGGTGGAACCTCAACGTCCAGATCTCGTATCCGCTGATCAACGGCTCGAACCACCACGAGCTCGACGCGGTGACCACGACGTTGAAGCGGTTCGAGCACCACCTCGAACTGAACGTGAACCCGGCTTACCGCGACGGCAACTCGTACGCGATCTGCCACCCCGGCGACCGCACGTTGCGCTCGGGGCCGCGCTACTGCGGTGTGCCAGGTGTGGCGCCGAACGACCATACGGGCAATCTTCTGTGGGCCTGCCACAACGTGTGGCTGGGCTACCGGCACACGATGGACAAGAAGATCCTCTCCGACGTGCTGTTCCCGATCCTGACCAAGGCGGTGAACTACTACGCGCGGTTCCTCGTCGAGGGCGCCGACGGCAAGCTGCACCTGCCGGAGACGCGTTCGCCGGAGTACGCGAACGCGACAGACACGACGTACGACCTGTCGCTGATCCGCTGGGGCGTGCGGACGTTGCTGTCCATTGAGGAAAACGCGCGTTGGCGCGATGTGTTGAACAGGCTCGTGCCCTACAGCCAGGGTCCGAACGGCGTGCTGATCGGCAAGGACGTGTCGTTGAACGACTCGCACCGCCACTTCTCGCACATGCTGTGGTTCTACCCGTTGCGCGAACTGACGTGGGACATGCCGGAGCACCGCGAGCTGATCGCGAAGACGTTCGACCACTGGGTGTCGCGGCAGGGGGCGTGGGCGGGCTACAGCTACGGCGCCGCGTCCGCGATGGCGTCGGCGATGGGCAGGCCGGAGGAGGCGCTGTCGTTCCTGCGCTACTTCCTGGACCGCAAGCAGGTCGGCACGAACGCCGTGCTGACCGAGAACACCTTCTACCGCGAGGGCGGCAATCTCGCGATCGAGTCGCCGTTGATGTCCGGTCAGGCCGTGCTGGAGATGATGGTCCAGTCGCACAACGACGTCGTGCGCGTCTTTCCGTCCGTTTCGTCCACTTGGGCGGACGCGTCGATCAGCTCACTTAGGACGCAAGGCGCGTTCCTTGTGGACGCTTCACGGTCTTCCGGCCGCACCGACTGGGTCCAGGTCCACTCGGAGGCCGGTTCGCCGCTGGTCCTCGACCACGGGATCACCGGTGAGATCGACGTGCGGGACTCGTGGGGCCGCCGACTGGACTACAAGACCCGCGGTTCCGCCATCGAAATCCCGCTTCGCCGAGGTCAGAGCGCCGTCGTTTCGCGCCGCGGCACTCGGCCCAACGTCTCAGCACGCGATGTGACGGCGAACGGCTCGTCGGCGCGCTGGGGACTGCCGTAACGTCCAAATTCGAACATTCGGATTGTGTGGACGAGTGGGGTGTGCACGGTGGATCTTCAGCACTGGCTCAACGAGGCGCTGGCCAACCACGAGAAGTGGACAGCCGACTACGGCTCCTACGCACCCCACTCGTCCCTGCAGGTCGACCCGGCGCTCTTCGGCTCGGCGCTGGCCGAACTGCAGGACCGGCTGCGCGACAACTACCCGTTCTTCCACCCGCGCTACGCGGGCCAGATGCTCAAGCCGCCGCACCCGGCGGCCGTCGTGGGCTACCTGTCCGCGATGCTGATCAACCCGAACAACCACGCCCTGGACGGCGGCCCCGCGACGGCCGCGATGGAGCGCGAGGTCGTCTCCGGGCTGGCGCACATGTTCGGTTACGGCGACGAGCACCTCGGCCACCTGACCTCCAGCGGCACGATCGCCAACCTGGAGGCGCTGTTCGTCGCGCGTTCGTTGCACCCCTCGCGCGGTGTCGCCTACTCCTCCGAGGCGCACTACACGCACTCACGGATGTGCGGCGTGCTCGGCATCGAGGGCCACCCGGTGCCCGTGGACGGCCTCGGCCGCATGGATCTGGACGCCCTCGAAGAGCTCCTGCGTTCCGGCAAGGTCGGCACGGTCGTCGTCACCCCGGGAACCACCGCTTTGGGCGCCATCGAACCGGTGCATCTCGTGCTGGACGTCGCACGGCGCTACGACGCACGGGTGCACGTAGACGCCGCGTACGGCGGCTTCTTCACGTTGCTCGCGGGCACCGATCTCGCGCCCGAGCCGTGGGAGGCCATCGGCTCGTGCGACTCCGTGGTGGTGGACCCCCACAAGCACGGCCTACAGCCCTACGGCTGCGGCGCCGTGCTGTTCCGCGACCCTTCCGTGGGCCGCTTCTACCTGCACGACTCCCCCTACACCTACTTCACGTCCGACGAGATGCACCTGGGCGAGATCAGCCTGGAGTGCTCCCGCGCCGGCGCGGCGGCCGCCGGCCTCTGGCTGACGCTGCGGCTGCTCCCGCTGACCCGCGACGGCCTGGGCGAGGTGCTGGCGGCCGGACGGCGGGCGGCCGTCCGGTGGGCGTCGATCATCCGCGAGTCGGACGAGCTCGAGCTCTACCAGGAGCCCGAGCTCGACATCGTCACGTACTTCCCGCGGACCAGCCCTCTGACGCTGTCGGCGGTGGACGCCGCCTCGCACAGGGTCATGGAGGCGGGCATGAACGCGCCGGTCGACCCGGTGTTCCTGAGCGTGGCACGGGCGTCGAAGTCTGCGTTCGCGGCGCGGCACCCCGAGGTGGTGGCCGACGTGGACGGTGCGCGGGTGCTGCGCAGCGTGCTGATGAAGCCGGAGTCCGAGGACTACCTGGACACGCTGCACGCGCGGGTGCTGAGCCTGCTCTGACCCCCGGCGTCTGCAAGTACCACCAACTCTTGATCAAACCGCCGCCAACCACACCCAACCTGTGCGGCAAGCGACCGGATGGCGGGTTGGTAGCGGAAAAGTGCCTGTTGACCTTGAGTTGGCGGTACTTGCAGACGCCATCAGGGCCGCGGGCTGAGAACCAACGCCGAAATGGGCGACTCACCAAGTCGGGGCGGTGATTCCCCGGCCAGGTGAGTCGCCCCTCAGGCGACCATGTCAGCCGTGCTTGGCGCGCCGGCCGGATCGGCGCGGCGGCAACGGCGTGTCTCCGCGCAGATCGAGCCGCCGCTGCTCGCCGTTGGCCTCGAGGTGCGTCACCATGCGGCGCAGCATCTCGGCCAGCGACTGGGCCTCGGACGACTCCAGCGGGTCGGAGACGAAGACCTCTTCCTCGTTGAACTTGGGGAAGAGGTCGGCCATCAGTTCCTCACCCTCGGGGGTGAGACGCAGGACCGCGAGGCGCCCGTCGGTCGGGTGGCCGAGACGTTCCAGCAGGCCCCGTGACTGCAGCGTCTTGGCGACGCCGGTCAGGGTGCCCTTGGAGATCCCGGCCTCCTCGGCCACGTAGCGCGTCTCCATCTCGCCCCAGATCCACACGACCCAGAGCACGACGAAGCCGGTCCAGGTCAGATCGCTGGTGCGCAGCACCGAGTTCTCGAGGTGCTGGCGAATCGCGGTAGCGGCGCGGTGGATGTTCGACACCGCCGCCATCTGCTCGCGATGCAGCGGCACCGCACCGAGTTTGGCCTGGACGGCTTTCTCGGTCTCGGCAATCGTGTGGTGACCAGACAACTCAAAGTCTCCCGTGCTCGAGCTCAGGTGTTCCCGGCACAATACTTGCGGTTCCGAACTATGTCTGTGATGTGGTGCGAGTCGGTCCGCAACCACTTTGATCACGATCCCACATCGTGCATGATCTCGTGACGGTCGTCACCCGTCCAGTTACGGACTGTTGCCTCGTGGTGGACGATGAGTGCGGAGCACCCCACTGGGATCGATCGTGGTCTTTGCTCCACGGACGGTCGATAGCGTTTGCCCCTCAACGTTATCCCCTCCGCGCCAGCGACACACTGTGCCGGAAAGGTAGTTCGACGTGGTCGGTGAACAGGTGACACGGGAACTCGCGGCGAGGCTAGGCGAGGACGGCATCGACGTCGTGCGCGTCGTCTTTCCCGACCTGCTGGGCACGGACCGGGGCCGTGACATCCTCGTAGAGCATCTACCAGCGGTTACGCAGCGCGGGCTGTCGTTCTGCCGGGCCGTTTACAGCACCACCCCCGGCGGCAAGACCACCGAGAACGGGGGTGTGCTCGACGCCGGGCTGCCCGACGTCATCGTGGTCCCCGACCTGGACACGCTGCTCCCGATCCCGTGGGAGCCGGGCGTGGCGTGGTGCATCGGCGACGCGGTCAGCCCCGCTGACGAAAGACCCGTCGACGAATCGCCCCGGCAGGTGCTGCGCAGAGCCCTGGAAATATTCGAGACCACGGGGCTGACGCCGGTGATCGGTCCCGAGTTGGAATATTTTCTCTGCGAACCGGACGAAGATCGCCCGAACGGGTGGCGGCCCTACTGCGACGAGCCGGGCAACGTGTACGCCACGGGCCGCCGGGGCGATTCAGACGGTCATCTGTTGAGAACTCTTCGCACGCTCAGTTCGGCGGGGCTCCAGACGACCGGCGGCAACCACGAGTACGCGGGCGGGCAGTTCGAAATCAACCTCGTCCATTCGCCGGCCATGGACGCGGCCGATCGCGCGTTCCGGTTCAAAACGAGCGTGAAGGAGCTCGCCCGCCGCGAGGGCAGGCTGGCAACGTTCATGGCCAAACCGTTCAACGACGGCGGCGGATCGGGCTTCCACCTGCACCTCTCGTGCCACGAGAAGGACGGCCGCAACGCGTTCCAGGCGACGGGCACCTCGCACGGCCTGAGCGACGAGGCGCGCTGGGCCATCGGCGGCATCCTCAAACACGCCCCCGCGCTGGCCGCGCTGCTCAACCCGACGGTCAACTCCTACAAGCGGTTCGGTCCGGACTCGCTCGCGCCCTGGTTGATCGACTGGGGCCTGGACAACCGCAGCGCGATGCTGCGGGTGCCGGCCGAACGCGGCGAGACGACCCGGCTCGAACTGCGGCTCGGCGACGCGAGCGCGAACCCCTACCTCGGCATCGCCGGCCTCATCGCGGCCACCTACCTGGGCATTCGCGACCGGATCGAGCCGCCGCGGCCGTCCGCCGGGTACGGGTACGACCCGTCGAAGGCGCCGACGCTGCCCGCCACGCTGCCGGACGCACTCGCCTATCTGGAGGAGGACACCTCCATGGTCGAGGTGCTGGGCAAGGACTTCGTGCGGTCCTATGTGGACTTCAAGTGGGAGGAGGTGGCCCGCTTCCAGCGGTTCGTGACCGACTGGGAGTTCACCGAGTACGCGTACCACCTATAGTTCACCCGCGATGACTGCACTTACGGACCGGCTCACCTCGATCGCCGACGAAGACGAACTGTTCGACACCTTCTCCCACTGGGCCGCCGAGCGCGGCCTGGCGCTGTACCCGGCGCAGGAGGAGGCGGTCATCGAACTCGTTTCCGGGGCCAACGTCATCCTCAGCACGCCCACCGGGTCCGGCAAGAGCCTGGTGGCCATCGGTGCCCACCTCGTCGCCATGGCGGCC
Organism: Lentzea miocenica; assembly: GCF_033949945.1. Lineage (NCBI taxonomy): Bacteria > Bacillati > Actinomycetota > Actinomycetes > Pseudonocardiales > Pseudonocardiaceae > Lentzea > Lentzea miocenica. Next base: position 188,393 of record NZ_JAXAVW010000011.1, read on the forward strand.
AACCAGCGCAGCTTCTACACCGCGCCGATCAAGGCGCTGGTCTCGGAGAAGTTCTTCGCGCTGTGCGAGGTGTTCGGCCCGGAGAACGTCGGCATGATGACCGGCGACGCCAGCGTCAACGACCAGGCGCCCATCATCTGCTGCACCGCGGAGATCCTCGCGAACATCGCCCTGCGCGACGGCCACACGGCCGACGTCGGCCAGGTCGTGATGGACGAGTTCCACTTCTACAGCGAGCCGGACCGCGGCTGGGCCTGGCAGGTGCCGATCGTCGAGCTGCCGCAGGCCCAGTTCCTGCTGATGTCGGCGACGCTGGGCGACGTCGCGTTCTTCGAGAAGGACCTGACCCGGCGCACCAGCCGCCCGACCGCGGTGGTCCGCTCGGCGCAGCGCCCGGTGCCGTTGAACTTCCAGTACGTCTCCACGCCGTTGCACGAGACGATCGAAGACCTGCTGCACGGCCGTGAGGCGCCGATCTACGTCGTGCACTTCACCCAGGCCGCCGCGCTGGAGCGCGCGCAGTCGCTGATGAGCGTGAACGTCTGCTCGAAGCAGGAGAAGGAAGCGATCGCCGAGACGATCGGCAACTTCCGCTTCTCGTCCGGGTTCGGCAAGACGCTGTCGCGGCTCGTGCGGCACGGCATCGGCGTGCACCACGCCGGCATGCTGCCCAAGTACCGGCGCCTGGTCGAGCAGCTCGCGCAGGCGGGCCTGATGAAGGTCATCTGCGGCACGGACACGCTCGGCGTCGGCATCAACGTCCCGATCCGCACGGTCGTCTTCACCGCGCTGTCGAAGTACGACGGCACCCGCACGCGGATCCTGAAGGCGCGCGAGTTCCACCAGATCGCCGGCCGGGCGGGCCGCGCGGGCTACGACACGGTGGGCACGGTCGTCGTGCAGGCGCCCGAGCACGAGGTCGAGAACATCAAGGCGCTCGCCAAGGCGGGCGACGACCCGAAGAAGCGCCGCAAGGTCGTGCGCAAGAAGGCCCCGGACGGGTTCGTCTCGTGGAGCGAGTCGACGTTCGAACGGCTCGTCGGCGCCGAACCGGAGCCGTTGACCTCGTCGTTCCAGGTCTCGCACGCGATGCTGCTGAACGTCATCGGCCGCTCCGGCGGTGGCGCGTTCGCAGCCATGCGGCACCTGCTCGAGGACAACCACGAGGACCGCCCGAAGCAGCTCCGGCACATCCGGCGCGCGCTGGCGATGTACCGGGCGCTGGTCGCGGCGGGCGTGGTCGAACGCGACGGCGACGACTTCCGCCTGACCGTCGACCTGCAGTTCAACTTCGCGCTGAACCAGCCGCTGTCACCGTTCGCGCTGGCCGCGATCGAGCTGCTGGACCGCGAGGCGCCGGGCTACGAGCTGGACGTGCTGTCGGTGATCGAGTCCATTCTGGACGACCCGAGGCAGATCCTGGGCGCGCAGGAGCACAAGGCGCGCGGCGAGGCGATCGGCGCGATGAAGGCCGACGGCATCGAGTACGACCAGCGCATGGAGCTGCTGGACGAGGTCACGTACCCGAAGCCGCTCGTCGAGCTGCTCGACGCGGCGATGTTCACCTACCGCCGCGGCCACCCGTGGGTCGATGACTACAAACTGTCCCCCAAGGCCGTCGTGCGCGACATGTACGAGCGCGCGATGACGTTCACGGAGTACGTGTCGTTCTACGGCCTGGCGCGCTCCGAGGGCCTGGTGCTGCGGTACCTGGCCGACGCCTACAAGGCGCTGTCGCAGACGGTGCCGGAGGAGGCGAAGACCGAGGAGCTCAACGACCTGATCTCGTGGCTGGGCGAGCTCGTCCGCCAGGTCGACTCGTCGCTGATCGACGAGTGGGAGAAGCTCACCAACCCCGACGCGCCCAACGAAGAAGTGCGCGTCGACCTGCCGCCCGCGGTCACCCGCAACGTCCGCGCGTTCCGCGTGCTGGTCCGCAACGCGCTGTTCCGCCGCGTCGAACTGGCCGCGAAACGCGACTGGTACTCGCTGGGCGAGCTCGACCACGAGTCGGGCTGGACGGCCAAGGAGTGGATGGACGCCCTCGAGCCGTACTTCGAGGAGCACTCGGACATCGGCGCGGGCCCGAACGCGCGCGGCCCGGCGTTCCTGATCATCAACGTCGAACGCGAGCGCTGGGTGTGCCGGCAGATCTTCGAGGACCCGGCGGGTGACAAGGACTGGGGCTTCAACGCCGAGGTCGACCTCGCGGCGTCGGACGAGCTGGGCGAGGCGGCCGTGACCATCACGGACGTCGGCCGGCTCTGAGCAGCTCCTTCAGTCGCTCGGCCTCGTCCGGGCTGATCGGCAGGGGCAGGTAGAACGCGAACTCATCCCGTTCGATGTCACGGCCCCCAGATCGGCCGGGCTCAAGTCATATCGCGAGGTGCAGTGACTTGAGGCCTCGCAATGCCGGGTCGGGGCGGAACTCCGGTTCCCCAGCAGCAGGATCGAGGCGCAGGTCCGGGAACTTGGCCGCCAGCATCGGGAACAGCACCTGGCCTTCCAACCGGCCGAGGAACGCGCCGACGCAGTAGTGGATGCCTGCGCCGAACGTCAGGTGCGTGACCGCCGACTCGCGCTTCAGGTCGAGCCTGTCCGGGTCGGTGTAGCGGGCGGGGTCGCGGTTGGCCGCGCCGAGCACCGGGAACAGCAGCTCGCCCGCCCTGATGCGGTGGCCGCCGATCTCCAGGTCCTCGCTCGCGAGCTGCGGGGTGATGATCGGGGCGGGCGAGTCGTAGCGGAGGAGTTCCTCGGCCGCGGTCGCCGCGATGGGTTCGGTGCGCAGCAGGTCGAGCTGCGCTGGGTTGCGCAGCAGGGCGAGGACGCCGTTGCCGAGGTGGTTGGCGGTGGTTTCGAGGCCCGCGTTGATCAGCGAGATGATGTTGACGATCAGCTCGTCGTCGCTCTGCCACTCGCCGCGCTCGCCGAACAGGTCGGCGTCGGAGGCTCGCAGTTGTTCGGAGATCAGGTCGTTTGCCGGGCGGTGGCGGCGTTCGGTGAGCAGGTCGCGCAGGTAGGCCATCAGGTCGTCCATCGCGGCGGACGAGGTGCGTGCGACGGCGATGGGGTCGGCGCCGAACTGGCCCTCCCCCAGGGTTTTCATGACGTCGGTGCCCCAGCGGGTGAGCTGGCGCTGGTCTTCACGTGGCACGCCGACGAGATCCATCACGACGCGGGCCGGGAACGGGTAGGCGACCTCGGCCAGGAAGTCGCCGCCGGTGAAGTTGTCGAGCAGTTCGGAGCAGGTCTGTTCGACGATCGTGCGGCGGTGTTCCATCGCTCGTGGGGTGAAGCTGCGGTTCATCAGCTTGCGCAGGCGGGTGTGGTTCGGGCGGTTGCTGAACGGCAGCGAGGAGTCCATGCGGCTGATGAACGGGTTCATCTGGGCGAGGACGTCGTGGGGGAGGCGGGCCATCAGCGTCGCGGTGGAGGGACGGACGACTGTGGTGCGGCGCAGCACGTCGGTCACGTCCGCGTGCCTGGTGAGCACCCAGCCGTCGAGGGCGTCGTCGTGGTGGACGGGCGCGAGGTCCCGCAGCAGCGCGTAGAACGGGTAGGGGTCGGCGAGGAAGTCCGGGTGCATCGGGTTGATGTGGAGGGACGACTCGACGTGCGCGGCCGGTGGCGGTGGGGGCGGCGGCACCTGGGCGATGGCGGTGCGGACGGCGTCGGCGAGGCCGGTCAGGGCGGGCGGGACCAGCACCGTGAAGTGGTCGCCCGGCACGGTGCGGACTTCCAGGGAGCCCATCGGGACGCGTTCCCAGCCGTTCGCGGGCGCGTCGAGGAACAGCTCGACGTGCCGGTCGTCCTTGAGCACGTGGGGGAAGCCGCCGGTGGCCTTGATCAGCGTGACGTCGAGGTCGCTGGCCTGCGGTTCGTACCGGACGAGCGCCTCGACCTGGGCCTGGTAGACGCCCATGATCGTGGCGATGTGCTCCTCGACGGGCCGCGTGCCGGACGCGCCGAGGAACCGGCCGAGCTGCTCGCGTTGTTCCCGCGGGGTCAGCGACTGGTCGACGCGGCGGCGTGGCGCCCCGTCGTCCCGGAACGCGTGCTGCCGGATCGTCCACAGCTCCTCGATCACCGCGCGTTCGTCCCACGGCGGCTCCAACTGCCCCGGCACGGCGGGGTACGCGTCGATCATGATGACCTTGGCGACCTCGTCCCCGCCTCGTCGCAGCTGCCTGCCGACCTCGTAGGCCACGACGCCGCCGAACGAGTGGCCGCCGACGACGTACGGCCCGTACGGCTGGACCTGTTTGATCTCCCGCACGTACCGGGCGGCGAGCCTCTCGACGTCGTCGATCGGCTCCTCGGTGCCGTCGAAACCCGGCCCCTGCAACCCGTAGAACGGCTGGCCCTGCCCGACCGCGCGGGCCAGCGGCAGCAGGTAGTACGCCGCCCCGACCGCGCCACCGATGCAGAAGAACGGCCTGGGCGTGGTCAGCGCGAGGGTGAGTGTGCTGGCGGTCCGCGGAACATCTTGGCGCGCAAGGTGTTCCGCCACCGCGTCCACTGTGGGCAGTTCGAGGAACAACGTGTGCGGGACCCGGAAGCCGAGCCAGTCCGAGAGCGCGCTTTGCAGCGACGCCACCGACAGCGACTCCAGGCCGAGCGAACTGAGCGGCGCTCGGGGTGAGACCGCGTCCTCCGGTACGTGCAGTTCGGCCGCGATGTGCTTGACCAGCCACTCGCGGATCGTCCGCACCGTCGTGACCGCGCGGCTCGGCCCGTGCCCGAAATGCTTCGCCACCAACTCTTCCGCGTACGTGATCGCGCACTCGACGAGTTCGAACGCGGGCAGGCTGCCGACGTGGAACGTGTTCAGCTCGCCCTGCATCGCCTCGACGCGGTCGAGGACGCCCGACGCCAGGTCGTCTTCCCCGAAGTGCGGCAGGAATCTCCAGTCCTTGCGCAGGTACGGCCTCTGGATGGTGCCGCCCAATTTGGCGACGTCGTCTTGGAACGCCTGGTCGTCTGCGCCGTAGGCGTAGCAGGCGTAGACCTCGCTGTCCGAGTACCGGTGGTGGAACGACACGACTTTCTTCGGCTGCGTGACGAGCGAGAAAGCCTCGCGCGGCAACCCTTGGGCCGCGCACACCATCGTCGAGTAGTCGAGGTACCGCACCCGTGCCGCGATGTCGCGTTCGTCCGCCGTCGCGTCGAGCTGAGGGACCTGATCGATCGGCACGGTCAGCACGAGCGCGTCGGCCTCGATCCACTCCCCCGCCCTGACCCGGATGTGGCCGGCACGCCGGATGATCTGCTCGATCGCGGCGTTCAGCCGGACGTCGAGGCCTTCCGCGACGCGCTGCCAGAGCGTGCCGAAACCGCCCTTGATCGTGAAGCCGCCGGCGTGCCCGAGCAGGTCGCGGGTGCTCGACAGCAGGCCCGTCATCTCCGCGTACTTGAGGAAGTACAGCGCGGGCACCTCGTCGAGCGTCCCGTAGCCGGCGGCCGTGTACCCGGTGCCGAACGACTCGGCCATCGCCTCCAGCCCGTGCTCTTCGAGCCACTGCTTCGCCGGCGTGGCAAGCGCTTTCGCCGAGTGCGCGAGCCCGGGTTCGCCGAGGCGCGGGAACTCGGCGTCGCGGATCCTGGTGTACCGCTGGAAGTTCTCGTAGGTGAAGAACGCCGAACTCTGCGGCCGCGACTCCCCCGTGGCCACGTCGAACACCCGGTGCGGCGTGGTGGGCTCGGTGTCGAGGCCGAGTTCGGTGACCATCTCGGCCAGCCGCCGGTACTCGGTCGTGCAGACGTGGCCGCCCAGGTCGAACGCGTGGCCGCCGATGTCGACCGACGCGCACTTGCCGCCGATCTCGCCGCTCTGTTCGAGGACGATGGCGCGGTGGCCGGCCCGGTGGAGGGCGCGGGCCGTGGTGAGGCCGCTGACGCCCGCGCCGATGATGACGACCGTCTTCATGTCAGACCCGGCCTTCGAGGAACGCCTGACGGCACGCACGCCGCCGAACCTTCCCACTGGTCGTCTTCAGCACCAGCCCCCGCGGCCGCACCACCACCTCGTCCACCGCGAGCCCGCAAGCCTCGAACACCCGCCGCCGCACCGCCTCCGCGATCTCCGCGCGCTCCGCCTCGGACGACCGGCCGGTGGTCTCGACGAACAGCACCAGGCGTTCGCCGTCCTCGCGTGGCACGCCGAACGCCACCACGCCGCCCGGCCGCACCGCCGCATGGCAGTCGCGCACGGCGTCCTCGACGTCCTGCGGGTAGTGGTTGCGGCCGTTGATGATGATCACGTCCTTGAGCCGGCCGGTGACGAACAGCTCGCCGTCCGCGAAGAAGCCGAGGTCGCCGGTGCGCAGGTAGTGCCGCTCGTCGCCAGGCACCTGCGCGTGGAACGTCTGCCGGGTCTCGTCGTCGAGGCCGAGGTAGCCGAGGGCGGTCGTGCTCGAGCTCACCCAGATCTCGCCCACGCGGTCGGCGGGGCAGACCAGCGAGGTCGACGGGTCGACGATCAGCACGCTGGTGCCGGGTTTGGTGACGCGGCCGCAGCCCGTCACGGGCCGGCCGTCCGGGGCGGGCAGGACCTCGCCGCGGTGGAGGGCGGCGCGGTCCAGGCGCAGTACGGACTTGCCGCCCATCGTGACGCTGACGGTGTTCTCGGCCAGGCCGTACGCCGGGTAGAAGGACGCGCGGTTCAGGCCGGCCGGGGCGAAGGCGGCGCAGAACGTGTCCACCGTGGACGGGCGGACGGGTTCGGCCGCGGACATCACCACGCGCAGGGGGCTCAGGTCCCAGGAGGCGCGCTGGTCCGGCGTGGTCTTGCGGACGGCCAGGTCGAAGGCGAAGTTCGGGGCGGCGGTGTGGGTCGCGCGGACCCTGGACATCACGTCGAACCACAGCGCCGGGCGGTGCAGGAAGGTCAGCGGCGACATCAGGTACGTGTGCGAGTTGCCGATCAGGGTGCTGAGGATGACGCTGATCAGGCCAAGATCGTGGTACTGCGGGACCCAGAACACGCTGATCGTGTCGTCGCCGAGGCCCAGGTCGGAGGCGTTCGCGGCGAGTTCGCAGGCCAGGTTGGCGTGGCTGATCACGACGCCCTTGGGGGACGCGGTCGAGCCGGAGGTGTACTGCAGCAGCGCCGGTTCGCCGGCCGAGGCGGGCTCGTGCCAGTCGAGGCCACCAGTGCGCACGCGGTCTGTCCGGTGCCAGCGCAGGCGGGGCCACTCCGGTTTGGCTCGGTCGAAGAAGCCGGTGACCGCGCCGACCGTGCGGGCGCGTTCGTAGGCGCCGTTGGTCAGGGCGCCGACCGGCTTGCAACTGTCCACGACGGACCGGAAGCCGGCCAGCTCGTGACCCAGCCGCACCGGATTCGGCGGGTAGACGGGCACCGGGACGACGCCGGCGGCCAGGCAGCCGGCCAGGGCGCGCACGAAGTCCGGGCCGGGCGGGTAGACCAGCAGCGCGCGGTCGCCCGGCCGGAAGCCCCAGCCGTGCAACGCGCTCCCGACGGCCTCCGCGGCGGTGGCGAGAGCGCCGGCGGTGATCGTCTCCTCGTCGCGTCCGCGTTCGTCCACGAATGTGAACAACAACCGTTCGGGAGAACGTTTCCACAATGCCTGAAATGCGGAGACCACGGTGTCGGGCGCAGCGCTGGTTTTCATCGCGAGGACCGTAGCAACGTCCACCAACGCTGCGGAACCCTTCGTTACCCGAATGGCCGATCAGTGTGTCACGGCGAGACAACCTGCTTGACAAGATGTGTGGTAATGGATTCCCTGTTGTCGTGAGCCGTTTCTTCAGACCCATCTTCACCTGCAGAGACGCCACACAGCGGGCATGCCAGTTGAGACATGCATTTCCCGCGAATGAGGTGCGAGGATGTTCTCGTTTTCCTCATTGACATGTGTCGAGGTGACACGAACAGATCGGCCGGGCAGCCCGCTGGCGTGGCTGATCGAACAGTTCCTCACCGCGTCGGGCGCGAGGACGTTGCGCGAAGTCTCCCTTCTGCGCGACCCCGGCATCGCGACCGGCCCGATCACGATGCGCGGTCACGGAAAGCGGCTCGCACTCGTCTCGGATGTCACGCACGGCACCGCCAGGCTCGCCGGCACCGGACCGCATCCCATCACCGTCCGTGACACTCAAGGGCTCGACGAGTGCCTCCAGCGAGCCACGAGATGGGCCGCCGACGAGTTCCAGGGCACGGCACGAATGACGAGCGTGCGCGAGGTCCATGTGCGCCCTGCCGGACTTCTTGCCACCCCCGGACAGGTTTCACTGACCGCCGGACGAGTGCGGGACGGACGAGCCGAATGCGACGTCCTCCTGTTCGACGCGAAGGACGCGGACGGGGCCGCACAGATCGAGCTGCGCGGTGTGCGACTGATCCGCCATCCGCGCTGACGACGGCGCGGAGAACCGTTCGATAATCCTGTATGAACCCGAACGACTGAACTGCGGACACGCTCACCCACATCAGCGCCACCGCACTGTGGCAAAAGAGTTAATACATGTGTCGAGAAGTCCCCCGACAGGGAACTCAATGTGACGTTTGACGCGATCCAGGACACACCGGTTCGGCCCAACACCACCGGCGCCACCTGGCCTACCAGGCACGTAGAACCGACACTGTGTCGATTAACCTCGACTAAACGCCGAAACCGCTTCATTTCAGCCTGCCGCCATAAGAACGCACCAATTGAGACGAGCGCCTGTTGAGACGGAAAGGGAGCATGATTGACCGGGCAGTCTCGGTGGGGCAACATCATTGCGCTGGACCACAGCGGTCGAGATATGGTGTTGCTCAGTGGGGGAATTTCCGCAGTCGTCCTCCCTCTGATGCGGCCCGACGGGAGGATTGAAGTGGACCCGGCACTGGACGCGTTGCGCGACCGGCTGGCGGAGATCATCGCCTCACCGCCGGAGAACACCGAAGACCTCGTCGACACCCTGAGCGGCCTCGCCAAGCTGTCGAACCAGTGGTCCGAGGCGATCCAGGCGCTGCGCGCGCCCACCCGCAGGCTCATCGGCCCCGCCGCGGCCGCGTCGGTGAGCGTCGCCGCCCGGCGTGCGGAGGAGTCGTTCATCGAGCTGGAGATCACGCTCGGTGACGCGTTGGCGGCCCAGCCGAGGGCCGTCCGCCAACCGTGAGCGGCCGTGAGCAGACCGGTCGCTCCTGACGAAACCGCGGGGTATGCCTGACCAGGCATCTGCACGCTGCGTGATAGCGGTTTCCGTCTCCCATCCGAGACACACCCGATCGGAGGGTTTCCGCACGTCCTCCCCCTGGCGGATGATGCGCCGACCGGGCATCTCGGGGTGGGAGGGGGAACCGTCCGTGCACACGCTGGGCAACCGGACCCCCGCGACGGGTCACCCTCCGTGAGGGGGCATGATCGCCTATCCGACGCCCTCGGCCCACCATGCGCGCGACGACCGAGCGTGGTCTAATCGCCGCCACGTGAGGATCGGCCGTACACAGTTTGGACTCGATCTCGAATGACCTCAGGTCTGCCCTGCCCCATCTGCGAGGGGCCGGATCGACGTGGCAGCCTCGAGCGCTCCCTGCGGGTGCTCGCCGTCGACGACGAGGCGCCCGCGCTGGAAGACCTCACGTACCTGTTGCGCTCCGATCCGCGCATCGCCCACGTGGAAGCGGTCACCGACGCGACGAAGGCGCTCCGGGTGCTGCACCGCGCGATGGACGCCGGGCAGCCGTTGGACGCGGTGTTCCTCGACATCCGCATGCCGGGGCTGGACGGTCTCGACCTCGCCCGCGTGCTGTCGCGGTTCGCGCAGCCGCCGCCCGTGGTGTTCGTGACGGCGCATCAGCAGCCCGCGGTGGAGGCGTTCGAGCTCAAGGCACTCGACTACCTGCTCAAGCCGGTGCGCCAGGAACGGCTCGCGGAGTCCGTGCACCGCATCGTGCACGAGGTCTGGGACTCCAAGACCGCGCAGGAACCCACCACTCCCACGCCCGCGCAACCCGCGAACGCCACGCCTCCGGAGATGGGTGACGAGGTCATCCCCGTCGAGCTCGGCGGCGTCACGCGGTTCATCAGGCTCGCCGACATCCGGTACGTGGAGGCGCACGGCGACTACGCCCGCCTGCACACGGCGACCGGCAGCGGCCTGGTGCGCGCGGCGTTGAACGGACTCGAAGAACGCTGGCGCAGCGCGGGATTCGTCCGCATCCACCGCAGCCACCTGGTGTCGCTGGGCCACATCGACGAGCTGCGGCTGGAGGACGGGCACCTCAGCGTCACGATCGGCGGCGCGGTGCTGCCGGTCAGCCGCCGGCACGCGAGGCACCTGCGGCAGCTGCTGGTCCGGCGCGCCCGGCCCGCTCCCGTGGCGGGTCAGTCGACTCCCGCCGGTGTCGTGCAACCGAGAAACGGGCTCGGGTCGTGACCACGCCACCACCCCAACGGCCGGTGCCGAAGCCGACCCAGCGTGTGGTGGTGACGAGCCCGCGCACCAGGGCGCCCCGTGCGCGCCGCCCGTACTCGGGCACGCGCGAGATCAACGAGCAGAGCGAGCTAGGCGCCGTCTACATGCGCACGCTCATCCGGGCGCAACGGCGGTTGGGTCTGTCGGTGTGCCTCGTGGCGTGCGGGGCCCTCGGGCTGTTGCCGTTGCTGTTCTCGATCGAGCCGGAGCTCGGGAAGTTCCGGATCCTCGGGCTCGGGCTGCCGTGGTTCCTGCTGTGCGTGGCGACGTTCCCGATGCTGCTGCTGGCGGGCTGGTTCTACGTGCGGCAGGCCGAGCGCAGTGAACGGGAGTTCGCGGAGCTGGTCGAACGTCCATGACGAGTGGTTACGCCATCGTGGCGGTGCTGGTCGTCGCACTGGGCACGATCCTGGTCGGCACCTACGGACTGCGCGTTTCCCGCACCACGTCCGACTTCTACGTCGCCTCGCGCACGGTGTCCCCGTGGTGGAACGCCTCCGCGATCGGCGGCGAGTACCTCTCGGCGGCCTCGTTCGTCGGCATCGCCGGACTGATCTTCGCCTACGGGCCGGACATGCTGTGGTTCCCGGTCGGCTACACGGCCGGATATCTGGTGCTGCTCACCATGGTCGCCGCTCCCCTGCGGCGATCCGGCGCCTACACGCTGCCGGACTTCGCCGAGGCCCGCTTCCGCTCCCGCGGCGTGCGCGCGGTCGCGTCGATCCTGGCGCTGGCGATCGGCTGGCTGTACCTGTTGCCGCAACTGGAAGGCGCCGGCCTGACGCTGAACACGGTGACGGGCGCGCCGGACTGGCTGGGCGCGCTGGTCGTCACGGTGGTGGTGACGGTGAACGTGATGTCCGGCGGCATGCGGTCGATCACGTTCGTGCAGGCGTTCCAGTACTGGCTCAAGCTCACCGCGATCACCGTGCCGATCGTGTTCCTCATCATCGCGTGGCAGGTGCACGGCTCGGAGTCGCTGACCAAGCCCGAGTTCCCGACGTTCCGGCAGGACACCGAGGTCTCGTTCCACAACCAGACGATGATCCACGCCGAGCAGTCCATCTTCATCAAGGGCACCGGCGAGATCGACGGCACGCACATCGAGAACACCGGCCTCGTGCTGACCGACGGCAACCACCGCATCGGGCAGGGCTCGGAGTTCACGTTTCCCCAAGGCGCTCCGGTGCCGCACGTGTCCACAATGGCGCACAACACCAACGCGATGTGGGCGCTGCCGGAGTCCAGCGGGCAGCAGTTCCCGTTGTACGGGGCCTATTCGCTCATCATCGCGACGTTCCTGGGCACCATGGGCCTGCCGCACGTGATCGTGCGCTTCTACACCAACCCGAACGGCACCGCCGCGCGCCGCACGACGTTGATCGTGCTCGGCCTGCTGTCGGTCTTCTACCTGATGCCACCGATGTACGGCGCTCTCGGGCGGATCTACACGCCTGAGTTGTTGATGACCGGCCAGACCGACGCCGTGGTGCTCGTGTTGCCGACACGAATGATCGAGGGCATCGGCGGCCAGCTGCTCGGCGCGCTCGTGGCGGGTGGCGCATTCGCGGCGTTCCTGTCGACGTCCTCGGGCCTGGTCGTGTCGCTGGCGGGCGTGCTGTCGCAAGACGTGCTGCGCCTCGGTGGCGTGCGCGGGTTCCGGATCTCCACGGTGCTCGCGGGCATCGTGCCGCTCGCGATGACGTTCGTGTCGACGGGCATGCCGGTCGCGGACATGGTCGGCCTGGCCTTCGCGGTCGCGGCGTCGTCGCTGTGCCCGTTGCTGATGCTGGGAATCTGGTCGACCCGGATAACGAAGGTCGGCGCCATCGCGGGCATGCTCGCGGGCGGCGTGCCGGCACTGACCGCCGGCCTCGTCACGATGTTCACCGACACCGGCGACGCCTGGTACGAGGTGCTCCTCTCGCGCCCCGCCGCGTGGACGGTGCCGCTCGGCTTCACGGTCATGTACGTCGTCTCCCTGCTCACCCAACGGCACGTGCCGCCGGGAGTGCAGCGGACGATGGTCAAGCTCCACGCGCCCGAGAACCTCGGGTTGGACGGCTCCGGCCCTTCGTCGTCCGACGAGCGAAGCTAGATAGGTGATGTGAAATGCAGGACTTCCTCACCGCCGCCGCGATCCTGATCGTGGGCGGAGCGGCCGTGCTCGTCCTGTGGCGGGGCACGCGCAACAAGCAGTCGCTCTCGACCGAGGCCCAGCGCGTCACCTACGAAACACTGCACACGGCCTGGTCCGCCGCCCCGCCTCTGCGCGCCGGCCTGGTTCCCGACGCCGCCAAGAAGTCCGCGCGTCACCTGCGCACCCTGCTGGACACACCTGCCCTCGCGCTGACCGACGAGACGGAAGTCGTTGCGTGGGAAGGGGTTTCCGACCACCACGCGGCCGAGGCGATGGCCCAGGCCGAGGACGTGTTCCTGACCGGGCGCACCCAGGCGTTCGACATCGGCTGCACCGAGCCGAACTGCCCGATCAACTGTGCCGTGGTCGCGCCGCTGACCGTTGAGGGGCGTGTCGTCGGGACTTTGGCCGCGTACTCGCGTGAGGCGTCGGCGGGGTTGGTGCGCGCGACCAACCAGGTGGCGCGGTGGGCCGCCGGTCAGCTGGAGCTGGCCGAGCTGGACCGGTCGCGGACGCGGTTGGTGGAGGCCGAGGTGCGTGCGTTGCGTGCGCAGATCTCGCCGCACTTCATCTACAACTCGTTGTCCGCCATCGCTTCGTACGTCCGCACGAACCCCGAGCGCGCACGGACGTTGCTGCTCGACTTCGCGGACTTCACCCGGTACTCGTTCCGCCGCCACGGCGACTTCACGACGCTGGCCGAGGAGCTGCGGTCGATCGACCAGTACCTCGCGCTGGAACGGGCGCGGTTCGGCGAACGGCTGAAGGTGACCTTGCAGGTGGCGCCCGAGGTGTTGCCGGTGACCGTGCCGTTCCTGTGCTTGCAGCCGTTGGTGGAGAACGCGGTGCGGCACGGGATGGAGGGCAAGGTCGAGCCGGGGCACATCCAGATCTACGCCAACGACGGCGGGGCCGAGGCTCACATCACCATCGAGGACGACGGCATCGGGATGGATCCGGAGAAGCTGCGCCGGACGCTGGCCGGGCAGGTCGACGAGTCGGCGGGGATCGGGCTCGGGAACATCGACGAGCGGCTGCGGCGGGTTTACGGGGACGAGTACGGGCTCGTCGTCGAAACGGCTTGCGGGCTGGGCACGAAGATCACCGTGCGGGTGCCGAAGTACCAGGCGGGCATCAACGGCATGTGAGACCACTCGCGGCGCGATGAGCGGTCCCGGACGCGATGAGCGGTCAGTCGTCAGCGGCGCGTAAGACCCATCCGTGAGACGTGTGAAAAACGCCGGGACCGCCCTTCCTCAGGGCGACCCCGGCGCAAGTCCCAGAACTGATCAGCTGGCGGCCTTCGCGGCCCGGCGGTCGGCCGCGTCCAGCACCGCGCGGATCCAGTCGATCTCGTCGGTCCCACAGGCGCCCTCGGCCGCCGCACGGCGCAGACGGACCCAAAGCCCCAGGTCGGTCCACTCCTGGAAGCGCCGGTGCACGGTGGGCACGGTCACGCCGAACGAGGCCGGCAGGTGCCGCCAGGCGCAGCCGGACGACAGCACGAACACGATGGCGGTGAAGACCGCGCGGTTGCAGACGCGGCCGCGGCCGCCGCCCTGGCGGCGGACCTTGGCCGGCGGGATGATCGGCTCGACGACGGCCCAGAGGTTGGCCGACACCAGGCGGGCGGAGAGCTGTTCGATGACGTCACCACGGCCGGTCTCGCCGTGCTCCGGCCACGCGGCCGTGCGCATCCAGGAGTCCTGGCGCGGCGCGGTGTCGGCGGGCCGGGGGTCCTGGCGGGCGGACTCGGCGCGCTGACGGGAGCGGAGCAGCGTGGCCAGTGCGGTGTCCTCGGCCGTGGTGCGGCGCTGGGGGACGGCGTAGGCCTGGTGCTGCTGGGCGTGCCGGGCGATCTCGGCGCCGACGGTGCGGCGGAACGAGGGGTTGGCCGCCAGGCGTGGGTCCACCGGCTGGCCGTAGCGCACCGGGACCTGGCCCTGACGTGGGGGAACTGGCCGTTGCGGCACTTGACGGGGCGGGACCTGCCTCGCGAGTCGCGGGTCCGGGGTTCGAGCGAACTGTGAGTCGGTCATGGTGTGGTCCTCCGCCAGGACTTTTCCGTCAGGTGACAGCGCTCACAGTAAGAACGCGACAAGAAAACAGGTAAGTAGGTAGGCCATAAAAGGCGACGAGCGGGCGTGCGACGGCGACGCACGGCCTGTCCTGTTGAGACGAGTGGCGCACTGTCTGCGACGAACGGATAACCGGTCGTGGCACTTGTCCCACTACCGGGTGGGGCCGGCGCGCACGGAGCGCACCCACTGGTGGGTAATGATCCGGTCGTTGACGCCTTAAGTACCGTTCGAACTGTGAAGCTTTTGGCCACCAGCGACCTGCACGTCTCCTACCAGGACAACCGCGAGGTTGTGGAGGCGATCGCGTCACCGGACCCGAGCGACTGGTTGATCATCGCCGGGGACATCGGCGAGAAGTTCGCCGCCATCGAGTGGACCCTCGAGACGCTGCGGCCCAAGTTCGGCGGGCTTATCTGGTCGCCGGGCAACCACGAGCTCTGGACCACCAAGGACGACGACAACCAGGCCCGCGGCGAGGTGCGCTACAAGCAGCTCGTGGAGCTCTGCCGCAGCCTCGACGTGATCACGCCGGAGGACCCGTACGTCACGTTCCCGAGCGACAAGGGACAGGTCACCGTCTGTCCACTGTTCCTCGGGTACGACTACTCCTTTCGGCCGCACGGCGCCACGGACGTGAAGTCGGCCCTCGCCATCGCGCACGAGGCGGGCGTGGTGTGCACGGACGAGTACTTCCTGCACCCCGACCCGTACCCGTCCCGCGAGGCCTGGTGCCAGGCACGGGTCCGGGAGACCGAGGAGCGCCTGGCCCAGATCGACGGCCCGACGGTGCTGATCAACCACTACCCGCTCGTCCGCGATCCCACGTTCGTGCTGCGCTACCCGGAGTTCGCGCTCTGGTGCGGTACGACGCTGACCGCCGACTGGCACAAGAGGTTCAACGCGGTCGAGATGGTCTACGGCCACCTGCACATCCCTCGCACGACGCACTACGACGGTGTGCGCTTCGACGAGGTCTCGCTCGGCTACCCGCGCGAGTGGAAGCCACGCGGCACCACCCAGGTGAAGCTGCACGACGTGCTGCGGGAGTCATAACGTGCTGGAGCAGCTTCTTCCCCCGCCCATCGTGGCGGTGGAGCGGTACGACGACGAACAGCCCGCCGACCTCTTCCCCGAGGAGGAGGCGCTGCTGGGCAACGCCGTGCCCAAGCGCCGGTTCGAGTTCGGCACCGTCCGGGCCTGCGCCCGCGAGGCCATGAAGAGCCTCGGCGTCGAACCGGCCGCGATCCTGCCGGGCCCGAAACGCGAGCCGCTGTGGCCGGAGAACATCGTCGGCAGCCTCACGCACTGCTCGGGCTACCGGGCAGCCGCACTCGCCCGCACGTCCGACTTCCAGACCATCGGCATCGACGCCGAACCGCACGCCGCCGCACCGAAGGGCGTGCTGGAGGCCATCGCGATCCCGGCAGAGCTGCGCAGGATGCCCGGCCTGAAGGTCGACGACCCGAAGATCTGCTGGGACCGGCTGCTGTTCAGCGCCAAGGAGTCGACCTACAAGGCCTGGTACCCGATCACCCAGCGGTGGCTGGGCTTCGAGGACGCCGACATCACGCTCGACGCCGACGGGACGTTCCACTCGCGCATCCTGCTGCCGGACACCCCGATCGCCGGGTTCCACGGCCGCTGGCTGGTGCAGGGCGACATCCTGGTGACCGCCATCGCCGTGCCCGCCGTCAGGTAGGGACAAGGGACGGGCTCGTCTTTCGTCCCGGAACAAGACACACGGGTGTCGGATTGATCAACCATGCTGCACAGTGGTGGGGTTAGCCCTCGACCGCCGGGAGGCCACCATGGGCGAGGACGTCGCGAAGCACGAGTTCACGCGTGAGGACCGCACGCGGTACCGCACCAAGGTGCGGCGTTGCCTCGACGTGTTCGCGAGGATGCTGCGGGAGGCGAGGTTCGACTTCGAGAGGCCGATGACCGGCCTGGAGATCGAGATCAACCTCATCGACGAGAACGCCGACCCGGCGATGAAGAACCACGAGGCGCTCGAGGTCATCGACGACCCGGACTTCGTGACCGAGCTGGGCCAGTGGAACATCGAGATCAACGTGGCCCCGCGCCGCCTGGCAGGCGGCGGCATCACGGCGTTCGAGGAGACCGTGCGCCGCAGCCTGAACAAGGCCGAGGAGAAAGCGCGCGAGGTCGGCGCGCACATGGTCATCAACGGCATCCTGCCCACGCTGCGCACCAAGCACGTCACCCCGGACCAGCTGTCCGGCAACCCGCGCTACGCCCTGCTCAACGAACAGGTGCTGGCCGCGCGGGGCGAGGACCTGCAGATCGCCATCGACGGCGTCGAGCGCCTGCACCTCACGGCCAGCTCGATCGTTCCCGAGGCGGCGTGCACGAGCACGCAGCTGCACCTGCAGGTCAGCCCGGAGCAGTTCCCCGCCTACTGGAACGCCGCCCAGGCCATCGCGGGCGTGCAGGTCGCGGTGGGCGCCAACTCCCCCTTCTTCCTCGGCAAGGAACTCTGGCGCGAGACCCGCATCGCGCTGTTCCAGCAGGCCACCGACACCCGCGGGGACGAGCTCAAGGCCCAGGGCGTGCGCCCGCGGGTGTGGTTCGGCGAACGGTGGATCAACTCGATCTTCGACCTGTTCGAGGAGAACGTCCGCTACTTCCCCGCGTTGCTGCCCATCTGCGACGACGAGGACCCGCTGGCCGTGCTCGACCAGGGCGACACGCCGACGTTGAGCGAGCTGAAGCTGCACAACGGCACCATCTACCGCTGGAACCGGCCGGTGTACGACGTGGTGCGCGATCGCCCGCACCTGCGCGTCGAGAACCGCGTGCTGCCCGCGGGGCCGACGATCGTGGACACCTTGGCCAACGCGGCGCTGTACTTCGGTCTGGTGCGGGCGATGGCAGAGGACGAGCGTCCACTGTGGTCGCAGATGAGCTTCCAGGCGGCCGAGGAGAACTTCAACGCCGCCTCGCGCAACGGGATGGACGCCCAGATGTACTGGCCGGGCGTCGGCACGGTGCCCGTGGTCGAACTGGTGCTTCGCCGCTTGTTGCCGCTGGCACACGAAGGCCTGATCCGCTGGGGCGTCGAGTCTTCGGAACGGGACCGGCTGCTGGGCGTGATCGAGCAGCGCTGCCTGGCCGGGGTCAACGGGGCGACGTGGCAGGCGCGGGAGTTCCACCGCCACTACGACCACACGCACATGGACCGGGCCGACGCTCTGCGCACGATGCTCCGGTCCTATGTGGACCTCATGCACGCCAACGAACCCGTGCACACCTGGCCGTGACGCCGTGAAGGGGGTGTGACCGCTCAGGCGGTCACACCCCCTTCACCAGCTGTCAATCAGTCGGGAAGTTGTCCGGGGTACGGACGCGCTCACGCACCCACACTCCGGCTTCCTTCAGCACACCGGTTCCGGAGAAGTTCGTGCCGGAACAGGTACCCGTCTTGAACACCGCCCCCGACAGACCGTCGTCGGAGTAGTTCCAGTTGGCCCACGAGATCTTCTTCTGGGCCATCAGGTCGATGTACTTCTGCGACGTCGTGAAGTCGTTCGAACCGCCGCCGGACGCGGTCTGCGTGCCGAACTCGGTCACGAACACCGGAACAGCGCTGGAGACGCGGTTCAGGACGTCGATGTACGCCTGCTTGTGCGAGTTGGCGTAGAAGTGGAACGAGTACATGAAGTTGGTCGCGTTGACCCTGTTGTTCAGCACCACCGACGGGTCCTCGCCGTCGGAGTGGCCGAACGTCGACCAGCCGTTCGTGCCCGAGACGATGAGGCTGTCCGGGTCGATGTTGCGGATGACCGGGATCATCTGCTCGGCGTAGGACTTCACCCTCGCCCACGACGTGCCGTTCGGCTCGTTCGCGATGTCGTAGATGATGTTGGTCTTGTCCTTGTGCCGGTTGGCGATCTCGGTGAAGAACGTCTTGGCGCGGGACAGGTTGTAGTTCGGGTCACCGGGCGAGAGCTGGTGCCAGTCCACGAGGACGTAGATGCCGCGACGCGTGGCTTCCTCGATGTAGCCGTGCATCATGTCGGTGAACTTGCGGGGGTCGGTCTCGTAACCGCCCTCCTGGATGTACATGGCGACGCGGATGAAGTCCGCGTTCCAGTCGTTCACCAGCGCGTCCCACCACTGGGACTTGGCGCACTGGTGGTACCACTGGATGCCGTGCGTGCTCATGCCGCGCAACTGGATCGGGTTGCCGTACTGGTTGCACAGCTGCACACCACACACGCGCAGCAGGCCGTTGATGTCGTGCGGCCTGGTACCGCCGGGCGTGCCCGGCTGGGTGCGCACCGTGATGGAGTTCGAGGCGCCGGACTCGTTGCCCGCCGCGTCACGCGCCTTCACGGTGAAGGTGTACGAGGTGTCCGGCGTCAGGCCGCTCACGGTGTGCGTGGTGCCGGCCGCGGTCTGCCCGTTGGACAGCACGTACCCGCTTACGCCCACGTTGTCGGTGGACGCGTCCCACGCCAGCGACACCGAGGACGACGTGGTGCCCGTCGAGCGCAGGTTGCCCGGCACCGAGGGAGCCACGGTGTCCGGCGTGCCCGACTGGGCGTCGACGTCGACGCGGTCCAGGTTCGGACCACCGTTGGACGTCGTCGCGACCGCCTTGATCTTGTTGGTGCCCGCGTTCAGGGTGACCGTGGTCGACTTGGTCGTCCACGACGTCCACACGCCGGTGCTCGGGAACGAGAACTCGTCCGCCGCCAGCGAGCCGTTCACCGAGATGTCCATCGGGCGGTTGGTCGTGGTGCCGTTGGCGAACCTGAAGGTGAGCGTCGCCGGACCCGCGCTGGCCGCGGTCACGGTGAACTCGACGGAGCTGCCGACCTCGTTGTCGTAGTTGACGAAGCCACTGCCGGTGAAACCGGCGTGGTTCGACTCGACGAGGCCGTTCGAGATGGTCGCGCTCTCCGCCTGGTACTGGACCGGGGCGGCGACCGCGACGGCCGGAACAGCGAGCGCTAGCGCTGCCGGGACGAGAACCGCTGATCTGGCAAAAAGCAGGGATCTGGCCACAGGGTGCCTCCTGTGTAAGGGGGACAGCAGGGTGCGGCGCGATTTAGTTAAGAAGGTTTCCTATCAGTGGTGGTCTGAATCACAGCACTAGACCACTGCTCCTGTCAACAAATTCGGGCGACCGGAACAAGCCGGTTGGGGCATCCTCAGCTCCTGATGCGATCCACAGTCACCGTGACACCAGCACAGCTTCCGGAGGTGCTGCTGCACGTCGCCGTCGTCCGACCGGTCTTCCTCTGGGGAGCACCGGGTATCGGCAAGTCCTCACTCGTCCGCAAGTTCGCCGCCGAGCTGGGTCTGGAGTGCGTGACGCTGCTGGGCACGCAGCTCGCGCCGGAGGACCTGATCGGAGTTCCGGAACTGGTCGGTGGCCGATCCCGGTTCGCGCCGCCAGAGTCCATCGCCCGCCACGACCCGTACTGCCTGTTCCTCGACGAGCTCAACGCCAGCAGTCCCGAGGTGCAGAAGGCGTTCTACTCGCTGATCCTCGACCGCCGCATCGGCTCCTACGAGCTGCCGAAGGGCTCGATCGTGATCGGCGCCGGCAACCGGGCCGTCGACAACGCCCTGGCGCGCCCGATGGCGTCCGCACTCGTGAACCGCATGATCCACGTGCACCTCACGGCGTCCGCCCGCGATTGGCTGTCGTGGGCGCGCGAGAGCGACATCCACCCGTGGGTGCTGGAGTACCTGACGCAGCGCCCGGACCACCTGTGGAGCGCGGCGCCGAAGGTCGAGGAGTCGTTCTCCACGCCACGTGGCTGGCACATGCTCTCCGACGCGCTGCACTCGTTCGGCGACGACATCTCCGAGGACCTGCTCGGCGTGCTGGCGTTCGGCACGGTCACCGCGAACCACGCGTCGATGTTCAAGGCGTACGTGAAGACCGTCCGGCACGCGTACGGGCTGGAGGCCGTGCTGCGCGGTGACGCCCGGTGGCCTTCCGCGCCGGGCGACCGCGACCTGCTGTACTTCCTGGCCGAGGCGTTCCGCGCCCGGCTGGTGAAGGAACTGCCGCACGACAAGGCGCACGCGCCGGCGGCGGGCAAGCAGCTCGCGCACCGCGGCAAGGCGCTGCTGCTGGAGCTCGCCGAGCTGTCGCTGGAGATCGCGCAGATGGTGATCGCGGCGGACGACGACGGCAACCCCGTGCTGCCCGCGTGGTTCCTCGTCGAGGTCACCCGTGACCTGCCGCGACTGGTGGCCGCACGCGCATGACTCGGCGGCCCAGGGCACGTGTGGATCCAGCCGCGCTGGCGTTCGAGGCAGCACGCGCCCAGATCCGCCTGCACCCGTTGTTCGCTCCACTCAGCAGCTACGGGGGCAGGGACTCCCAGCACCCGTGGGCGGACATCTCGCTGGACGGGTCGATGCTCGCCCATCCGACGCGGAAGGCGAGCGAGGCCGAGTGGGTGTGGGTGTTCGCGCATTGCTTGCTGCATCTGGGTTTCGGCACGATGTCATGCGACGACGTGCTCGACTTCCAGCCCGCGATCCGGCTCGGTTCCCGCCCGCTGTCCTGGGAGCCGGGGCGGTGTGTGCGCGGCGGGCCCGCCAAAGACCCGGAGAAGTGGGCCACCCGGTTCGCCGCAGGACTCTCCAACGCCGCCGTGGCCGCGATCGACGTGGCGGGTGGCGCGCGGTCGTCGTTGTCCGACGCACGGCCGTTGAAAACGGAGTGGGATCTCGCGCTGGGCTGGTTCGTGTCGAACTATCCGCTGCTGGGCGCGCTGGCGTCGACGATGAAGGTGGTGGCGGACGCGGAACTGGCGCGGGGCTGGGACATCTCGATCGCCGCGGTGTCCACGGCTGCGGCCGAGATCTACGTGAACCCGCTGGCCGGGCTGTCCCGGCAGGAGTGGCGGTTCGTGCTCGCGCACGAGATGTTGCACGCCGCGCTGCGCCACTGCGACCGGGTCGGCGGACGGGATGCGTACCTGTGGAACATCGCCGCGGACTTCGTGGTCAACGGCTGGCTCGTCGAGATGGGCGTGGGCTCGGCTCCCGAGGGCGTGCTGCACGATCCGTCGTTGCGCGGGTTGTCGGCGGAGTCCGTGTACGACCGGATCACGACGGATCTGCGGCGATACCGGAAGCTTTTGACGTTGCGGGGCCACCATCAGGGCGACCTGCTCGGCGAACCGTTGCGCGGCCCCGCCGACCTGGCTGATCTGGACGAGTTCTACCGGCGTGCGTTGCTGACCGGGTTGAGCTACCACACCTCTGCGCGCGGATTGTTGCCTGCCGGACTGGTCGAGGAGATCCGCGCGCTGGAGCACCCGCCGCTGTCGTGGGACGCCCAGCTGGCGCAGTGGTTCGAGGAGTTCGTTCCGTCCGTGGAGAAGCGCCGCACCTATGCCCGTGCGTCGCGGCGGCAAGCGTCCACTCCGGACATTCCGCGGCCGGGCTGGGTGCGGCCGGAGTCGCTGGAGTCGCGGCCGACGTTCGGCGTCGTGCTGGACACGTCCGGTTCGATGGACGTCCGGTTGCTGGGAAAGGCGCTCGGCGCGATCGCTTCGTACGCCGCGGCGCGTGACGTGCCCGCCGCGCGCGTGGTTTTCTGTGACGCGATGGCATATGACGCTGGATACGTGCCCGTCGAGGACATCGCGGGCAGGGTGACGGTGCGCGGGCGCGGCGGCACCGTGCTGCAACCCGGCATCGACCTGCTCGACCGGGCCGACGACTTCCCCGCCGCCGGCCCGGTCCTGGTCATCACCGACGGCGGATGCGACGTGCTGCGAATCCGCCGGGAGCACGCGTTCCTCATCCCGGCGGGCGCGCATCTGCCGTTCCGCGCCCGTGGCCCCGTGTTCCGGATGTCCTGATGGAGATCGCCTGCGACGAGTCGGGTTCGGAGGGCGAGAAGCTCGTCGGTGGAGTCACCTCGGTCTTCGCGCACGCCGGTGTGCAGCTCTCGCACGAAGAAGCTCTGGGTTGCGTCGACTCGTTGCGGTCGATGATCAAGTCGCCGGCCCTGGAGTACAAGGCGAACCACCTGCTGCGGCAGAAGAACCGGTGGGTGCTGCTGTGGTTCCTCGGCCCGTCCGGACCGCTGATGGGCCGCGCCCGCGTGCAACTCGTCGACAAGCGGCGGTACCTGGCCTCACGAGTGCGCGAGGAGTTCGGCCGCGTCACCGGCCCGCTGGAGCTGTACAACGACCTGCTGCGCGCCCGCGGACCACGCGGCACGCTCGACCCGTTGTTCCCGGCGATCCTGCGGGCCGTGGCGCAGTGGCAGATCTCCGGCGACGGACCGGTGTCGATCGTGCACGACCAACAGCTGTCGCTGACCGACGGGCGGATCCGGCAGCTCAAGAAGCTGGCGCCACGGCTGGAAAGTCTCACCCTGACCGACTCGCGGCACGACGCGCGTGTGCAGGTGGCCGACTTCCTGGCCGGGATCGCCCGCCGGGTCGCGGAGGAAGAACTGAACGGACGGCCCGATCTCGAGGTGATCGGGCTGTTGAGGCCGTTTGTCGTCGGACCGAGGATGTGGCATGCCTGACGCGTTGTTCGCCGACCCGCGACTGGCGGGGATCTACGACCTGTTCGACGGCGCTCGTGACGATCTGACGCTCTACCTGGAGATCGCCGACGAGCTCGGGGCGTCCTCAGTGCTCGACGTCGGGTGCGGCACCGGGTGTTTCGCGACGTCGCTGGCCGACTCCGGGCGAACTGTCGTCGGGGTGGATCCGGCGTTGGCGTCGCTGGAGATCGCGCGGGCCAAGGATTCCAGGGTCACCTGGATCCACGGTGACGCCACGGGCCTGCCCGAGCTCCAGGTGGACCTCGCGACCATGACGGCGAACGTGGCCCAGGTGTTCCTCGGCGAGGACTGGGAACTGACGTTGCGCGGCATCCACGCGGCGCTGCGCCCCGGCGGCCACCTGGTGTTCGAGACGCGGCGGCCGGAACGACGGGTGTGGGAGGGCTGGCGGGTGACCACCCAGCGCACGCGCGACGGCGTGACCGAGCGACGGGAACTGCTCGGCGTGGACCTGCCGTTCGTGTCGTTCCGCCACACCTACCGCTTCCCGGACGGCGCCGAGATCGCCTCGGACTCGACGCTGCGGTTCCGGTCGCGCGAGGAGGTCGAGGAGAGCCTGGCCGGCTGTGGGTTCGAGGTCGTGGACGTGCGTGACGCGCCGGACCGGCAGGGGTTCGAGTACGTGTTCATCGCCCGGAAATAGCAGCAGGTCAGGCCCTCGCAGGGATACCCGGCCCAGGAACCCCTCGCTCAGCTTCACCGCCGTGCGGCCAAGGCGTCTGCAAGTACCACCAACCCGATGTCGACAGGCCTCCAACCACACCCAACTCGCCGACGCACTGCCGGGCATCAGTCAGTCGGGTGTGGTTACAAGCGATTTGATCAAGAGTTGGTGGTACTTGCAGACGCCGCAACAAGGCGTCAGCTGACCAGCGCGGGTTGCATCCAGGCCTTGACCAGCCACGGCAGGATGCGCGGCATCCGGTCGGCCACGATGTCGTGCAGCACCAGCACCATCCGGCCGGAACGATCCGGGCCCGCGTCGAGCCACACGGCCTGCATGAGGATGCCGGCCTGCAGGTCGAGCCCCGCCTCCGCGTCCGCCAGTGCGGCGTCCGTGGCGGCGGCGGGGTCCGTCACCTCGTGGTGCGCGAAGCCGCCGCGACACAGTTCGGGGTGCAGTTCCACCAGGGAATCCACGGCGGCGGCCAGGCGTCCCACGCCCAGGCCGGCCCGAACCTGCACCGTAATCGCTCTCACGTTAGGAGAGCCTAACCTAGGTGCCACCCCGGATTGCGCCCACTGAGTCCCAGGACACGGTCGAGCAGCGGCGCGTTCGAGTCGACCTCCACCGCGGCTCCGAAAAGCGAGCCGTCGCGGTCGTCCGGGCCGATCGACGACACGAAGCCGTGGACGACCTCCAGCAGCTCCGGTTCGACCGAGAAGTCCTGGCCCGTCGCGCGGGCGAGGTCCCAGCCGTGCAGCACGATCTCGTCGAGCGCCACGGCGGCCGCCACCTCGCCGGGCAGGTCGACGCCGCCGGCCGCGGTCATGCCCTCCCAGGACGACGGCGAGCGCCACGCCTCGGCCAGCTCGCCCAGCCGGACCGGGATCGACTCGCGGAAGTCCAGCGGCAGCCGCGCCGCGTCACCGGAACCGGTGCCTTCCAACGGGGTTTTCAGCGCCGCCATCGTGAACGCGACCGACAGGCCGTTCACGTGGTCGAGCAGGTCACCGACCGTGTACTCGGGACACGGAGTCGGTGCCTTGAGATCGCCGTCCGACACGTTGCGCACCAGAACCGCGAGCTGGTCCGCTGCCGGTGTCAAGTCGAACATCAGTAGCCGTCGCCTCCCCAGAACTGTTCCTCGAGCGTGTCCGCGGTGCCGGCGAGCAGCTGCAACGGGTCGGTGAACTCGTGGATGTCGAGGTGCGACAGCGGCAGCGAGTGCCGCACCACCACGTGCTCGCCCATGATCGCGAGACCGCACGCCACGGTGGACTTGCCGACCTCCTCCAGCACTTCGCGGAGGTTCACGTCCTTCGCCAGCCCGCACGGGGAGGCGATCTGCACCCACTCGTGCATCTTGTCGAGCACTTCCCGGACGATGATCACGACCTGCGTGCGCTCATCGTCGTCCTCGTCCTCGTCCCCGAAGGTGAAGAGGATCCTCAGCTCCTCGTCCTCGTCGTGGATGACGTCGTACTCGGCGCGGACGTAATCCGCGAGGTCTCCCCAACTCGCCATGGCGCAACCCTACTTGCCGCGATGGCCCACAGCCCTACGACGAGCACGGCGGCCACCTCGGCGGCGAGCAAGATCCTCTCGATGTAGCCCAACGGGAAGACCCGCCACCACCGAACGTCGGAGACCACACCCATCGCAATGGCGTACAGGAGTGGCATGAACGCGACAACGCTCAACAGGCCGGACGCCATCGTGAACTTCGCGTGCTTGCCCCACACGTGGTCCTTCAGCCACGGCCGGGCCAGCAGGATCACCGCGATCGGCAGGCTGACGAACGCGATCATGCTGCCGAACCGGTGGATGCTGCCGCTGAGCTCGTTGGTGCCCATCGCCCAGTTCGTCTTCGGGAACACCACCACCAGCAGCAGGCCCACCGACCACAGGGTCAGCGCGATCGAGCCCGCCGACCGCCACCGCGTCAGTCCTTTGTGGACGAGCGCGGCCAGGATGGCCAGCGAGCCGAGGGCCAGCAGCAGCACGGCGGTGTCGAAGACCGGACGGTAGTCGCCCAGCGCGTACTCGCTGATCGTGCGGCGCAGCGGGCCGACGGTCAGGTCGAGCAGACCCACCATGGCCACCGTCGCGACGACGGCGAGTGAACCGCCGGTGGCGGCAAGTCGAGGAATCAGCACATACCGGTCAACGCGGCGGCGAACCCGACCGGTTCCTGAGTTCAGGAAGCCGACAGCATCCCCCCAGCAATTCGACAGGTTCAGTCCAGGACGCTTCCGCATGTGATGTTGACCTGCGATCCCGTGATCGTGCGGCCCCAGTCCGAGGCCACGAACGTCGCTGTTCGGCCCACGTCCTCCAACGTGGCGGCGCGGCCGAGCAGGGTCTCGCCGACGATGTCGGTCTCGATCGGTTCGCGGTGCTCGGCGGGCACCGACTCGGGGATGCCACCGGTCTGCAGCGTCACCACCCGGATGCCGTGCTGCCCGAGTTCGGCGGCGAGCTGACGGCGCATGGACTCCACCGCGTCGAACGCCGCGAGCAGGCCGCCGAGCTGCCACCGGCGGTGCGCCGACGCGTCACCGGTGCCGCCGAAGAACAGGATGACCCCGCTCTTCTGCCTGATCATGTGCCGTGCGGCCGCACGCGACGTGAGGAAACGTGCGCGCACGCTCGTGACGACCGGGCTGAGGTAGTCCTCGACGCTCATCTCGACCATCGGCGTGCCCTGGACGTCGTTGTCGGTGATGGCGTTGACCGAGATGTCGATGCGTTCGAACGTGGCCGCGTGCTCGTCCACCGCCTGCTCGTCCGTCGCGTCGACCACGGCGTACCGCGCGCCCAGCTGCCCGGCCTTCGCCCTGAGCGTCGCCTCGGTGCGGCCGGCGAGATGCACCTCGGCCCCCGCCGCGACGAACGCCTCCGCGATCGCACCACCGATGCTGCCCGCGCCGCCGTAAATGACGGCGACCTTCCCAAAAAGATTCATCCCAGCAAGATTCATCCCAGCGAGATTCATCGGTACGCCCTGAACCACTCGACCTCGAACTCCTTCGGACAGGTCCCGGCGCGCTCCGGCCCGAACTCGAAGATCGCGAGCTGGAACTGCATCGGGTAGTCCGGTGCCTGGTGGACCGTGTTGACCAGCTCGTCGTCCACGAAGAAGTCGACCCGATCCGGCTGCCAGTCCGCACCGTAGACGTGGAACTCGCGACCGTCGATCGGCACGTCCACCACCTCGAACTCGTCGGTGATCCGCGGGTCGCCGAACGGGTGCACGCCCATGCCGACACCGGTGTTCGCCGGGTAGACGTGCTTGCCGAAGATCTCCGCGACGCAGATCTCGGCGGACCGCTCCGGCACGTCCTCCAGCCCGATCATCCACAACGCGACCATGCAGTTGGGATCGTCGACGGCCTTGCACCTGATCTCGAACCGGCCGTACGTCGGGGTGTAGAGCCGCAGGTCCTGCTGCGGTTCGCGGACCCGCAGATCAGGACGGAAGCGGGACTGGCCGGTGGTGAGCGCGGTCTGCAGGCCCGAGACCCTGGTGTCGCCGTCGAACTCCGGGCACCACGGCGCCTGGTCGGCGTCGATCCGCAGGGTCAGGCCGGCGTCGTTGCGGTAACGGGCCTCCGTGGCCGCGCGCGAACTCCAGTGCGGCAGGTAGTGCGGATGCCACCGGTCCAGCGTGGTGAACCGGTCTTCGAACTCGAGGTCTCGTCCGGTCATGTCACCGAGGGTAACTCCTACTCCAGCGCCACACCGGCTTCCGCCTCGACCGCGTCGGCGACCGCGGTGAGGGCCGGTGAGTCGAGCTTCCACTGCTGCCAGTACAGCGGCACGGAGATGGTGCGGCCGGGCGCGAGATCGACCAGACCGTCCTGGACCTGCTGCGGTGGCACCATTCCCCAGCCGAGACCGGCCACGATCGTCCGCACGTACACCTCGGACGACGGCACGTGATGACGGTGGTCCGAGGCACCGCGGCCACGGGTCAGCGTGCGCACGAACCGGTCCTGCAAGTCGTCGTTGCGGTCGAACACCACCACCGGCGCGTCCGGCAACCACGACTTGAGCGGGCCGTCCTGGTACCGATCCACAAAGGACTGCGATGCCATTGCGGCGTAACGGATGTCACCCAGTCTGCGCACCGAACAGCCCGCGACCGGCTCACGTGACGACGTGACGGCGGCCATCACCAGACCTTGCCGCAGCAACGCCGTCGTGTGGTCCTGGTCCTCGCGGTGGAGGTCGAACGAGATCTTCAACGACGGCGAGACCCGTTGCAGCGCGGGCAGGAACCAGGTGGCGAGCGAGTCGGCGTTCACCGCGATCGGCACCCGGACGACGGCGTCCTCCCCCAGCGCCGCCTCCAGGTCCTGATCCAGAGCGAGCAGTTGCCGACCGTAACGGACCAGCACCTCCCCCGACGGCGTCAGCCGCACCGGCCGGGCCCGCACCAGCAGCACCCGGCCCGTCCGCTGTTCCAGCGCCTTGATCCGTTGGGACACAGCGGATGGCGTGACGTGCAACGCGTCCGCGGCGGCGTCGAACGTGCCCGCGTCGACGACCGCGAGCAGGGTGCGCACCAGGTCGAGATCCATCACGGCCGCTAATGCTACGTAAGAATCTTTAGCTGGTCTCATCAAGACCGCGTCAATACCGTCGAACGTGTGACTGACCTGCTGCTCGGCTTCGGCACCATGATGACCCTGATCGTCGCGATCGGCGCGCAGAACGCTTTCGTGCTGCGCCAAGGACTTCGACGCCAGGCCGTGGCCAAGGTCGTCGCCGTGTGCGCGATCTCGGACGCGATCCTCGTGGCGGTGGGCGTCGCGGGGTTCGGCGCGATCGTCCGCAGGTGGCCGCAGGCGATCACCGTCGCCGCGATCGTCGGCGGTCTTTTCCTGCTGGCGTACGGGTTCCTGGCGGCGCGCCGGGCGTTCAAACCGGGCTCCATGAGCGTCGCCGAAAGCGGTTCGAACCGCCCTGTGCTCACCGCGCTCGCGCTCACGTGGCTCAACCCGCACGTCTACCTGGACACGCTGCTGCTGCTCGGCTCGATCGCGGCCGGCCGGTGGCTGTTCGGGGTCGGCGCGGTCACCGCGAGCATCGCCTGGTTCGTCGCACTCGGGTTCGGCGCCCGGCTGCTCAGCCCGCTGTTCGCGAAGCCCCGCGCGTGGCGGGTCCTGGACGGCCTGATCGCCGCCGTGATGATCAGTCTCGGGGTCGTCCTGATCGCCGGGTGGTGATCATCACGAGCACCGCCGACACGGCCAGCACACCACTCGTCACCGGCGCCGCGGCACCGACGAAAAGGGACGTCGAAGCGAGCCCCGCACAGACCAGTGCACCGAAGACGACCCGAGGCCGAAGATCACCCACGTTGATGACCATAACCCACGACACGCGCATGTTGGGTGGTGATCCAGACCCCACCCCTACATGTAGTATCTGCCGCGCTGGTGGTTCACCGACTTGGCGCAACGGGGTCGGTGAGGCAACAGGGAACCTGGTGCGAATCCAGGACTGCCCCGCAGCGGTGAGTGGGAACGAAAGCCGTCAACCAAGCACTGGGTCTCCGGACCTGGGAAGCG
This sequence comes from Lentzea miocenica, assembly GCF_033949945.1. Lineage (NCBI taxonomy): Bacteria > Bacillati > Actinomycetota > Actinomycetes > Pseudonocardiales > Pseudonocardiaceae > Lentzea > Lentzea miocenica. The sequence goes on from NZ_JAXAVW010000011.1 coordinate 217,857, forward strand.
ACGGCCGGTAGGCGCCAGAGGTACGCCCACGAGTCCGAAGACCTGCCATTGGTGTGCGCGCAAGCCTGCGCGCACGACACGGTGCCCCGAGGGAGGGCTGCTGTGTGCACCAGTGGTGTGCCCACTGGCGTGCGCATGCGTTTCCTCGGGCTGATCTCGCGAGGAGAGAGCGTGCCCGACCGCCTTTCAGTGGTCATCAACGAAGCGTGTGCTGACCTGCCGAACGCATCCGCCGAGGCGGTTCTGGCCGAGACCAAGCGGAACCTCTACAACGGCATCACCGACGCCGAGCTGGCGCTGGCGCCGATCATGGCCGCCCGCACGATGGTCGAGCACGACCCGGACTACTCCTACGTCAGCGCCCGGTTGTTGCTGGACAAGCTGCGTGCCGAGGCCTGCGGCATCCCGCTGTCCCACGCCGAGATGACCGAGCGCTACCCGGCGTACTTCGCCGAGTTCGTCCGCTACGGCATCGAGTTCGGCCAGCTCGACCCGCGCCTCGCCGGCTACGACCTCGCCCGCCTGGGTGCGGCGCTCGACGCGTCACGCGACCTGAACTTCCAGTTCCTGGGCATGCAGACGCTGTACGACCGCTACTTCCTGCACCACGACGACCGCCGCTACGAGCTGCCGCAGGCGTTCTTCATGCGCGTCGCCATGGGTCTCGCCCTCGAAGAGGACGACAAGAACGCCCGCGCGATCGAGTTCTACGAGCTGCTCTCGTCGTTCGACTTCATGTGTTCGACGCCGACCCTGTTCAACTCGGGCACCACACGCCCGCAGCTGTCGTCGTGCTTCCTGACCACCGTGGACGATGATCTCGCCGCGATCTTCCACGGCATCAGCAACAACGCGCTGCTCAGCAAGTTCGCCGGGGGCCTGGGCAACGACTGGACCCCGGTCCGCGGCATCGGCGCGCACATCAAGGGCACCAACGGCAAGTCACAGGGTGTTGTGCCGTTCCTCAAGGTTGCCAACGACACCGCAGTGGCCGTCAACCAGGGCGGCCGTCGCAAGGGCGCGGTCTGCGCGTACCTGGAGACGTGGCACATCGACGTCGAGGAGTTCCTCGACCTGCGCAAGAACACCGGTGACGAGCGCCGCCGCACGCACGACATGAACACCGCGAACTGGGTGCCGGACGAGTTCCTGCGCCGGGTGCGCGCGAACGGCCAGTGGACGCTGTTCTCGCCCGACGAGGTGCCGGACCTGCACGACGCGTTCGGCGACGAGTTCGCCGAGAAGTACCGCGCGTACGAGGAGAAGGCGGACAACGGCGAGATCAAGGTCTTCCGCCGGCTGCCCGCCGTCGACCTGTGGCGGCGGATGCTGACCATGGTGTTCGAGACCGGGCATCCGTGGATCACGTTCAAGGACCCGTGCAACCTGCGGTCGCCGCAGCAGCACAGCGGTGTCGTGCACTCGTCGAACCTGTGTACCGAGATCACGTTGAACACCACGATCGACGAGGTCGCGGTCTGCAACCTGGGCAGTGTCAACCTCGCGCAGCACGTCACGGCCGAGGGCATCGACCACGCGCGGCTGGAGAAGACCGTGCGCACGGCCGTGCGGATGCTCGACAACGTGATCGACGTGAACTACTACACGATCCCCGAGGCGCGGAACTCCAACCTCAAGCACCGCCCGGTGGGCATGGGCCTGATGGGCTTCCAGGACGCGCTGTTCACCCTCGGCACGCCGATGGCCAGCAAGGAGGCCGTCGAGTTCGCGGACCGCAGCATGGAGGAGATCAGCTACTACGCCATCGACGCGTCCGCCGAGCTGGCGCGGGAACGCGGCGCCTACCGGTCGTTCGAGGGATCGCTGTGGAGCCGCGGGATCCTGCCGATCGACTCGGTCGAGATCCTGGCGCAGAACCGTGGCGCCGGCGAGCTGGAGCAGAACCGAGAGTCCACCTTGGACTGGGATGTGGTCCGCGAGAAGGTCAAGCGCGGCATGCGGAACTCGAACGTCATGGCCATCGCGCCGACCGCGACCATCGCGAACATCACCGGCGTGAACCAGTCGATCGAGCCGCTGTACCGCAACCTGTACGTGAAGTCGAACATGTCCGGCGACTTCACCGTGATCAACCCGGACCTGGTGCGGGCGCTCAAGCAGCGCAGGCTGTGGGATGAGCAGATGATCTCGGATCTGAAGCTGCACGACGGCAGTCTCGGCGCGATCGACCGGGTGCCGCCGTACCTGAAGGCGTTGTACGCCACGGCGTTCGAGGTCGACAGCTCCTGGCTGATCGAGGCGGGCAGCAGGAGGCAGAAGTGGATCGACCAGGCGCAGTCGCTGAACCTGTACCTGGCCGCGCCCAGTGGCCGCAAGCTCGACGAGATGTACCAGCTGGCGTGGGTGCGCGGCCTGAAGACCACGTACTACCTGCGCACCCAGAGCGCGACGCACGTGGAGAAGTCCACGTTGCAGGGCACCGACGGCAAGCTCAACGCCGTCTCCCCCGTCGCCGTCACCGACCCGAACTGCTCCATCACCGATCCCGAGTGCGAGGCCTGCCAGTGACCGAGAACATCATCGAAGCCGGCGCGGCGCGGGTGAGCGTCGACGACAAGGCGATGATCAACTGCCGTGCCGACGTCAACCAGCTGCTGCCGCTCAAGTACCACTGGGCGTGGGACAAGTACCTGGCCGGCTGCAACAACCACTGGATGCCCACCGAGGTGTCCATGCAGGCCGACATCTCCCTGTGGAAGTCGAAGGACGGGCTGACGGACGAGGAGCGCCGCATGATCAAGCGGAACCTCGGCTTCTTCGCCACGAGCGAGTCGTTGGTGGCCAACAACATCGTGCTCGCGGTGTACCGGCACCTGACCAACCCCGAGTGCCGCCAGTACCTGCTGCGCCAGGCCTTCGAGGAGGCCGTGCACACCCACACGTTCCAGTACATCTGCGAGTCGCTCGGCCTGGACGAGGGCGAGCTGTTCAACATGTACCGGGAGATCCCGTCCATCACGGACAAGGCCGCGTGGGCGCTGCAGTTCACGCAGCACCTGGAGGACCCGGAGTTCAGGACCGGTACGCCGGAGACGGACCAGGCGTTCCTCAAGGACCTGGTCGCGTTCTACGTGGTCTTCGAGGGCATGTGGTTCTACACCGGGTTCGCGCAGATCCTGTCGATGGGCCGGCGCAACAAGATGGTCGGCATCGCCGAGCAGTACCAGTACATCCTGCGCGACGAGTCGATCCACCTGAACTTCGGCATCGACGCGATCAACCAGATCAAGATCGAGAACCCGCACCTGTGGAACGACGTGTTCCAGAAGGAGGTGCGGACCATGCTCGCGGAGGGGTGCGAGCTGGAGATCGCGTACGGCCGCGACACCATGCCGAGCGGGATCCTGGGCCTCAACTCGGAGTCGTGCGAGCAGTACATGCGGTTCATCACGAACCGCCGGTGCGCGCAGCTCGGACTCGAGCCCGTGTGGGAGAAGACCGAGAACCCGTTCCCGTGGATGTCGGAGATGATGGATCTCAAGAAGGAGAAGAACTTCTTCGAGACCCGCGTCATCGAGTACCAGAACGGTGGCTCACTGGAGTGGTGAACCCCGCCGTCCGCTAAGCGAGCTTGACGGCTTTGGGGAGCCCGGCCCGGTCCGCGACCGGCCATGCCAGCGGATCGGGCCCCAGCTTCACCAGTTCGGCGACCTGCAGCTTCGACCACGGTGAGATCTCGCGCGTGCCGTCCAGCACTGATGCGGCGAACTCGGTCCACGCCACCCGTTCGGTGGAATCGACCTCGTCCGGGTTCAGGTCGGGCTCGTCGTCGGAGAACACCCGGAACACCGGGCACATCTCGTTCTCGACGACGCCGTCCATCACCGCGCGGTACCGGAAGCCCGGCAGCAGCAGCTCCGGGTCGGAGCACTTCATGCCGAGCTCGTCCCGCAGACGGCGCAGCACGGCCTGTGCCATGTCCTCGCCAGGAAGCGGGTGACCGCAGCAGGTGTTCGTCCAGAGCCCGGGGAACGTCTTCTTGTGCAACGCCCGCCGGGTGAGCACGGTGTTGCCCGCCGAGTCGAAGACGTAGCTGGAGAACGCCAGGTGCAGCGGGGTGTCCGCGTGGTGCACCACTGCCTTGTCCTCGACGCCGATGGGCGAACCGTCCTCGGCCAGGAGGACCACCTGTTCCACAGTCACGGACACCACGTAATCACACGTGGACCAAGATCGGGAACCACGCGTCCGAGTGAGCTTGAGCGTAGAGATAGCCGCGCCCTAGGTGTCCCACGTCACCCTGAGGTCATGACTTCCCCGTTCGCTCAGGCTCACACCATGTTCCTGGTGCTGGTCAGCCCGACGGGCCAGTACTCGATCTGGCCCGCGGTGCTGCAGGTGCCCGCCGGTTGGCAGGTCGTCCACGGCGTCGCGTCCCGGCAGTCCTGCCTGGACTACGTGCACGTCGCCCGCGCCGACCTGCCGTTGGCCGCCTAACACGTGATCCGCGCGTCACCCCACACCGCGTGGTCGAGGCTGGTGCCGTCACCGCCGTCGGTCACGCGCAACGTCAACGACTTCACTCCGCCGACGTCGACGCTGACCGGCAGCGCCGGGTCGACGGACCTGCGCAGCGGGCTCTCGTAGAGCACGCGGCCGTCACCGACGACGGCGAACACCACCGAGCCGCCGGCACCCGCCGCGCGATCCACCCGGCCGTCGACCTCGTCGTCCACGCCCACGGTCGCGTCGAACCTCGTGCACGTCCCGAGTTCGAAAATCCTCTCCGCGGGCGTCGTGCCGATGCCCTTGCCGAACCGGACACCGCCGGTCGTCAAAGTCCGGTTCTCGACGGAACGGTCGTTGCCCGCGACGTAGGACTGCCCGGCGGGCAACGGCTTCCAGACGTGCGCGCGGGTCGCCTTCTCCGCGGAGACCCCGGAGCCGAACCGCGCCTCCACGGGCACGTCCGTCACCCCCACAACAGGATTCGCACCGACCGTCACGGTCCACTTACCGCCCAACGACTCCCCCGGCGCGACCCGGAACGCCCGCACCGCGCCGGAAGCCGTCCAGCCAGAAGGCACGCGTGGCGCGAACGTCACGCCGTACAGCGGCCGGTCCGAGGTGTTGGTGAAGGTGCCGCTCATCTCGAACGTCTGGCCCGGCCGCACCGAAACCTGTGCAGGCGCGACGGCAACGGTCGTGGGCGGGATGCCGTGCGTGGGCCTCGCGCAGGTGGAGCGTTCCGGGCGGCAGACCAGCGCGACGAACCCGCCGTCCTTCGCCACCGGAATCGTCAGCTTCGCCGAGGTGACATGGGTTTCCTCGACCAGACCACCAGCACCGTCTCGCACGACCTCGACCAGCCACCGTCCCCGGCCCAGGGCAGGCAGGTCCAGTGTGCGGGCCTCCCCCGCGATCGCCCCGCCGACGAACCACCGGTCGCCGTCACGCCGCGCCATCACGACGCTCTCGGTGGGACGGCCGGACAACAGGCGCGTCTCGTCCCACGCGGTCGGCGTCTGCTCCAGGTACCACCTGGCGAGCGGGCGGGCGTCGTACGAATCCGGGCGCCCGGCGAGGTTCTGGACGCCCGACTCGTACAGCACGGACAGCGCGAGCTCGCCGGCGTCGGTGTTGGCGCGGGTGCGGTGGAAGCCGCCCGGCGTGTAGTCCATGCCTCCCACCACGTTGCGGGTGAACGGCAACGCGGTGATGTGACCGGTGGTGAGGCCGCTGGACTTCTCGGCGCCGTGCACGGCCTCGGTGGTCATGACGTGCGGCCAGGTGCGGTGCAGGCCGTGAGGCAGCGTGGCGCCGTGGAAGTTGATCAGGAAGTGCATGCGGGCGGTCTCGGGCAGGATCTCGTCGTACCAGCGGTACCGCTCCTGGCCGTCGGAGTCCATGAAGTCGATCTTCAGCCCTTGTACGCCCCACTTCCGCAGCCACGGCAGGTAGTCCGCGCGTTTCGCCGGGGTGTCGACGCTGCTGAACCGCACCCACGTGTGGATGCCGACACCCCGCGCCTTCGCGTACCGGACGAGTTCGGGGATGAAGCTGGTCTGCCGCCAGTTCGGGTCGTCGTACCATCCGGCGTCGACCACGACGTACGGCCAGGCACGCGCGGCCGCGTAGTCGACGAACTCCTTCTGCCTGGCCAGGTCCTGCTGCACCGAGCGACCGCCGGCGAGCCACGTCCAGATGGCCGGGCCGGGCTTGATCCACGACGTGTCGCGCAGCCTGGACGGCGGCGCGAGGTCGTCCACCAGCGTCGACTCGGTGACGGTGGCCAGCGAGCCGACGATCACGGTGCGCCACGGCGTCTTCAGCGCACCGGACACCGCGACCTTCTCGTCCCACAGCTTGACCTGGTACCTGCCGCCACCGGCGTGCACGAGGCGGCCGCCGGAGTAGCGTCCGTCCACATCGGACTCGGTGATCAGCGCGTAGGTGCCGCCGACCTCGAACAGCGCCGGGTGCATGTACTCGGCCTGCTCCGCGGTCCCGGCCTTCATCTGCAGGAACGGGTTCTCGTAGTCACGCCGGAACTTCGCGAGCCACGCCGTCGCGTCAGGAGGAAGGGTGAACGCCGAGGCCTCGCCGGTGACCGCACCGGTGTCCTGCGGCAGTTCGTAGCGGTAGGCGACGCCGTCCGCGGACTCGCGCACGACCAGATTCAGCTTGTTGGCAAGATTCAGCTTGTTGGCAAGATTCAGCTTGTCGGCCCCGGACGTGAACCGGTAGGTCGTCTCGGTGGCCCGCACGTACCGGTCCCGCTTCTTGCCGGACGTCGTGCGGTAGTGCTCGAAGATCGCCCGCTTCGACTTCCCGGCGGGAGTGAGACCTTGGGACAGGTCGGCGCGCTCGGTCGTGATCCCGACCGGCGACGGCTGCACGACCGTCTTTCCGTTGTGCGTCACCGCCAGGGTGACCGCTCCACCAGACGTGCTGACGACCGCCTGCGGGCCCCTCGAACCGGCCTGCGCAGGTGGCACCACGACCAGCCCCGCAGCCACCAAGGCCACAGCGAGCGTTCTGACCGCCACGGACACTCCCCTCGTGATCCGGGGCGGCGGTCACCGGAGGACATCCCTCGACCCGGACGCTATGCCGGGCATTTCGTCCGAGTCAAGGGATGTAACAACCGTGACAGATATTGCCTAAAGCAGCGCGATGTGGCCGTGCGAAGAAGCTCCACCGTGCTCGTTGTTGCCTGCGTACGAGGCCGTGAAGCCCTGCAGCAGTGTTGACAACCCGACCAGCAGCGACACGTTCGCGTCACAGGTGGCCTTGCCCGCCGAGTTGGTCGTGGCGGTGCACAGCGGGTTGCCCTTGACCGTGCGGAACACGATCTTCTCCCCGGCGATCGGCGCGCCGGTGTGCTTGTCGGTCAGCGTCGCGTCGAGCGAGCGGACCGTGAAGCCGAGCAGGCGCAGCTGCAGCTGGGCGGACCCGGCCACGAGCTTCGACGTGGCGGGCGGCACGAAGTTGATCGCGATGCCCACCGGGCGCTGGCCGACCGCGATGGAGCCGGTGACCGTGTTGGACGCCGTGTCGATGACCGACACCGTGTTGCTGTTGAAGTTCGTGACGTAGGCACTGGCACCGTCCGGCGTGAGAGCCACGCTGATCGGGCGGTCGCCGACGACGATCTTCTGCAGTTCCACCATCGCCGTCAGGTCCACGACGGACACCGAGTCGAACTCGCTGTTCGTCACGTACGCACGGGTTCCGTTGGGCGACAACGCGATGCCGTGCGGGACGAAGCCGACGGCCGCGGTGCCGACGACGGTGCGCGAGGCGACGTCGATGGCGGAGATGTTGTCAGAACCCTTGTTGACCACGTAGATCCGCGTGCCGTCGGCCGAGGCCGCGACCGCGGTGGGCGTGCTGCCCACGTTGATCGTGGTGACGACGGTGTTGGACGTGGTGTCGATGACCGAGACCTTGCTCGGGCCGACGACGTCGTGCGTGACGTAGACGGACGTGCCGTCCTTCGTGACGACCACGCCGTCCGGGTTCTGGCCGACGGTGACGGTCGCGGTGACCGTCAGCGTGGCCGTGTCGACCACGGACACCGTGCCGGCGTCGTAGTTGGTGACGTAGACGAAGCCGCCGCCCGGGGCGACCGCGACGCCCGCCGGGTGGGTCCCGACGGGAATGGACTTGTCGACCGTGTTGGTCGGCGTGTCGATGACGGTGAGCGTGTTCTGCACGGAGTTCGTCACGTAGCCGCGAGTTCCGTCGAAGGCGACCGCCGCCATGTACGGCGAGCTGCCGCCGCTGTCGACGATCGTCTGGGACACCGCGTTCGTGGCCGTGTCGATCACCGACACCCCGCCGCCGAGATTGGCGACGTAACCGAGCACCCGGCCGGGGGATGCTGCTTCGGCCGGGGTCACCACCAGTGCCGCGGTGACGGCGACAGCCATCACCAGTGGACGCAACCGCATGTTCAATGCCTCCAGGGCGCGAGTCATCCCGACCAATCAGGACATCGCGACCGGATGAGCGGACGTTAGCCGTTTCTCGAACCAGTGCCCCGCGTATTTCGCGTCGTTGTACCTGTCGATCTCCACGAAACCGTGCTTTGTGTACAGGTTTCGCGCCTCGACGAGATCGTTGCGCGTGTCGAGCCGCAGCACCTCGACGCCACGTTCGCGCGCCTCGATCTCCATCGCCGAGAGCAACGCCGAGGCGGCGCCCTGGCCGCGGAACTGCACCCGCACGAACATCCGCGTCAGCTCGCCGGCACCGTCACCGAGGAACCGCATGCCGAGACATCCAGCGTCCTCGCCGTCGCGCGAGACCACGAGGAACACCGGCACGTCGTGGTCCTGCTCGTCGCGTTCGTAGGCGTCGACCTCGGCGTCGTCGGTGGGCCGGCCCCAGTAACGGCTGATCATCTCGGCGTTGTACTCGCGGTTGAGCGGCGAACGCGCGGCGTCGGCGACCGTCACGGTCCAGTTCGTCATGCGACCATCATCGGAACGCCGTCCACTCCAATACGAACCAGGAGTGTGACCCAGGTCACTGCAACACCGGTGCCGCGAGAAGCCAACTGGGGGCGTGATGTTCGCGGAGCTGTTCGACGAGCACGCCCATCCGCTGCACCGATATCTGGCGCGCCGGGTGGGCGTCGACGTGGCTGACGACCTCGTCAGCGAGACGTTCCTGGCCGCCATGCGCGCCAAGGAGACCTACGACCCGGAGAAGGGCAGCGTCGTCGGCTGGCTCTACGGCATCGCGACGAACCTGTTGCGCGGCCACGCCAAACGCGAGACCCGCCTGTTGCGCACCGCCGAACGTTATGGCATCGACCTCGGTGTCGCCGAGACGCTGGAGCACACGGTGGTCACCCGCATCGACGCCCGCGCGCACCTGCGGCGGATCGCGGGCGCGCTGGCCAAGATGCAGAACTCCGACCGCGACCTGCTGCTGCTCGTGTCGCTGGCCGGTCTGAGCGTGCAGGAGGCCGCGGAGGCCCTCGACCTGAACCCCGGCACCGCACGCTCCCGGCTGCACCGCCTGCGCGCCAAGCTGAAGGAAGTGGAACATGCGTGACGTGCTGGACGACGACCTCGCGGAGCTCTACCCGGTGCGGGGCAGCGACGACGTGCGGCTCGCCCGGTTGCGCGAGCAGCTCTTCGCCGAGAAGCCCCGGTCCCGGTCCCTGCGCTGGGTCGGCATCGCGGCGGCGGCCGTGGCGGTGGTGATGATCACCGGGCTCGTGGTGACGCTGCGGCCCGCCTCACGGGACGCGCCCGCCACCTTGCCGACCGTGCCCGCCAGGTCGTTGCTGGAGGCGGCGACCATGCTGGAGACCGCGGAGCAGCCGACCTCGGGGTTCCAGCACGTCAAGTACGTGCTCTGGCAGCAGATCGACGGCAGGGACGGCTGGGGGATCACGGACGTCCAGTTCCAGTACGACGCCTGGATGCCCGTCGACAAGGGCGAGACCGTGGTGATCTACCGCAGGCCCACCGGCGAGCGGCGCGCGATCGCGGGCGACCAGGCACCGCTCGACGTCCTCGTGGAGGAGGGGAACCGGGGCCCCGTGCTGTGGTCGACGTTCTGCGCGGCCGCGCCGTGCCAGGAGGAGAGCCTCGGCCTGCCGCTGAACGCGAAGACACCGGCGGACAAGCTGTTCCAGTCGTCGTTCGCGTTGTTGTCCCCGTTCACCACGAACAAGGAGAAGGCGGCGGTCTACCGCATGCTCGCCGAGTCTCCCGAGATCCGCTGGGACAACGGGAAGGTGTCGGTGGAGGGCGGCAAGACCGAGTTCACCATCGATCCCACGACCGGCAAGGTCTCCGGAGCGGAGGACCCGATGGTCGTGTACGGCGGCGGAAAGCTGTCCATCGCCGTCACCTACGACTGGGTCGCTCAGCGGCCGTCGTAGGACCGCGGCAGGTACCAGGCCAGGGCGGCGCGCAGCTCGGCGACATCACGCTCGCGCCGCCGTCTGGTCCGTTCGTGCGCGATCGGGAACACCCGCACACCGCCGTGATGCGCGCCGAAGAAGCGGCGCGGTGCCGGGTCCTTCAGCCAGACGACGACCCACGGCCGTTTCTTGTGCGGCACGACGCGCACCCGCGCGAGCTCGTACCACCAGTACTGGTGGAACTTGCCGTTGCGCGTGGTCGCGATGCCCTCGCGGCTGATCTCGATCACGACCTTGCGGCGCGCGGCGGCACCGAAGTACCGCGCCGCTCGCACGACCAGCACGCAGAACGCCGCCAGCGCGAGCAGCTGCGTGGCGCCGTTGGCCTTGGCGGCCGGGTCGGCGATCGCGGCGGCGAGCAGAGCGGCGGCGAGGTTGGTGACGCCCCACACGACCGGCACGACCCGCGACGTCGAGAACGTCGCCGCGGCCGGGGTCATCGGTGCGGGCAGCTTGCTGGTCGGTGGCTTCGGCGTGACGACCTGCGAGAGCAGGCGCGTCACCTCGGCGGGCTCCGGGCGCTTGGCGGGGTCGCGGTGCATGCACTTCTGCACCAGCGGCCGCAACGCCTTGGGCACGCCGTCGATGTCCGGTTCGCCGTGCGCGGCCTTGTACAGCAGCGTCGCGGTCGGGCCCTCGCCGAACGGGCCCTTGCCCGTCGCCGCGTAGACCAGCACGGCACCCAGCGCGAAGACGTCGGACGGCGCGTTGACGTCCTGGCCGGTGATCTGCTCGGGCGAGAGGAAGCCCGGCGTGCCGAAGACCATGCCGGTCTCGGTCAGCGCGGTGTGCTCCATCGCGCGCGAGATGCCGAAGTCGATCACGCGCGGCCCGTCGGCGCCGAGGAGCACGTTGGACGGCTTCAGGTCGCGGTGCACCAGGCCGGCGCGGTGGATCGCGGTGAGCGCGTCGGCGAGACCCTCGGCCAGCCGGCGCAGGTGGTGTTCGGGCAGCGGGCCGTGCCGTTCGATCGCCTCCTGCAGCGTGGGGCCGGGCACGTACTCCGTGGCCATCCACGGCCGCGCCGCGCGGGTGTCCGCGTCCACGACCGCCGCGGTGCCGGCGCTGCCGACCGCGCGGGCCATCTGCACCTCGCGGCGGAACCGCTCGCGGAAGCGGGGGTCGTCGGCGAGCTCCGCACGGGCCACCTTGACGGCGACCTGCCGTCCGTCGCTGCCTTGCCCCAGGTAGACCGTTCCCATGGCACCACGACCAAGCCTGCCCAAGAGCAGGTAGTCGCCTATGCGTTGTGGTTGGTCCACCTTCACCGGATCGAGGGTAGCGGGAGTTGGGCGTCAATCCTCACATCTGAGTAGATCTACGTATCGTTGTCGTCCATGGGCCGGACCCGCTTGTACCGCAACGGCGAACTCGTGGACCGCGACTTCCCGGTCTCCGACGTCGCGCGCCACCTCGAAGATCCGTCCGCGGTCGTGTGGTTCGACCTTTGCGCACCATCGGAAGCCGAGATAGGTCTGCTGCGCGACGAGCTGGGACTGCACGAGCTCGCGATCGAGGACGCCACGGCCGAACGCCAGCGCCCCAAGGTCGACCGTTATCCCACTCACTTGTTCTTGAGCGTGTACGCCGTCTCATATGGCGACCACGAGATCAGAACCTGTGAGGTCGACGTCTTCGTCACCAAGAACGCGTTGGTGACCGTCCGGGAGAACGAGTCGTACGGCCTCGCGGGCATGCAACGCCGTTGGGACGCCGCACCCACGCTGGCGGGCAGCGGTGTCGGTTTCCTGTTGCACGGCCTGCTCGACGACGTCGCGGACAGCCACTACGCGGCGGCCCAGCGGCTCGACGACGACATCGAGGCCCTCGAGGACCGCATCTACGAGGAGAAGCCGCACGTCGGGCGCAAGGCGCTGCGGCAGCGGCGGGCCCTGGTGCAGTTGCGGCGGGTCGCGCTGCCGATGCGCGAGGTGCTCGGCTCGCTGGTGCACCGCGAGCACGGCGTCGTGGACGACGTGATGATGCCGTACTACCTGGACGTCAAGGACCACGCGCTGTTCACGGCCGAGCTGACCGAGTCGATGCGCGAGCTGGTCACGAACCTGCGCGAGGCCGAGGTCGCGGTGCAGAGCAACCGGCTGAACTCGATCATGAAGAAGGTCACCAGCTGGGCCGCGATCATCGCCGTGCCGACCGCGATCTCCGGCTACTACGGGATGAACGTCCCTTACCCCGGTTATGAGCAGAGATGGGGCTTTTGGGTGTCCACGCTGGGTATCTTCGTCCTCTCCTACTCCCTGTACTTCCTGTTCAAGCGTCGCGACTGGCTGTGAGGACCGCTTTCCGATGAAGATCCACCTGACCCGTCAGAACGAGCTCGCGATCATCACGATCGACGCCCCGCCGTTGAACCTCTACGCGCTGGACCTCGACGCCGAGTTCCACGACGCGTTGGACGAACTGGGCGACGCACGGGCGTTGCTCGTCAACGCCACGGGACGGGTCGTGTCCGGCGGTGTCGACGTGTCGCTGTTCGCGGCCCAGGAGTACCGCGAGGACGCACAGGCGTTGTTCGACCGCATGCTGCTGCTGCCGCAACGCCTCGCCGCGTTGCCGATCCCGACCGTCTTCGCGGCGCACGCCCTGTGCCTGACCTGGGCGTTCGAGCTGGCGGTGGCGTGCGACCTGATCCTCGCCGCGGAGAGCGCGCGCTTCGGGTTGGTGGAGAAGGTCGTGGGCCTCACGCCGACGATGGGCGGCACCCAACGCCTGGCCGCTCGCGCGGGCGTGGGTCGCGCGAAGGAGTTCGTCATGACGGGCGACCTCTACGACGCGGCGACCCTCGAACACTGGAACGTCGTCAACCGCGTGTTCCCGGACGAGGGCTTCGCACTCGCCGCCGAGCAGTTCGCTTTGTCGCTCGCAATCGGCCCAACGCAGGCACACTTTGCGACCAAACAGGTGCTCGCACATTTCGAGAACGGCGGCGTCCCCCAGGCGGACGCTCACGTCACGACCATCGCGTCGGCGTTGTACGAAACCGAGGACCTGCCACGCGCTGTGCACAGCTTCCTCACGGACGGTCCCGGCCGCGCGACATTCCTGGGTCGCTGATCTCACACATCAGAGAATCATATGGCTCGGTGATAAAACTGTGATCTACCTGCTCACACGGATGAAGTATTCCCCACCGGTGGGAAGATGACCTTGGGGCACAAGGAGATCCGCTTGACTCCTCCCGTCCGCCCGTGCAGTGTGCTGACCGTTCAACGGCCCCCGTACGAACTCCGTCGCGCGAGTTTCGTACACATTCCGCAACGGCCGACGACACAATTAACGAGCGGTTCACGGTCCCCCGTCGTGAACGCGCGTGGAGGTAGAACCAGCCGTGAAACTGAGATTGGCCGTGCTGCTGACCGGTGGTGTCATCACACTGGCCGCCTGTTCCCCGACCAAGGCGGCCCAACCGACACCGGTAGCCGAGAGCACCAGCGCCACCTCGACCACGTCCAGCAGTTCCGCCGCCCCGAGCAGCAGCTCGGCGGCACCCACCAGCTCCACGACCAAGTCCGCCACGAACGGCCCCGTGAAGCCGCCGGCCAACCCCGGCACCCCCGCACCGGCGGGTTCCCCCGGCTGGAAGCTCACCCAGGGCAACACCGGCCTGGCCGCGCACGGCCTGAACTGCGACTCCCTGCCCGTCTACACCGGCCCCGGTTCCCCCGGCTCGGGCACGGTGATCTCGGGCAAGCGCATCGAGCAGTCCCTCACGCTCTTCGCGGGCAACATCACGATCGAGAAGTCGTGCATCCGCCCCAACCGCCTCGACGAGGCCGCCCCGCTGGTCACCACCAACGGCCCGTGCGGCAGCAACTCCTGCCAGGTCACCGGCGCCCCGGTGACCATCCGCGACTCGAACATCGACGGCTCGAAGCTCTCCGCGTCGACGATCGCGAAGTCCTGCGCGTTCCTCGGCGTGGGCACCCTGCAGCGCAACTACATCACCGGCATGGGCTCCGGCATCTGCTTCTACAACACCGGCAGCTCGCTGAGCGGCCTCGCCGAGGGCAACTACGTCCGCGGCCTGCGCACCGCCGGTGACGCGCACAACGACGGCGCCACGGTCCGCGACTTCCCGCTGGACCGCAACGCCGGCCGCACCCTGACCTTCCGCAACAACCGGATCGACTGCTCCACCGGCCAGGACACCGGCGCCCTGTTCATCCAGACCTACGGCGGCGACATCGACAACGTCACCGTCGAGGGCAACCTGCTGGAGGGCGGCGGCTACCAGCTCGGCCTCGAGTCGAGCCACGGCAACCAGTACGGCCGCAACATGAAGTCCATCAACAACCGCTTCACCGGCAGCGGCTGGGGCGCGGCCTACGTGACCGCGAACGGCGTCGGCTACAAGTGGGCCGTGTGGCAGGACAACTTCCTGCTCGACCCCAACGCGCCGGACGCGAAGGGCAAGGCCGCGGGCACGCCGTAACCGTAGCCCGGGCTGGCTGAACGGCGTCTGCAAGTACCACCAACTCTTGATCAAACCGCCGCCAACTACACCCAACAGCCAGGTCCACGGCTCGTGCCCGCCGCGGCGGGCCGGCCGGTTGGGTGTAGTTGGCGGCCGGATGATCTCGGGTTGGTGGTACTTGCAGACGTCACGAGCCAACCAGGCTGCGAGGGTCTAGGCGTTGTCGCGGTGCTTCAGCCACCGCGAGCTCAGCGAGTCCCAGATCGCCTGGTACCGCTCGAACATCTCCCGGACCCGCTCCGGATCCACCTGATCCGCCGGCGTCGACGCGATGTAGTACGAGAGGTCGTCCTCCAGCCGGTGGAACCGGTAGCTGGCCTCCTCCATCAGCACCCACAACGAACGCCAGGCGAAGAACGGCTCCAAAGCGGACACCACGGTCACCACCGCGACGAGTGAGAACGCCGTGCCCGTCCACGGGTCCAGGTTCTGCAGGCCGAGGATGATCGTCGAGGCCGCCGAAAGGACCAAAGTGGTCAGCCGGACCGCCACGGACTTCCAGCGGAACCGGTGTTTGCGGGACCGGGAGTAGGCGTGGCCGCGTTCGATCTGGGAGCGGAGGTGGTGGGCCAGTTCTAGCGGCTTCAGGCCGGACGGCAAGTCGGTCACGCGCCGCAGAATAGTTTCCGGGTACGTTCGCCCGCGTGCAGTTCGACGGACCGAGAACCTTGCTGGCCGTTCACGCCCATCCCGGCGACGAGTCGACCACGACCGGGGGCATGCTCGCCCGCTACGCTCGACAAGGTGCCAGAACCGTGGTGGTGACGTGCACCAACGGCGAGTTCGACGACGCGTTGAGCGGTGCTACGCCAGGTGAGGTCGGGCATCACCCCAAGGCTGTGGCCGCGCATCGGAGGGCCGAGCTGCACGCGGCCTGTGACGCGTTGGGCATCTCGGACCTCGAACTGCTGGGATATCACGACTCCGGGCACGTCGGCGAGGTGCCGCAGGGCGGGCTCTGCACGATTCCGGTGGAGACCGCGGCGGGCCGGCTCGCCGCTCTCGTCGAGCACTACCAGCCGCAGGTCGTCGTCACCCACTACAGCTCGCACCGCGACCACATGCACGTGATCAGGATGGCCAAGCTCGCCGTGTACCGCACGGGCATCCCGGCGAAGCTCTACCTCACGGCCAAGGACGGGTCGACGACGATCGACATCAGTGAGGTCGTGGACGTGAAGCGGCAGGCGTTGCGGTGTCACGCCAGTCAGCAGGTGCACGGGGCGTTCGGCTTGGAGGAGCACTACTTCCGTGCGCTCGACACGACCGACGCGCCGTTGCCGGAGAACGATCTGTTCGCGGGCATCACCACCAGCGGGCCGGATCTGCCGCGCTGGTGAGACCTTGGGGCGTTCGCCGGTCACGACGAACGCCCCCGCAGGCCTTTTAGAGCGGCAGCGCGGAGAGCAGGCCGCTCGCGAGGTCGCTCGCCTGGGCGAGGAGGCCGCTGGCCTGGTGCACGAGTCCGCTGACGAGTTCCATGATTCCGGCCACGGTGGAGACCTCCCGGCAAGACCCGGCGGGCTGGCCCCACCGGGTGTTGCCGGGAATCAAAGCGCTAGCACAACAATCTCGCGCGCCCTGTCACACGATTGAGCTAAATGGACTGTCTTAAATGGACTAGCGACGGCCCAGTGACGTGCAGGTGAAGCCCGCGCGGCGGATGACGTCCGGGTCCAGGATGTTGCGGGTGTCCACGACGACCGGCTGGCGGACGGTCTCGGCGAGGCGCGCCCAGTCCAGGGAACGGAAGTCCGGCCACTCGGTCAGCACGATCAGCGCGTCGACGTCCTTCGCCGCCTGGTACGGATCGTCCACAACGGACACCGCGCCCAGGTCCCTGCCGCCGGGCAGCGCCGGGTCGTAGCCGACCAGGTCGGCGCCCGCCTGCTTCAGCATCGCCGCGACGGCCAGCGACGGGGAGTCGCGCAGGTCGTCCGTGCCCGCCTTGAACGTGAGGCCCAGCAGTCCCAGTCGCACGTGGGACAGCGAGCCGCCGCGCTTGCCGGTGACGGCCAGGCGGACCTTCTCGACCATCCGCTGACGCTGGCGTTCGTTGGTGTCGATCGTGGCGCGCAGCAGGCGGAACTCGAAGTCGGCCGCGTCGGCGACCTGGAGCATCGCGTGCGTGTCCTTGGGCAGGCACGAGCCGCCCCAGCCGGGGCCGGGGTTCAGGAAAGCCTGACCGATGCGCTTGTCGTAGCCCATGCCCTCGGTGACGTCGGTGATGTTCGCACCGAGCCGCTCGCACAGCTCCGCCACCGCGTTGACGTACGAGAGCTTCATCGCGAGGAAGCAGTTCGCCGCGTACTTGACCATCTCGGCCGAGGCCGCGTCGGTCAGCACCGTCGGCGCGCCGAGACGTGCGTACAGGGCGGCCACGCGCTCGGCGGCGTCCTGCTGGTCGCAGCCGACGACGATCCGGTCCGGGTTCAGGAAGTCGTGCACGGCCGAGCCCTCGCGGAGGAACTCCGGGTTCGAGACGACCGCGACGTCGTCACGCCGCAACAGCTCCGCGGTCCGGACCGCGGTGCCGACCGGGACCGTGGACTTGTTCACGATCACGCAGCCGGACGGGAGCAGGTCGCGCGTCTCGTCCACAACGGACTCGACGGCGGCCAGGTCCGCGATGCCACCGACGCCCATCGGCGTTGGCACGCAGAGGAAAACCACCTCGGCGTCGGCCACCGCGGCGGACGCGCCGAGCACGAACGACAGGCGGCCGGACGCGATGCCCTCCGCCACCAGCTCGGCGAGGCGCGGTTCGAGGATGTCGACCTCGCCGCGCGACAGCCGTTCGATCTTGCCCGCGTCGACGTCCGCGCACACCACGCGGTGGCCCAGCGACGCGAGGCAGGCGCCGGTGGTCAGGCCGACGTAGCCGGTGCCGACGACCGCGATCCTTCTGACGAACATCATTCTCCCGTTCGGTTCACGGCGAACGCGCGGAGCACGGCGTCGTCGCTCACGTCGATCATCTTGTTGCCCCACTGGTCGGAACCCGCGCCGAGCTCGGGCCTGCCGTCGGGGAACGGGCCGCGCGAGGCGAAGCCGGTGAGCCCGTCGAACACCGCCACGTAGTTCTCGGCCTGCGGGCGCCAGTCCAGTTCCGCCTCGCAGCGGCGGCGGCCCTCGAAGCCGAGGCGGCCACGGCGTTCCGCGTCGTCGAGCAGGTCGAGCAGCGCCGTGGTGAACGCCTCGACGTCACCCGGCTCGACGAACACCGCGCAGTCGCCGGCGGACACCACGGTCTCCTGCAACCGGTACGTGACGACCGGCAGCGCGTAGGCCATGTACTCCATGGTCTTGTTCATAGTGGACACGTCGTTCAAAGGCGACAACGGATCCGGGCCGAGGCCGGCGGAGGAAGTGGACAGGTACCGAGTGATCTGTTCGGGCCCAACCCGTCCGGTGAACTCCACGTACGGATCGAGTCTCCAGGCCGTGGCCTGCTTCTTCAGGTCTTCGAGGCAGTCGCCGAAGCCCAGCAGCGCGAACCGGACGTCGGTGCGGCCGCGGTCGAAAACGACCCTCTTAGCGACTTCCAGCACGCCGTCGACGCCGTCCTGCGGGCCCATGATTCCCAGATAGGCCACCAGATGTTTGCCGCCGCGTCGGAGCTCGTCCACACCCTCGACAGGCCGCATGACGGTGGTGTCCGGGCCGGAGCGCACGACACTGGTGTGCTCGGGCGGCACGGAACCGCGCGTCCACGCGATCTTCTGGTACGAGGTGTTCGTCGACGTCACCCGGTCGGCCGTGCGGAACGTCCGGCGCTCCAGCCACTTCAGGATCCGGTACTGCAGCTTGCCCGCGACACCCTTGGGCTCGCCGAACCGCGACAGGAACACCTCGGGGTTGAGGTCGTGGTGGTCGAAGACGAACTTCACGCCACCCAGCCGCCACAGCAGCGCGAGCGCCCAGTACGTGTCCGGCGGGTTGCACGCCTGCATGACGTCGAACCGCCTGCGGGCACGCACCTTCACGCTCAGCAACGCCGTGCGCACCCAGCAGTACAGGAATTCCCACGCATAGCCCAGCGCGCCTTCGGCCTGGGGCGGCGGAGCGTACTTGTAGATGTGCACTCCGTCGAGGAGTTGGTAAGCGGGATCACCCGGACCCTTGGGGCAGATCACCGAAACCTCGTAGCCGGCGTTGGTGAGAGCGCGGCATTCCAGCCACACCCGGCGGTCCAGCGGCACGGGGAGGTTCTGCACGATGATCAACACGTGCGGCGATGACGTCACGCCTTGGTTCTCGTTCCGGAGGGCGAAACGGTTACACCTTCGGCGATTCAGGCGGCGTGACCGCCGGCCTTTGCCCCGCATTTCGATGGTCAGACGGGTGCATCGCGGCACCGCCCCCGCGCCCTCATATCAGGTATATGGGGGCGCGGGGGCGGTGCCGCGAGGTGCCCTGCTGCCCACCGAAAGGCGCGGTGAAGGTCGGCGGTCACGCCGCCAGGTAACGGTGGTTCTGAAACACTCGATGTAGCGGGCACAAGCCCAAAAGCGAGGAGCGGTTGTGGAACGGTCACCTGTCGCGGTGGTCATCGTCACGTACCAGAGCGAACAGGTCATCGAGGGGTGCCTGACCTCGCTGCCGGACGACGTCAAGGTGATCGTCGTCGACAACGCTTCCGCCGATAACACCGTGAGTGTGGTCGCCGCCACACGACCGGACGCACAAATCATCCGGAATCCGGTCAACGGAGGATTCGCGACGGGTGTGAATCTCGGCATCAAAGCAGCGGTTGGCCACGACGTTCTCGTGCTCAACGCGGACACCCGCCTGAACCCCGGCGCGATCGAGACGCTGCGCGCCGCGGACAAGCCCATCACCGTGCCGAAGCTCCTCAGCACGGACGGGATGGTGCACTATTCGCTGCGCCGCGAGCCCACGTTGCGCACCTCGCTCGCCGAAGCGCTCCTCGGCGGCGTCCGGGCAGGCCGGATGGGCATCGGCGCGACGGTGTTCGGCGACAAGCACTACCAGGGCGCCTGTCACGGCGAGTGGGCGACCGGGTGCGCGTGGCTCATCAAGCGCGAAGTCATCGAGAAGCACGGCCTTTTGGACGAACGCTATTTCCTCTATTCGGAGGAAGTGGAGTACATGCTGCGCGCCGGTGGCGTGTGGTTCGAGCCGCGGGCGATCGCCACGCACATCGGTGGCGAGTCGAACACGAACCCGCGGCTGTGGGCATTGCTGGCCGCGAACCGGGTCCGCCTGCACCGCGAGCGGCACGGCAGGTTCGCCGCGATCCTCATGTGGCTCGTCGTGCTGCTGAACGAAGGCCTGCGCTTCCGCACGCCCAAGAACCGGGCGGCTCTGAAGGGACTGTTCCGGATGCGGAAGTGGCCGGAGGAAGTGGCCTCGGAGGGACCGGCCTACCTGTGCTTCTCGGCGCAGGACTGGTGGTACCACAACCGGGCGCACTCGGACTTCCAGCTGCTGCGCCGGGTCGCCAAGCACCGCAAGGTGCTGCTGGTCAACAGCATCGGCCTGCGCATGCCGTCACCGGGCAAGAGCACGCAGTTCCTGCGCCGGATCCTGCGCAAGGCCAAGAGCGTCGCGATGCTGGTGCGCCGGCCGATCCCGGAGACGCCGAACTTCTACGTGATGACGCCCGCTCCCCTGCCGTTCTACGGCAAGCCGTGGCTGCGCAAGCTGAACTCCGTCCTCGTACGGACTCAGGTTCGCGTGGTTTGCTGGTTCCTGCGCATGGGCACACCGGTCGTCGTGGCCACGATCCCCACCGCGTGGGACGTCGTGAAGCCGATGAAGCACAAGGGCCTGATCTTCAACCGCTCTGATCGGCACTCGGCGTTCCCCGAGGCCGACCAGGGCACCATCGCCGCGCTGGAGAACCAGCTGCTGTCCAATTCGGACACCGTGCTCTACGTGAGTCGCGCTCTGCAGGAAGAAGAGTCCGCGCTGACCGGTGAGCGCGCGCACTTCCTGGACCACGGCGTGGACGTCGACCACTTCACCCGGCGCACCGAGCTGCCCGCCGACATCGCGTCGATCGCCGGGCCGCGCATCGGGTTCTTCGGCAGCCTCGACGACTACCTGGTGGACTTCGACCTGATCGAGAAGGTCGCGCGGGAGTTCCCCGAGGCGTCGGTCGTGCTGATCGGTGACGCCACCTGCTCGATGGAGCGCTACGAGAAGTACCCCAACGTGCACTGGCTGGACTTCCGGGCGTACGAGCAGATCCCCGGCTACGGCTCCGGGTTCGACGTGGCGCTGATGCCGTGGCTCGACAACGACTGGATCAAGCACGCGAACCCGATCAAGATGAAGGAGTACCTGGCGCTCGGCCTGGCCGTGGTGTCCACGGACTTCCCCGAGGTGGAGCGGTACGCCGACGTCATCCGGATCGCGTCCGGCCACGACGACTTCATCGACCAGATCCGGCTCACGTTGAAGGACGGCGGCCTGAAGACCCCGGCCGAACGGCGTGCGGCCGTGCTGACCTCGTCGTGGGACTCCCGTGCCCGTGAACTCATGCAGCTCGCGGAAGGGCGCTGAACCCATGTGCGGAATCGCAGGCGTCAGACGGTTCGACGGCGCGCCCGTGGCCCGTGAGCTGCTCGCCGAGATGGCGAAGCGGCTGCACCACCGCGGCCCGGACGACAGCGGCTTCTGGTCGGACGGCTCGATCGGCTTCGCCCACACCCGGCTGTCGATCATCGACCTGGCCGGTTCACCGCAGCCGATGGCGGGCGCGTCCGGAACGACCACGATCGCGTTCAACGGCGAGATCCTGAACTACAAGCAGCTGCGCACCGGGCTCGCGTACCCGTTCAAGACGAACGGCGACACCGAGGTGCTGCTGGCGCTGTACGAACAGCACGGCGCGGCGGGTGTGGAGAAGCTGCGCGGCCAGTTCGCGTACGCGATCCACGACGCCAGGACCGGCGAGACGCACCTGTTCCGCGACCGGCTGGGCATCCTGCCGCTGTACTACTACGCGGACTCCTCGATGTTCGCGTTCGCGTCCGAGATCAAGGCGCTGCTGCCCGCGATCGGCTCGGCCGAGGTCGACCAGGAGTCGCTGCACGACTACCTGGCGCACCGCTCCGTGCCCGCGCCGCACACGCTGGTGCGCGGCGTCCGGAAGGTGCCGCAGGGCCACCACCTGGTCGTTTCGGCTTCTGGCGAGGTGCGGACGTCGCCGTACTGGGAGCTGCCGCGCTCGTCGGAGATCAGGCAGGTCACACCGCAGGAAGCCGTCCGGCTGGTCGACGAGGCGCTGACCGCGTCCGTGCGGGACGCGCTGGTCGCGGACGTGCCGGTCGGCGCGTACCTGTCCGGCGGCGTGGACTCGTCGCTGATCACGGCTCTGGTGGCGCGCGAACGCGGCGACTCCGAGCTGCACACGTTCTCCGCGGGCTTCGGCGACCCGCGCGTCGACGAGATCCACTGGGCCGAGAAGGTCGCCGGGATCGTCGGCAGCAAGCACCACAACGTCATCGTCACGGCCGACGACTTCCGCGACAGCTGGGCCAAGCTGTCCTGGCACCGCGACGCCCCGCTGTCCGAACCCGCCGACGTGGCCGTGTTCCGGCTCGCCGAGCTGGCCCGCCGCGACGTGAAGGTCGTGCTGTCCGGCGAGGGCAGCGACGAGCTCTTCGGCGGCTACCCGAAGTACCGCTTCGCCCAGGCCACCCGGCTCGCCGGCGCACTCCCCTCGTTCGCTCTGCGGCGGCTGGAGAAGGCCCTCCCGGCATCGAAGGCACGGCTGGGCATCGCGCTGCGCGCCATCGCCGAACCCTCGTACGCCGAACGCATGCGCGGCTGGTTCGCGCCGTTCACGGTGTCCGAACGGGCGACGCTGCTGGGCGGACCGGCGACGAGGTCCGTGCTGGCCCCGTACGAGAACGGGCGCGGGGACGCGTTGCGGCGCATGCTCTACGCCGACTCGCACACCTGGCTCGCCGACAACCTGCTGGAACGCGGCGACCGCATGTCGATGGCCGCGTCACTGGAACTGCGCCCGCCGTTCCTCGACCACCGGGTGGCCGAACTCGCGTTCTCGCTGCCCAGCAACGTGAAGGTGCGCGGCGGCACGACCAAGTGGGTCGTGAAGGAGGTCGCGCGCCAGCACCTGCCGGCCGACATCGTGGACCGCCCGAAGTCGGGCTTCAAGGTGCCGCTGGACGCGTGGTTCCGCGACGGCCTGCGGGACATGGCCTACGACCTGCTGACCGGGCCCACGTCGTTCGTGGGCAAGACCTTCGACCGGGCCGCGGTGCGATCGCTGCTCGACGACCACGACTCGGGTGACCGCAACGAGCAGCCGCGCATCTGGACGCTGTTGTCGCTCGAGGTGTGGCACCAGACCCTGAGCTGGTGACCCGCATGCTGTTCTGGCGTCTGCAAGTACCACCAACCCAACATCAACAGGCACTTTCCTACTACCAACCTGTTCGACGGACGCCGAACGAGTTGGTAGTAGGTACAGGCGATTCGATCAAGAGTTGGTGGTACTTGCAGACGCCATCAGCCCGAGCAGCGGGCAGGTAGGCCCGCATGTACGTCGCCTCCTCCCGCCCCGCCAAGACCGACTTCCGCAAACGGTTGCCGAGCACGGTGTTCGCGCTGGGCACGGTCAGCCTGCTGACCGACATCTCGGCCGAGATGATCACCGCGTTCCTGCCGGTGTACCTGCTCTTCACGCTGCAGCTGGGCTACGCGCAGTTCGGCCTGCTCGACGGCATCTACACCGGTGCCACGGCGGCGCTGCGGCTCGTCGGCGGCGCGGTGTCGGACAAGTTCCGCAGGCCCAAGGCCGTCGCGGCCGCCGGCTACGGGTTGTCCGCCGTCACGAAGATCTTCTTCCCGCTGGTGGGCGCGTCGCCGTTCGGCATCGGCGCGCTGATGGCGGCGGACCGGGCGGGCAAGGGCATCCGGACGGCGCCGCGGGACGCGATGATCTCGCTGGCCACGCCGGAGGACCGGCTCGGGGCCGCGTTCGGCGTGCACCGGAGCATGGACACGTTCGGCGCGCTGCTGGGGCCGTTGGTGACGTTCCTGCTGCTCGCGCAGATCGGGATGGTGCCGGGGCCGATCTTCGCGGTGTCCGCGGCGTTCGCGGTCATCGGGCTGATCGTGCTGATCTCGTTCGTGCGGGACACGCCCGCGGACAAGGCGCCCAAGGGGCCGCGGCCGTCGTTCAAGGCCGGGCTCAACCTGCTCACCGACAAGCACTTCCGCCGGACCACGCTCTCCGCCGGGATGCTGGGGCTGGCGACGGTGTCGGACGCGTTCGTCTACGTGCTGGTGCAGAAGGCCACGAACATCTCACTCGGCTGGCTGCCCCTGCTCCCGCTCGGCACGGCGGTCGTCTTCCTCGCGGCCGCCGCGCCGCTCGGGAGGCTCGCCGACAGGGTCGGGCGCTGGCGGATGTTCCTCATGGGCCACGGGCTGTTGCTGGGCGTGTACGCGCTGCTGTTCATCCCGGAGGGCGGGCTGGGGGTGGCGATCGCCGCACTGCTGCTGCACGGGCTGTTCTACGCGGCCACGGACGGCGTGCTGTCGGCCAAGGTGAGCGAGTCGGCGCCGGAGTCGCTCCGCGCGTCGGGCTTGTCGGTGGTGCAGACCGGGCAGGCGCTCGGCCGTCTCGTTTCGTCCGTCGCGTTCGGACTGCTGCTGCAGTTCGCGAGCTTCGGCACCGGCGTCACGGTGGCGCTGATCGCACTCACCGTGACGCTAGTTGTGGCTTACGGAATCAACCGCGAGCAGCCAGCTTCTGTTTGATCTTCTCGAAGCCGCCTCTGCCCAGCACCTTCATGGCCGCGTTCTTGGCCGCCACCCGTCCGGAGTCACGCATGAACCGGACGGGCTGAGCCACCAGCCGGTCCTGTGCGACAGCGGCCACACCAGGCTCAGCGACATCATCAAGCGAGTCACCGAACGACGCCCTGTAGGGCTCGGGCGAGACCAGCCGGCCGCGTGTGCGGTTCGACACGTTGCTGCCGTGCACGACCTGCAGCCAACCGGGTGCACCGCCGAGTTCGACGACGGGGAAGTGCAGGTGCATCTGGTTGTGCCAGTGCGCCCAGCAGGTCACCGGCTCGTCCCAGGTCTCGCGGACCGAGACGAAGGCGTTGTGCCGGTCGACGCGGTGGTAGAGGCCGCCAGGGGACTTGATCAGGCCGTTGACCAGGTAGTACGCCGCGGTCGTGGTGGGACGGGGTGCGGCGCGGAGGCGTTCGACGAAGTCCACGGACAGGCCGTCGTCGTTGTCGAGGTTCGTGGTGATGAGCTCGGAGCCGACCTGACGGTAAAGCGACCGGATGTCCGATCTCAGCTCTTCCCGCGAAACCTCCGCGCGGTAAACGGGCGTGTACGCATCGCCATGTTCGGCGATTTTGTCCTTGAGCCATTTCGGTGATTCGGGGTCGAAATAGATGAGCCAACGCGTCCGTTTGTCCGTCTGCGCGAGCACCGATGGCAGGCAGTAGCGCTCGAACAGCGCAACGCGTTCGGTCAGCCATCCTTCCTTTGCCCGGACGTAACTTTCGGCGCCCTTTGAAGGCAGGTTGAAGCGCGTCAGGATGACGTGGTCGGCCATGACTCCCCTTACTCCGGTCATCGCCTACATCGCCCGATGGGCCCAAAACGTTGCGGGGCTAACGAATGGGGCGCGGTACCGATAGTCAGGTTGTGCCAACGCTTCCCACAGTGGACGTCGTGATCCCCTGTTACAACTACGCCCACTTCCTACCGGCCTGCGTCCGCAGCGTCCTCGACCAGCCAGGCGTGGACGTCCGAGTGCTGGTGATCGACGACACGTCGTCGGACAACACTCCTGAGGTGATGGCCGAACTGATGGCCGCCGACAAGCGCGTCGAGGGATACCGGCACGAGGTGAACAAGGGGCACATCGCCACCTACAACGAGGGCCTGCTGGACTGGGCGAGCGCCGACTACACGGTGCTGCTGTCCGCGGACGACCTGCTGGCGCCCGGTGCGTTGCAACGCGCGGCCGAGGTCTTCGAGCAGAACCCCGAAGTGGGCATGGTGTACGGCCGCGTCGTGTACTACAGCGACCACAACGCGTTGCCGAAGGTCACCCAGCTGCCGACGTCGGCGAAGGTGTGGCGCGGCGAGGACTGGATCGAGAACCGGTTCCGCAGCAGCCGCAACGTGATCTCCTCGCCGGAGGTCGTGGTGCGCACCAAGATCCAGCAGAAGGTCGGTGGCTACCGCTCCGACCTGCCGCACGCAGGCGACCTGGAGATGTGGCTGCGCATCGCGGCCGTGTCCGACATCGGGTACGTCAGCGGCAAGCCCGGCGCCTACTACCGGGTGCACGAGAACTCCATGATGCGCACGACGTTCAAGTCGGTGTTCGCTGATCTGGAACAGCGCCGGGACGTGTTCGACCTGGTGCTGGAGCAGAACCCCCGCCTGCCCGCGCGGCTGAAGACTTTGGCGCGCAAGGCCATCGCGAGTGACGCGCTGTGGCGCGCGGTCCGGCTGCACGACCGCGACCAGCTCGACGGGACTGAGAAGGAACTCGTCGACTTCGCCCGCGAGACCTACCCCGAGATGGAGACGCTGCCGGAGTACCGGGCACTCCTGCGCCGCCAGAAGTTCAGCCCGTCGTTCCTCAGCCGCACCCAGCTGTTCCTCGC
Source organism: Lentzea miocenica (assembly GCF_033949945.1). Classification (NCBI taxonomy): domain Bacteria; kingdom Bacillati; phylum Actinomycetota; class Actinomycetes; order Pseudonocardiales; family Pseudonocardiaceae; genus Lentzea; species Lentzea miocenica. The sequence continues at coordinate 244,405 of NZ_JAXAVW010000011.1, forward strand.
CCCGCACGCCTACAAGCGCGCGAAGCTGTGGGCGAGCACGCAGCGCTGGAAGTGGCGGGGCGAGTGGTGACGGCCGCGGACCAGAAGACCCCCGAACAGGACAACGGCAAGCTCGAAAGCAAGGTTTCCAGCGCGATCCGCTGGAGCGCGATCAACTCGCTGCTCCAACGCCTCGCGGCGGTCGGCATCAGCGTCCTGCTGGCCCGGCTGATCGCGCCAGAGCAGTTCGGTGTCTTCGCGGTCGCCCTGGTCGTGCTCAACATCGTGCTGAGCGTGTCCGAACTCGGTGTCAGCGCGGCCCTCGTGCGCCACAACGGCCCGATCGAGGAGATGGCGCCCACCGTCACGACGCTGTCACTCGCGTCCGGCACGCTGCTGGCGTTGATCTGCTGGGCCGGCGCGCCGTGGTTCTCCAACGCGATGGACGCCCCCGAGGCGGCCGGCGTCATCCAGCTCATGTCGGTGGCGCTGGTGATCGCCGGCGCGACCGCCGTGCCGGGCGCGATGATGCAGCGGAACTTCCGGCAGGACCACAAGTTCTACGCCGACACCGCCGCGTTCGTCTGCGGCACCGCGGTGGCCGTCGTGCTGGCGCTGATGGGTTTCGGCGCGTGGAGCCTCGCGTGGCAGCGGATCGCGCAGAACCTGTCGGCCGCCGTCATCATGTTCTGGCTCACCGAGGACCGCTTCCGGCCGGGCTGGAATCGGGCCCAGGCCAAGGAACTGCTGGCGTTCGGCCTGCCGCTCGCCGGGTCGAGCCTGCTGATCTTCGGCGTGATGAACGTCGACTACATCGTGGTCGGCGCGATGCTCGGCACCGTGCCGCTCGGCTACTACCTGCTGGCGTTCAACCTGGCGAGCTGGCCGGTGGCGGCGTTCTCCGCACCGGTCAGAAGCGTGTCGCTGGCGGCCTTCTCGAAGGTCCGTGAGGATCCCGAGCTGTTCCAGAAGTCGTTCGGCCGCGCGCTGGGACTCCTGGCCCTCGTCACCGTTCCCGCGTGCGTGCTGCTGGCCGCATTGGCCGAACCGCTCATCCGCGTCGTCTACGGCGAACGCTGGGCGCCCGCGGCGACCGCCCTGGCGTTGCTGGTGCTGCTCGGCGCGGTCCGGGTCGCCCTGGAGCTCGGCTACGACTTCCTGGCGTCCGCCGGCCGGTCCAGGGCCATCCTGTGGATCCACCTGGTCTGGCTGGCCGCGCTGGTGCCGTTGCTGGCACTGGGCGCGCACCTCGACGGCATTCGCGGGGTCGCGGCGGCGCACGTGATCGTCGCCGTCCTGATCATCACTCCCGCGTACCTGGTCACGTTCAAGCCCTACGGCATTCGTGCGGGTGCGCTGGGCGCACGGCTGCTGCGGCCGTTCCTCGGTGGTGTGCTGATGGTCGCCGTGGTGCTGGCGGTCCGGAACGTGATCGACAGCGAGCTGCTGCAGATCCTGGCCGGCGGTGCGCTGTCCTGCCTCGCCTACGCGGTCGTGGTGTTCCCGATGAGACACGAAATCCTTGGCGTGCTGCGCAGGAAGGCGTCATGAGACGACTGAGGCAGGTCACGAAGATCGTCCGGGAGCAGGGGGCGCGCGAACTCGGCGCCCGCCTGCTCACCGCCGCGACCCGCAGGCTCGGCGTCGAGGGCGAGGAGTTGCCCGTGCGCCTGGACGACGTCCGCAAGGCCGACGTCGAGTCGCGCAGACCGGTGGTGATCCCGCCGATCCCCCAGGACGGCAAGCTCGTCGTCAACTGGGTCACCACTCCCCCGTCCAAGGGATCCGGCGGCCACACCACGATGTTCCGGCTCGTCCGGCATCTGGAGTCGCTTGGCCACGAGTGCAAGCTCTACCTGTACGACACGTTCGGCAACACGGTCGCCGACCTCGAACCCGGTATCAGGGAAGCGTTCCCGTTCTTCAAGGGCTCGATCCACGACGTGACCGACGGCATGGCCGACGCGCACGCGGTGTTCGCGACGGCCTGGATCACGGCGTACCCGGCGTTCAACGACCCTTGTGCCGGCAAGAGGTTCTACCTCGTGCAGGACTACGAGCCGTGGTTCTACCCGTCGGGCGGGCTGTACGCGTTGGCGGAGAACACCTATCGGATGGGCATGCACGGCTTCACCGCCGGCCGGTTCCTCGCCGACAAGGTCCGCGACGACCACGGCATGCCCGCCGACCACTTCGACTTCGGCTGCGACGCCGACCGGTACAAGCTGGGTGACGACCAGCGCGACGGCATCGTCTTCTACGCCCGGCGCAAGGCGCCGCGGCGCGCGTTCGAACTCGGCCTGCTCGCGCTGGAGGTGTTCGCCGAGAAGCACCCTGATCTGAAGATCCACGTCTACGGCGAGAAGATCGGGCAGCTGGGGCCGCAGTTCCACGACCACGGCCTCGTCACGCCCGACGAGCTCAACGCCATCTACAACCGTTGCTTCGCCGGGTTGTCGTTGTCGATGACCAACGTGTCGCTGGTGCCGCACGAGATGCTCGCGGCCGGATGTGTCCCCGTGGTGAACGACGCGCACTTCAACCGCGTAGTCCTGGACAACGACCACGTCCGGTACGCGGCGCCCACCCCGCACTCACTGGCGCGTGCGTTGTCCGAAGTGGTCACATCGCCGGACTTCGACGCGATCGCCAGAGCGGCCGCGTCCAGTGTGGAGGGACGTTCCTGGGATGCGGCAGGACATGAGCTGGAGAAGGTGCTCCGCCGCGAGCTCGCTACATGACCGGGGACGGCGAGGTGGCGTCCGGGATCAGCACTCTGGCGGGCTGCGAGCCGTCGGCAGGGATCACGTGAACCGCGGGCAGCTTGGCGTCCTTCGGCACCGCGGCGAACGCGAGTTCGTCCGCGGTGAGCCAGGTCGCCTGGTCGTCGACGCCTGCCGTGCCGGGCAGCCGCTTCTCCTCGTTGGTCGCGAGGTCCAGCACCGCGAGGTCCCACGGCCCGAGACGGCCGATGCGCTTCTTGTACGCGACCTTCGTGCCGTCCGGCGAGAGCGACGGGCACTCGGCGTCGCGGCGCAACGACGTCACGGACTTGCTGACGAGATCGCCCTTGACCAGCCAGGTGAAACCGCCGCTGGCGAGCGTCGCGTAGAAGGTCCTGTCGTCGGAACCGACCGTGAGACCCCAGTAGTTGGCGTCACTCGCCGTGAGCGGAGCACCCTCCACAGTGGCGGCGAAGTGCTCGATCGACTCGACGGTCTCACCGGTGCGCACGTCGAACCAGCCAGTGCGGGTGGAGAAGCCGCCGGGCACCGAGTACGAGTCGCCGGTGACGAAACTGGTCCACGACACCACGTTCCCGGACCGCGACACCTTCGCGCGGCTCGGGATGCCGGGCAGCGGGATGGTCTTGACCGGCTTGCCCTCGCGGCTGACCTCGGCGGCGTAGGACGGGCCGGGACCGGACAGCTTCAGGCACACGCTCGTGCCACCGGCGGCGTAGAACCGCTGGCAGGCCAGCTCGGTCGGGGTGCGGGCACCACCGTCGGCGAGCTTCTCGACCCGGTTCTGCCCGCCCGCGAGATCGACGAACAACAGATCACCGGTCTTGGCCTGCGACACCTGCTGAGCCCCTTCCGGGGTCTTGGCGTCACCGGCCGCCGAGACGACGTAAGCCGTTGTCCCACCGACGACCACGAGAATGGCCGCGATGGTCACGGTCAGTCGTCCTGCACGCATGCTGCCTCCTGGATTCCTTTCCTTCATCGCTCGTCAGCTACGGCCTGTAACAGTTGGCAGCTCACCCCGATTTTCCAGGCAGGCGATACCCTACGAATTGTGCGTTCGCAAGACCGAGCCGCGGATCGGGGATTTTGATGGACTTCTGGGGAACCGTACGAGTGCTGCGGCGGCGGTGGTACATAGCCCTGCCCGCGGTGCTGCTCACCGGTGTCCTCGCGCTGTACGTCTACATCACCGTGCCCACGCGGTACGAGTCGAGCGGCGTGCTGGTCCTCACCTCCCCCGCGGCCGGCGGAAAGTACTCGGGGAACACCAAGCCCGAGGACGTGGTCAAGGTCAACCCGCTGCTGCAGTTCGACGGCAGCCTGACGACCACCGCGCAGATCCTGACCCAGGTCCTGGGTGACCCGAAGACGGCGGAGGAACTGGCGGGCAAGGGTTCGACGGCCACCTACACCGCGAACACCGGCCCCGTCGGCGGCCCGCTGCTGTTCGTCTCGACCGAGGCTGACTCGGCCGAGTCGGCGGAGGGCCTCGTCGGCAAGGTGCTCGAGAAGACCGTGAACGAGCTCGCGGCGCAGCAGAAGGCGTTGAACGCGCCCGAGCAGACGTTCATCACGGCGCAGATCCTGGTGAAGCCGACCACGGCCTCTGCCAAGATCGGCGGCAAGGTCCGGTACGTCGGCGCGGCCACCGTGGTGCTGCTGCTGCTGACGATCGCCTCGACGTTCGCCGCCGACTCGATCATGCTCAGGGCGAAACGCCGCAAGGACAAGGAATCCGGCGCGGCACCGTCCGAGAAGGACACCACGCCGCAGCCCCTCGCCCCGGTCCGGCCGCAACCGCATGCACCGCCGCCGAACAACGGCAACGGCGGCCAGCCCCACCGGCCGATCGTCCAGAGCCAGGGCCTGCCGAACGCGCACCAGAAGACCGTCATCATCCCCGCACCCAAGCCCCCAGACCCGGCATGGCCGACCAAGGACGACTGACCCAGCAGCGTGCCGACGGTGCCACGCTGCTGATCTTCTACCTGCTGGCACTGCTCGCCGTCCCCGCCAGGTTCACCATCGCGTTCGTCCCGATCACGCTGCCGCCGGCGTTGTTCGTGGCGCTGTGCCTCGCGATCGTGTGGTTCGCCGCGCACCTCGTCGACCACCTCGGCCTGGCCAAGGGCCGCAACACCGTCCGCACGCTGCTGGGCGTCTACGTCTCGCTGCACCTGATGACGTACGCGCTGGCCACCCGCCGGTACCTGCCGGCCGACGAGTTGTCGGTGTCCGACTCGGCGCTGATCCGGATCGTGGCGATGTCCGCCCTCGCGGTGTTCGTCATCGACGCGGTCCGCAGCGGTGAACGCCTGAGCCGCATGCTCAAGGTGATGGTGGGCTGCCTGACGTTCGGCGCGTTCGTCGGCCTGATCCAGTTCGGCCTGGGCCTCGACCTGGCGTCGTACATCACGCTGCCGGGCCTGCGCGTGCAGGACAACGGCTACTCGGCGCTGGAGTCGCGGTCCATCTTCTTCCGCCCGGCCGGCACCGTGAACCACCCCATCGAGTTCGGCCTGGTCTGCGTGCTGGGCGTGCCGTTCGCCGCGCACTTCGTGTTCCAGGCGAAGGACCGCGGCGAACCGGTCGGCCGCTGGTGGACGGCCCTGTCGCTGCTGAGCCTGATGGCCATCCTGTCGCTGTCCCGCACGGCGATCATCGGCCTCGTGGTGACGGGCATCGTGCTCGGCCTGCTGCTCCCCCGGCGGCGCGGTCTGCCGCTGCTCGGCGTCGGCGCGCTGTTCCTCGGCGGCGCCTCGGCCGTGGTGCCGGGCCTGTTCGGCACGGTGACGTCGATGTTCTCCAACATCGAGGACGACCCGTCGTTCCAGGGCCGCACCAAGGACTACGACGGCGCGTGGCTGGAGATCGCCAAACACCCGTGGCTGGGCCGCGGCTTCGGCACCTTCCTGCCCTCCAAGTACACGATCCTCGACAACCAGTACCTGCTGACGATGATCGAGAACGGCTACCTGGGCCTGCTCGCCTACGTCCTGCTGTTCGTCGGCGGCATCTACGCGGCGCTGAGGGCCCGCGCGCTGTCCAGGGACGAGAGCGTCCGCGGGATCGCGGTGTGCCTGGTGGGCGCGATGCTCACGTCGGCCCTGGGCGCCGCGACGTTCGACCAGCTCAGCTTCAGCGTGGCGACAGGGATGGCGTTCCTGCTGATCGGGGTGTCCGGGGCGCTGCTGCGAATAGCGAAGGCCGAGGCCGCGGCCAGGACCGCGGTGGTCAGCGAGAGCCCAGCCAGCTGATCAGGTCGCGCCAGGCAGGGGCGGAGAACGCGAGGACGCCGCCGCTCGCGTTCTTCGAGTCCCGGACCAGGGCGTCGTGAGCCAGCGAAACCTCCACGCAGTCACCTTCGTGGTCCTCGGTGCTGTATGAACTCTTACGCCAGGTCCGTTCGCGGGTCATGAGGATCCTCTCGAAGTCCGCTGACGTACTCCGCCAGCCTGTTCTTCGATTGTTCCTCATCCAGGGCGACGGCATCCAGCCGCTCGAAGAGCTTCCTACTCGCCGCGAGGGCCTCCGGGCCCTGGGCGAACACCTTGGCCAGATCGGTCTCCGTGTAGGCCAAGGGTGACGCCTTGCTGAACTCGAACAGCGTGCACTTCGAGCGGAACGCGAAGCCTTTGATGGTCGCCGGCACGACTCGCAGGATGTGCGCGTTGAAGAGAAGCCGCAGGTACTGGTCTTCCATGACCTTGGCATCGCCGATCCGCATCCGAAGCGCCACTTCGTGCACGTAGAACACGCATTCGGGGCGATACGGCCGCCGCCAGATGCTCTGCCGCCCCATACGGCGCTCGACACCTTTCTCGATGTCTTCCAGCGACCCGCTGCCAATCTCCGTGAACAGCGCGCGTGCGTAAGATTCCGTCTGCAGGAGACCCGGTATTGACAAGATCTCGTAGGCGAAGATCTTCGTGGCCATCGACTCAACCATGGCGAGCGTACGCAGAGTGCCCGGTGCCTGGGCGTAGTAGAGGTCGAAGGCGTGGCGGTACCGGTTGCTGAACTCCTGAAGGAAGTCCAGGTCCTTGCCGCACGTCGCCAGGTACTGGGCGAGGTCGACGTCGCTGGCGCGGGCCTTGCCGGTCTCGATGTTCGACACCTTGCTCGGGTCCCACCCGAGCTGGACGGCCATGGCGCGGCCGCCCAGCGTCGTGCAGGTCTCTCGCAGGTGGCGTAGTTCGTCGCCCAGATCCCGGCTGTACGCAGTGGAGATGATCGCGGTCATGCTCTTGCACGCTAG